>NZ_JBSFFY010000015.1:0-169205 GCF_053596315.1 Streptomyces sp. NPDC001732
GAAACGCTTCCGCAGCGCAGGATCGATCCTCTTACCGCCCACGGTCCTCGCAACTCCCATCATCGTGAGTGTTGCGAGGACCGCTAGAACTCAAGAGGTCAGCGTGACCGCCGCTCCCGTGGAGAGCACCCACGCCATGATGTTCACCGGTCCTCGTCGCATCCGGAACACCTTGCACCGTCCGTCTTCCGGACCGGCACAGCGGGGAACACTTCATTGAATAACACACGATTTCCCCCATGGCTGGTGTGCTCGTCGTCGAGGACGACCGTTTCGTGCGCTCGGCCCTCATCCGGCACCCGACCGAGGCGTCCCATGTCGTATGGAGTGTCGGTACGGCCCTTGAGGCGCTGCGCGAAGTCTCCCGTTCCCGCTTCGACGTGGTCGTCCTGGATCTGGGGCTGCCCGACCTGGACGGCGCCCGACTCTCCCTGATCCGGCGCGAGTTCGACCTGCTCGCGTTTCTCACCGAGCGGCCCGGGGGCGTCGTTCGCCCCGGGCGCGTCGGCCCCGCCCGTGCCCGCCGGGGTGCGGGTGTCGCCGCCGTGCCCCTGGTACGTGACGGAGGACTTGCCGGCGCCGGCCGCGATCTCCTTTTCGGTGGGGGCGGTCGCTGTCCGGGCCGGGCCCTTGGCGCCGTCGTCCTTTCCGAATCGGCCCGCAGCAGGTCGAGCCCGCGGTACTTCTCATTGGCCGCGCCGCACAGCTTTCCGTCGGGGACGATCTGCTTCGACTTATCGGCCGCATTGGCCATGTTGACCGCATTCCAGTCGTAGAAGGCCTGATTTCCGCTCGCCGCGACAGCCGCTTTGCAGGCCGCGGACTGCGGCGACTCCACGCCTTCCGCACAGCAGGCGGAAACACGGCTCACCGGGTCCGTCATCGAGCCGTGCGCCGCCGCCGGAACACCCGACGAAACGACCAGGAACAATGCTGCGGAACCGGCTCCGGCGCATGCTGCGGCCTTGCGGTAAACGGTCGTGGGACGAACTCCTCAACCCTGCGGTGGTGTTCGGGGACGGGGACCGGGCGGCCTCCCGGTACGGAGTCCCTGCGGTCCGGCGATCAACAACCCAGGGGTTGTCCCGCAATGCCTGGTGGATCGGCGCGCGGCGTCGGATGCGGTGCATCGCAAGGCGGAGGCGCGCCCGCATGCTGGATGCATTCGGGCGTTCCGACAACGCGGCGAGGATGGGGTCTCCCCTGCTCGGGCGCAGCCGAGAGCTCGGGGAAGCAGCTGTCGTCGTGCGCCCGCCAGGCATTGCGGGACGGCCCTGAGTCCCAACCGCCGGAGCCGACTGGAGGCATGCTGCCGCAGGAGTAATGGCCGGGGTGGACCACCTCGCAGTGTCACGCTGAGGTCTCGTCCGACAACGGTGGAGTCAGGAGGCTGGGCGTGTACCGCTCGTGCGAGTGGCTGTGTGAGTCGATGCGTGACCGCGGTGCGGCTTCGGTGGCCGAGCGGTCATGACGGCAGGCAGGCAGGAAGAACCCGAGCAGTCCCGCATTGACGTGTCCCTGCGGCTGAATCGCCAGCTGGACCAGATCGCCGCGCAGTTGCGGGAACTGACCACCGCCAAGGACCGGCTGCAGGGGCTGCTGAACGCTGTGCTGGCGATCAGTCAGGAAAAGGATCTGCCCGCGGTCCTGCACCGCATCGTGACCACCGCCAAGGACCTGGTCGACGCCCACTACGGCGCACTGGGCGTGCTGGACGAGTCCGGCGGGCAACTGGGGCAGTTCATCACGGCGGGTCTGTCGGAGTCCGAGCGCGACAACCTGGCCGGGATCGAGTTCCCCCGTGGCCGCGGCGTTCTCGGACATCTGATTCACCACCCCGAGCCCCTGCGCGTCGACGACATCCGTTCCCATCCCGCCTCGGCCGGGTTTCCACCGGGCCATCCGCACATGCGCACCCTCCTGGGCGTCGCCATCAGTGTCCGCGGCACCATCTACGGCGACCTCTACCTGTCCGAACGCCGTGACGGGCAGCCCTTCGACCGCGACGACGAGGACATCGTCGTCGCCCTGGCCGGCGCCGCCGGCATCGCCATCGAGAACGTCAGCCTGTTCGAGCAGCTCCGCACCAGCGCCGAAAAATTCCAGCGCCTCCTGCTGCCCACCCTGCCCGACCTGCGCCCCTTCACCGGCGCCGCCATCTACCGCCCGGCTCCCAGTCCCGGCCACCTCGGCGGGGACTGGTACGACGCCCTGTGGCTGCCCGACAACACGTGCGCCGTCGTGATCGGCGACGTCGGCGGCCACGACCTGCGCGCAGCCGCCGCCATGGCCCAGACCCGCAGCATGCTGCGAGCCCTGCTCTACGACCGCCTCGCCCCGCCCAGTTCCGTCCTCGCCCAGCTCGACCGCACCCTGGACGACATCACCGATCTGCCCGTCACCACCGCCTGCCTGGCCCGCATCGAGCCCGCAGAAGACGGCTGGAGGCTGCACTGGAGCACGGCCGGCCACCTCCCCCCGCTCCTGATCGGCCCCGACGGGCACACGGAGTATCTCCATGCCGAGCCGGGCCTGCCGCTCGCGGTCGACACCGACCAGCACCGTCCCGACCACACCCACCCCGTGCCCGCCGGAGCCACTGTGGTCTTCTTCACCGACGGGCTCGTCGAACATCCCGGCCACCCCATCGACCACGGCCTGGCCCAACTCGCCGAACACGCCGCCAGTTGTGTCCGCCTGCCCCTGGACGACTTCGTGCGCTTCCTCGCCGACCACCACCCCAGCGACGGCCACGACGACCTGGCCATTCTCGCCCTGCGCACCCCACCCGCCGGCTGACGAGCCCACGTCGGCGCGAGCAGTCGAGGACTGATACGGGACTGCTCCCCCGGGGGGCGCCGTGGCCAGTGGTGCACGAGAGGGTTCCGCCACGAGCAGCGAGACCGGCTCCGGACGTTCGAGCCCGGGTCGGGCGTCGCTGCGCGGCCCGCGAGCGTCCACGGCTTCAGCAGGGGACAGCCTCTTCGACGATCGCGGTGAACAACGTCTCGTCCGTCGACGAGTCCTGAGTCCGGGAGCCGGTGAGCCGCCATCCGCCCCGCTTCAGGGCCCGAGCAGGGCATCGGAGGCGAAATCCTTGTCGTGCCCGGCGCCGGCACAGCAGCCGAGCGGGCCGTAGACGTGCCGGTCGGTGTCGCACTCGGCCCGTGCCGTCAACGCCACGGTGGCCACGATGGGGTGATTTCCCCTCAGGTCCCCCGGGCGGTCCGCTGCCGGGCGGTCCGGACCTGCGGGCCGGGGTGCCGGAACTCGCCCGGGGCATCGGGCGGCTCCGGGGCATGCGCGCGAGCGGCCGGACACACCGCCCCAGGGCCGGACACCGGAGCCGGGTGGCGGCTGCACCGATCCGGACCGCCGCCCCCTGCACCCACGAAGGACGCCTGGCCCGGGGCGGATACCAGCCACACGACGCGTGCGTTGTCGCCGCGTGCCGGGAAAAAGGGCGATTTCACCGGCCTTCGCCCCTGCGTCTGCATACGGTGGGCTCGTCGCCCGCACACCGCCCGGCACGGCGGGAAGCGGCGACGGGCATCGAGGCCAGGAAGCGGAAGGAAGAGCAGGATGATGCAGGCCGCAGAGAGCGAGCCGGACGAGCGAATGCCGGAACGCCGGTGGACGGTGCGGCTGGACGCCGCAGGCCGGGGCAGCACGGCGGTGCGCGTCTCGTGCAGCCGCCCCGCCTGCGCCGAGCAGCGCCTTCCTTCCGCGGCCGCCGGCCGTGCGGCCGCTGTCGCCCACATCAAGGCCCACCTGCGCGCCGCCCCCGCCCCCGGGCCCGGGGCGGACTGCGCGTGCCGGGCTGCGGGTTGCCGCACCCATCTGCCCGAAACCGGCCGCCACGCACATACCGAATGGCAGTGCGGCGGGCCAGTCGTCCTGGCCGTGGTCACCGACCGCGGAGGACGCTGGTGGCAGGCCATGGAGTGCTGCTCGCGGTGTGCGGCCGCCACGCCGGGAGCGAGGACCGCAGCCGCCTCCCGGGCCTCCGGGCCCCGGCCCGCCGACCGCCCGGCCCCCGCAGCGACAACGGCGGGCGCGGGTGCACCGCAGTTCTCCCACTCCGGCCAGGCCACAACCGACCCGGTTCCGGCTCCTCGCTCCGTGCCGGTGCGGCGTCGTCCACGGCAGGGGAAGATCGCCCAACGGGTCGTCCCGCACACTCTGCGACCCCTCGCCCTGCGGGATGAACTCGTCGAACTCGGCGACCTCTTCCGCGCCTACCAACAACGCGACGAACCCGACCTGGCGCTCCTGGCCGACCTCCACAGCCGCAAGGCGAGCGCCTTCGCGGCCTGGGCCGAGGCCACCGGCGACACGAGCCTGCGCCTGGACGCCCAGCGTGCCGAGCAGGCCGCCACCACCGTCCGCCTCCAGCACCAGCAGCGCACCGGCCAGGGCACGAGCAGCAACACTTCGGGCGTGGCCCGCCTGCTGACCCGCCCCGCCCAGTGGGACCATGTCCGGTCCGTCCTGGCCCACGTCACCGACACCGCCCCGTTGCCCGGTCCGGAGGCGCGCCTGCTGGTGGTGATGCTGACGCTGCGCACCGCGCACACCGGCACGGGCAATCTTGTCGGCCAGGACCTCACCGGCCTGGGCCTGGGCGAGCCGGAAGACCTGGTCGCGCAGTTGGCCGACTGCGGCTGGCTCCGTCTCCCCTGCACCCCCGCTGACCTGCTCGCTTCCCGGCCCGAGAACCCCACCTCCATCACCGTCCCCTCCCTGGTCCCCGATGAGGGCAGCTCGGGACCGTTCACCTTCGGCGGGAAACTGCGGCCCAAGCTCTCCGGGTGGGCCCAGAGAGCCGTCTCGGACAAGAAGCTCCGCAAGACCAAGACCATCGCCGCCACCCGGCTGCTCGCCCTGGTCCTGGCCACCCACAGCAGCGACGACGGCCACCTGGGCCCCGACGGCCAGGGCGTCGACCTGGACCGGCTCTTCTCCTGGTGCGCCATCGGCCCCGATGAACTGCCGCACCTGGCCGACCAGCTGACCGCAGCGGACTGGCTCGCCGAAGCCTCCGTCACCACCACCCGTCTCACCGGCCGGCTGACCGAGCGGGTCCTGCCGCTCACCTGCCCCCTCACCCAGGGCGTGTTTCGAAAGTAGCGTCGTCCGCCCGGAGGGCGGGGCCGGGGGCGTCCGGTGCGTGCGATCGCAAGGCGGAGGGAGGAGAGCGCAGCGGGCTGCCCCGACGACCGACAACGCCGCGAGCAATGGGGTCTCCCCCGCTGGAGCGAAGGCGAGAACTCGGGGAAGTGCCGGGCGTTCCCGGCCAGACGGGACTTTCGAAACACGCCCTGGGGCGTGTTTCGTTCGGATCATGCCGGGCTCGCGTACCCCGGCACGCACGCTCACCGGTCCGGCCCGATCCGAACGAAAGACCCTGGAGCGGTGCGCACGTAGCCGGTGCGGTCCTCGTCCGCGACGGGCAGCGCGTCGACCGCCTCGTACAACGACGTGGTGACCTGCTCTCCGGCTGTTTGAGGGGCCGGATGGTCCCTCGCCGCCCAGCCGACCGCCTGCTGCTGTTCGGCGCGGGCTCGGGTGGTGGCGAGGCGGCAGGAGTGGGTTCCGGTCTCGATGTCGGTGCCGCCGAAGGCGAGACGGTCGACGGCGGCCTGGTCGTACCGAAGGCATGGGGCCTGCGCAGTTGACAGTATCCGTGTGCACCTGTTCGGCCTGTGGACGCGGTTCGGAGTGGGGCACGGGGCGGCGGGAGAGGGCGCCGTCCCGTGGACGTACGCCTCGCGCATCCGGGTGACGAGGAAGACCTCGTGGTCCATGGCGAGGCCGAAGACCACGCCGGCCATGAGGATCGGCATCATCGACATCACGGGACCGGGTTCGGCGCCCCCGAAGAGGGAGGCCGGCCGGCCCCACTGGAAGACGGCGACCACCGCGCCGAGGCCGGCGAGGACGGACAGCAGGAAGCCCAGGGCTGCCTTGAGGGGCACGAGGAGGGACCGGAAGACGGCGATGAGCAGCAGGAACGCCAGGCCGACCACGAGTGCCAGGTACGGGAGCAGCGCGTCGGACAGCTTCTGCGAGACGTCCACGTTCATCGCCGTCGATCCGGCGACCAGGACCCGGGCGTCGTTCTCGTCGGCGAGCTGCGGGGCGCGCAGCTCGCCGACGAGGTCGGCCGTCCCGGTGCTCGTCGGCGCGGCCGCCGGGACGACGTTGAGGACGGCGGTGTCACCGGACTCGCTCAGCCGGGGCTGCCCGACGGCGGCGACGTCCTTCCTGCCGCGGATCTCCTCGGCGACGTCCTGGACGGCGCTCTCGGCGCTGCCGCCGTCCTCGGTCCGGACGACCGCGGTCAGCGGGCCGTTGAAGCCCGGTCCGAAGTCCTCGGCGAGCAGGTCGTAGGCGCGGCGCTGCGTCGTCGACGCCGGCTTGCTCTCGTCGCCCGGCAGCCCCATCTCCAGCGATGCCGCGGGCACGGCGATCACCCCGAGCAGCGCGACCCCGCACAGAAGGACGACGACCGGCCGCCGGACGGTGAACCGGGCCCAGCGCACACCCGTGCCCGGCTTCGGCCGGTCGTCGTCGGCGCGGCGCCGCCTTGCGCGGGCCGGACCGAGGCGGCGGCCGCAGATCCCGAGCAGCGCGGGAATCAGCGAGACGGCGATGAGCACAGCGATGACGACCGTGCCGGCCGCGGCGAGACCCATCTGCGTCAGCAGCGGGATGCCGACCACCCACAGCCCGGCCAGGGCGATGACGACGGTCAGACCGGCGAACACGACCGCCGAGCCCGCGGTGCCGACCGCATGCCCGGCCGCCTCCTCCCGGTCCTTGCCGCGGGCGAGTTCCGCGCGGTAGCGGGAGACGACGAACAGGGCGTAGCCGATGCCGACGGCGAGGCCGATCATGGTGGCGAGGCCGCTGGTGATCGAGCCGAGGCCGAGCGGCTCCGCGAGTACCTTGATCGCCGGTGCGCCGATGCCGACGCCGAGGATGGCGGTGAGCAGGGGAAGTCCGGCGGCGAGCAGCGAACCGGAGGTGAGGACGAGCACCACGGCGGCCACCGCGAGGCCCAGGGCCTCGGAGGAGTGCCCGCCGGCGGCCGCGGTGACGGCGTTGCCGCCGGCCTCGACCCTCAGTTCGGCCGAGCCCGCGCGCTCGACGGTGTCCTGGAGCGCGGTGCGCGAGCTCTCCTCCAGTTCCGAGGCGGACGCCTTGTAGGAGACCTGCGCGTAGGCGGTCGAGCCGTCCTCGCTCACCGACCGGGTCGCGTACGGGTCGGTGACCCGGACGACCTGGGGGGGGTCGGTACCGAGTGCCCGGACCGTCTCCTGGACGGCCTTCTTCGCCTCGGGGTCGGTGACTTTGCCGTCCTCCGCCCGGAACACCACCCGGGCCGTCGCGCCGTCGGCGTTCAGCCCCGGGAAGCTCTCCTCCAGCAGGTCGTACGCCTGCTGCGCCTCCGTCCCGGGCATGGAGAAGTCGTTCGGCGGCGCGGCGGGAGCCCTCCCCGCCAGCACCCCCGTCCCCATGAGCAGCACCACCCACAGCAACGCGACCGGCCGGCGCCTCCGGAAGGAGAACCGGCCCAGCCGGGAAAGGAATGTGGCCACAGCAGACGCTCCACGTCGGTCGAGGCGTATCGGAACAGGCGCCGACGCTGCCAGCCCGCCCTGATCACCTCCGGAGAGATTTTGGGAACTTCCTGAGAGGTCCGAGCACCACGGCGGGGTCGAAGCCTCGGGTCCCCGGCAGGGCCGCTGTCCTCGCGGCCCGATTCACAGGACGTTCACCGAGTCGACCCGGGGCGGGTCCCGATCCGCGGGAGCGCCTGGACGAGCGGGGCGACCGGCACGTCCGGGGAGACGACCTGCGGGCCGGAGTGGACTGCGACGAGGCCGAGGCCGGGCGGGACGAAGAGCTGCCGGCCGTGGATGCCGTCGGCCGGTCGGAACCCGTTGCCCGCTGTCGAGCCCCGTGAGAGCATCGAGGCTCAACGGTCCGTCTCCTTTCGTTTGTGCTTCGCAACGCGAATGAAAGGATGCGGGCCTTTGCCATGTCCACGGTTTTGAACAATTCATCAGGGTCTGCGAATGACAGGTACCGCTTGATGCACACACCAGAGCTGACAGAAGCCTGCATCGAAGATGCGAGCAACATCTTGGTTGCGCCTTCGACGTTGCAGGACCATGACTTGATCAGGGACTTCTTCGGGTCCGTGCTCACCCCGGAGGACCTGGCCTCCGGTTCGACCGACCTCGCGCAGAGGACCGTCTACCTGTGTGGCGACATATCCGGGATCGGCGACCGCCAACTTCGTTCGGCTGACCGGGTGTTCGTCATCCGGGAGCTGTCACACGGTTACCGTGAGGACGCCGACAAACCGTGGACCCTCGTCGACGTCGGCCGAGTTCCCGTCCGCGTACACGGCGTCGGCGTGTACTACCGCCGCTTCTTCGGACTCGACGCCGATCTCTTCGGACGGATCCGTGCGGAGCACGCGTTCCAGTCCCTGACGGAGTCCACCAAACCCGGAACGGCCCATCGCAGCGGAATCTATCTGACGCCCGTCACACGGAACGGTGACGAACTGCATTTCCGCCTGCTCCGGTGCTCCACGAATCTCTCGGGGCCGACCGAGAACTTCCGCCCGACCGACACGCACATCGTCGAGGCCCTGAACCACGAGGCCGCCGCCGTCTTCCGGAACCAGGCACCGCTGAATCACGTCCTCGCCCAGATCTACCACAACACCCTTGCCACGGCCGAGCGCAAGCAGTCCAAGGCCAAGATCTCGGCCCATGCCGACAAGACCAAGGACATGCCCGTCAACGGCATCATGGCCTTCTGCACCTTCTACGACCGGCTCGACAAGCTGCAGCCCCTGGCCGAAGACGCCTTCGACTACGGCGTGAAAGGTGCCAGCGGGCTGACCAGACTCCACTTTCGCCTCAAGGATCCGATCGAAGAACGTGACGGGGTCGCGCTCCCCCCGCAGTTCACCCTGACCCTCCACCCCGGCTCCGTGTTCTTCATGCCGCTGTCCACCAACCGTCTGTATACGCACGAAATCCGGCCCTCGGCACTGGACGCCGAGTTGCTCCCGACCCGCCTGGGATACGTGGTGCGCTGTTCGGGCACCGAAGCCGTTCACAGGAACGGCAGCACGTTCCTCGAAGTGGCCGGCGACTTGGTGAAGCTGGGACCACCCACACCGGTCGGCATGGACGAGCTGCGCAGGCTGTACGCCGAGGAGAACAGGACCTCGTCCTTCATCGATTACGGCGACAAATTTCTCTTCAGCATGAATACGGGAGATTACATTGCCCCTCGGGTCTAGGGTCTCGGACGGTATCCTCTCGTACTCTTTGCCGATCGAGGAGAATCTCTTTTCGGAGCTGTCCGCGTCGGCTCGCTTGGAAGACGTGGGAAAAGGCCGGCGAGGCGCCGTGCTCACCAAGATCGACGAGGCGGGCGGTGTGCCTCTCGTACGCACCACCACTCGGTACAGCGGCCCGGCGCAGCGTTTCCGGGCGGTGCACGAACGGCTGGCGCAACAGATTCAAGAACGTGCGGCGCTTCCGGTCGGCTTCAACAACGCCCTCGTCGAGAGCTACACGAACGCCTGCACAACCATGGGCAGCCATTCCGACCAAGCCCTCGATCTGGCCGACGAGTCGTTCATCGCCGTCTTCTCCTGCTACCGACATCCCGAAGCGAGCCCGCCGAGGAAGCTGGTCTTCGAGTCGAAGGAGTCCGGTGGCGAGAGGTTCGAGATCCCCCTCGCCCACAACAGTGTCGTCGCGTTCTCCGTCGAATCGAATCGACGGCTCAGGCACAAAATCGTCCTGGACGCGCCCGCCCGGACGGCGGACAACCAATGGCTGGGCGTAACGTTTCGAACATCAAAGACCTTCGTTCGGTTTCGCGACGGACATATGTACCTCCCGCAGGGTGCGCGCCTCGTGTCGGCCGACGATGAGCAGAGGAAAGAGTTTTATCGACTGCGACGCCGTGAGAACAATGAAACGGACTTCGTCCACCCCCCGCTGACGTACACCATCAGCGAGGGCGATCTGTTGCCGCCCGTCTGACGTCCAAGGGCTGTCCCGCAGGACTTTTGAACAACCCTCCAGGTTGCACGCCGAGTTGTTCGAGCCGGCAGAAGTCCGGCAGGAACGGCCGCCGCATGTCCGGTGCCGCTCCAGCAGAATCGAGGCTGCGCAGCCGATCATCACGAACGAGCATTGAAGTGCGATGCGATCATGTGCGCGTCCGTCCCGTGCCGGAACAACGGGCTCAGGGACCGTGCCGCGCACTGAACCGGAAGGAAACGAAACCGTGCATGGCGAGTACAAGGTGCCCGGCGGCAAGCTTGTCGTCGTGGATCTGGATGTCGAGGAAGGCGTACTGCGCAATGTGCGCGTCGCCGGGGACTTCTTCCTGGAGCCCGACGAGGCGATCCTCTCGATCGACAGGGCCCTGGAGGGTGCCCCCTCCTCGACGGACGCCGCAGGCCTGGCGGCCCGGATCACTGCAGCGCTGCCGGAGTCGACCGTCATGTTCGGGCTGACCGCCGAGGGGGTCGGCATCGCCGTTCGGCGAGCGCTGGCCCACGCGACCGAGTGGAGCGACTACGCCTGGCAGTTGGTGCACATGGAGCCGCAGGCCCCGGCCCTGCACATGGCACTGGACGAGGTCCTCACCGCCGAGGTGGCCGCCGGGCGGCGGGCTCCCACCCTGCGGGTCTGGGAATGGGCCTCGCCCGCCGTGGTCATCGGCAGCTTCCAGTCGCTGCGCAACGAGGTGGACCCCGGGGGGGCGGCGAAGCACGGGATGACCGTGGTACGCCGCATTTCCGGCGGTGGAGCCATGTTCGTGGAGCCCATGAGCACCATCACGTACTCCCTGTCCGTACCGGAGTCGCTGGTGTCGGGCCTCTCCTTCGCCGACAGCTACGCCTACCTCGACGACTGGGTGCTCGGCGCGCTCGGCGACATGGGCATCAAGGCCTGGTACCAGCCCCTCAACGACATCGCCACCGACGCCGGAAAGATCGCCGGCGCCGCCCAGAAGCGGATCGTCGGCCCCGACGGTGGCCCTGGAGCCGTCCTGCACCACGTGACCATGTCGTACGACATCGACGCCGACAAGATGCTGGAGGTGCTGCGCATCGGCAAGGAGAAGCTCTCCGACAAGGGCACCAGGAGCGCCAAGAAGCGTGTCGACCCGCTCCGCCGCCAGACCGGCCTGGCCCGGGAACAGGTGATCGAGAACATGATCGACTCCTTCCGCAACCGCTACGGGCTGACCACCGGCGAGGTCACGACGGAAGAGATGAGCCGGGCGGAGAAGCTGGTGCAGACGAAGTTCGGCACCGAGGAGTGGACCGCCCGGGTGCCGTGACGGTACGGGCCCGGGGGCCGGCGTCCCGTCCGCCCGCACGGGCGCCGGGGGGCCGGCCCCGGCGCCTGTGCGGGCCGGGGCTCAGCACTCCGGCCGGTCCGGTGGGAACTCCTGCTCGGTGGGCGGGACTTGCCGCTCGCCCGCAGGGAGTTCCCCACCGCCCTCGCGGAAATCTCTTTCTCCCGTGCGGGGTTCCTCTCCTTCGACGCGGAACTCTCCCTCGTCCACGCGGAGTTCCTCTCCGTCAATGCGGAAATCTCCCTCGTTCGGGCCGATTTCCTCTCCTTCGGGCGGGATTTCCTGCTCGGTCCAGATGACCTTGCCCTCGGGTGTGTAACGAGTGCCCCAGCGGTGGGTGAGCTGGGCGACGAGGAAGAGACCCCGCCCGCCCTCGTCCGTGGTCCGGGCGTGCCTGAGCCGGGGTGAGGTGCTGCTGGTGTCGGAGACCTCGCAGATCAGGACGGACTGGCGCAGCAGCCGGAGCCGGATGGGGCCGGTGGCGTAGCGCACCGCGTTGGTGACGAGTTCGCTGACGATCAGCTCGGTCGTCATCTGCAGCTCCTCCAGGCCCCAGGTGCTCAGCAGACGGGCGGTCCGGGCCCGGACACCGGCGACGGCGGCCGGGTCGGCGGGCACCTCCCAGGAGGCGACGTGGTCGGCGCCCAGCTCGTGCGTGCGGGCGAGCAGCAGGGCGACGTCGTCGGGCTGGGGCGCGGGGACCAGCTGTTCCACGACCGCCGCGCACAGGGCGTCGAGGGACAGTCCGCGCTGGGCCAGGGCTCCGCCGAGGCGGGACATGCCGAGTTCGGCGTCCTGGTCCCGGCCCTCGATCAGTCCGTCGGTGTAGAGGCCGATCAGGCTCCCTTCCGGCAGTTCGGCCTCCGCCGTCTCGAAGGGCATCCCGCCCAGGCCCAGTGGGGGGCCGGGGGGCAGTTCGAGGAAGGTGACGCGCCCGTCCGGGGAGACGAGGACGGGCGGCGGGTGGCCGGCGCGCGCCATGGTGCAGCGCTGGGTGACCGGGTCGTAGACGGCGTACAGGCAGGTGGCGCCGAGGACCGGGGTGCCGCGCGCCCCGGTCTCGGGTTCCTCCTCGCTGAGGCGGAGCACGAGGTCGTCGAGGTGGGCCAGCAGTTCGTCGGGGGGCAGGTCCATGTCGGCGAGGGTGTGCACCGCGGTGCGGAGCCGGCCCATGGTCGCGGCTGCGGCGATGCCGTGTCCGACGACGTCTCCGACGACCAGGGCGACCCGGGCGCCGGACAGCGGAATGACGTCGAACCAGTCTCCCCCGACACCGTCCTTGACGTCCGCCGGGAGGTAGGAGGAGGCCACGTCCAGTGCCATGCCGCCGGGCAGTGTGTGCGGGAGCAGGCTGCGCTGGAGGGTCAGGGCCGCGGCGTGCTCGCGGGTGTAGCGGCGGGCGTTGTCCACGCACACCGCGGCCCGTGCCACCATTTCGCGGGCCGGGAGCACGTCGTCCGGTTCGAAGGGGGAGAGGTTCACCGAGCGTACGAAGGTGACCAGGCCGAGCACCGTGTCCCGGGCCCGCATCGGTACGCAGATGAGGGAGTGGAGCCCGAACTCCCGGATGCTGGCCGTCCTGGCGGGCTGTTCGGTCGTCCACGCGTGGCTGTCCGGATCGAGGACCGGGACGAGGACGGGCTCGCCGTCGGTGAGGAACCGGATGTCGTGGGGCGGGGGCATGAAGTCGACCTGGTCCCCGATCCGGCCGACCGCCTCCGGGCAGCCTTCCCGTACCGAGCTCATCCCGGCCCGGCGCATCATCGGCCGGAGCGGGGGGTCGAAGGCGCCGGCCCGGGCGAGGTCCGCGCGGGTCAGTCCCGGGCCCAGCGGCCAGGGGGCGGGGTCTTCGGGGCTGGCGACCGGTTCCAGCAGGTCGACGAGGACGAAGTCGGCGAAGCGCGGCACCGCGAAGTCGGCCAGTTCCTGGGCCGTGTGCATCACGTCCAGGGTGGAGCCGATCGCGGCTCCGGCGTCGTTGACCAGGGCCAGGCGCTGCTGGGCCTTCCACCGGTCGGTGACGTCCAGGACCATGTAGCACAGCCCGGTGACGTTGCCGTCGCCGTCGGTCAGCGGGAAGAACGAAGTGGAGTAGGCGCGCTTGCGGTGCGGATCGGCCCAGCTCCAGCCCAGGTACTCGTAGTCGATGACGGGAACCCCGGTGTCCAGCACCCTGCGCATCAGCGTCTCGATGGCGTCGGCCTCCAGCCCCGGGAGCACCTCGTTCAGCCGGCGGCCCAGGCGCTGTTCGCGCGGCACGCCGCCGAAGCGTTCCAGGGTGTCGTTCATCCAGAGGTAGCGCAGGTTCGGGCTCAGCACGGCCATGCCGATCGGCGAGCTGGTCAGGAAGGCGTCCAGCACGGACTGCCCGACCGTCCACTCCGGGCGCCGTTCGCGTCCCGAGACCAGGAAGCACTCCCGTCCGTCCAGGTGGAACGCGGCCGAGACCCGCAGGTCCACCTCGATCCGGCAGCCGTCGCTCCGCCGCACCTCGGCGACGCCGCTCCATCCCACGCCGGCCCGGCACCGTTCGGCGATCCCCGCGACCCGGACCGGGTCCTCGGGCATGGCGAGCAGGAAGCCCGCGGACCGTCCGACCACGTCCACGGCGCGGTACCCCAGCAGCTCCTGCGCGCTGTGCGTCCAGCCGACGACCGTGCCGGTGCCGGCGACCACGGCGGTCGCGTCGTTCGCCGCGTCGTGGGTGTGCCGGGGAGCGCTGGGCGGCGGCGGTTCGGGGCCGGGCTCCGACTGCGGACCTGCGCGCGCCATACCGCTCACCACCCATCCACTCCACATCCATGGTCCCGGTTTTCCCGCTCCGGTGCGAGCGACCGCGGCCGGGCGGCGGAAGGGGGTGGGGCGGTCGGCCGGCCCCCGGGCGGTCAGCCGACCCCGGGGGCGGCCGTGGCGGCGGGCGGCCGGAGCTCGTACCACCGCCGGTCCGCCTCCAGCTGCGCGGCGAGGGAGATCAGCCGCTCCTCGCTGCGGGAGGGGCCGAGCAGCTGGGCGCCGACCGGCAGTCCGGCGCCGGTGAAGCCCGCCGGTACGTTGATGCCGGGCCAGCCCAGTACGTTCCAGGGCCAGGCGTACGGGCACGCCTCGGTCATCGCCAGGTCGGTGCGCCAGGCGCTGAGCCCGTCGAACCGGCCGATCGGGGGCGGCGGCAGCGCGGTCGTCGGGGTGAGCAGCACGTCGTAGCCGGTGCCGGTGCGGGAGCCGTGGAAGAACGCGCCGATTCTGCGGTGCTGGCGCACTTCGCGTTCCCTGGCCGCCCGCACCACCCGGCCGCCGAGCCGGGTGCCGGTGCGCAGTGCGCTGCGGGTGCGCGGGTCGAGGAGCGCGGGGTCGGGGTGGCGGGCGGCGAGTTCGGCGATCCCGGCGGTGGCCCGGGGGACGAAGCCGAGGCCGATCAGCCCGTAGCGGGGCCTGGCCTCCTCGACGTCGTGGCCGAGCCGGGCGAGGGTTTCGGCCAGTGCGGTGACGGCGCGGCGCACGTCGGGGTGGGGTTCGGAGCCGGTGAAGGTGAACGGGGGGCGCCAGGCGAGCGCCACGCGCAGCCTGCCGGGGTCGCGGCGGGCGGCGGCCGAGGCGTCGACGGGCGGCGGCCGGTGCGGGTCGTGGGGGTGGGCCCCGGCGACCGCGTCGAGCAGCAGCGCGGCGTCGGCGACGGTCCTGGCGAGCGGTCCGTTGACGGTCAGGCCCTGGAAGTCGCGGTGCGGGTGGCCGGAGATCCGGCCGCGCTGGGGCTTGATGCCGACGAGATGGGTCCAGGCCGCCGGGATGCGGACGGAGCCCGCGCCGTCCGAGCCGAGCGCGGCGGGCACGAGACCGGCCGCGACGGCCGCCGCCGAGCCGCCGGACGAGCCGCCGGGGGTGTGGCCGGTGTGCCACGGGTTGCGGGTGGCGCCGAACGCGGGGCCCTCGGTGAACGGCCACTGGCCGAGTTCGCAGGAGTTGGTCTTCCCGACGATCACGGCTCCGGCGGCGCGCAGCCTGCGTACGGCCTCGCTGTCGGCGGCGGCGACGGGCAGGTCGCCGTCGCAGCCGAAGTGGGTCGGCATCCCGGCGACGTCGGTGTCGTCCTTGACCGCGACCGGTACGCCGAGCAGGGGCAGCCGCTCCCCCGCCGCGAGCCGGCGGTCGGCCTCGGCGGCCTCGGCGAGCGCGGCCTCGGCGCGCAGGTGCCGGAAGGCGTTGAGGGTGCTCCGGCTCGCCTCGATGCGGCGCAGCGCGGCGGACACCTGCTCGGTCGAGGTGGTGGTGCCCTCGGCCAGCTCCCGTGCGCTGTCGGCCAGTCCGGCCGGACCGGCCGGACCGGTGGTTTCCACGGCTTGCGTTGAGGACATGGGCTGACCGCCTTCCTCGTATCGGCAGAGGCGCGCGACGCGTCTGTGGTCCGAACGAACTTACCGGAGGGTAACGAGTAGTGAGCAGTCCGCTCAACCGTTCGGCGGAAAGTGGCGGGGTAGCGCGCCGTGGAGGGGGCCGGGCGGCCCGGGGAGGAGGGGCCGGGCGGCGCGCCGGGCAGTGTCAGTGCTGCTTGTTAAGTTCTGCCGACGGGGACGGGCCGGGCAGTGGTCCGGTGCGACCCGGGCACGGATGGCGAAGGCACGGATGGCGAAGGCACGGATGGAGGGCGTGTGGAAGCGGAGTTCGAGGGCGAGTTCGAGACGCATCTGACGGTGCGGTTCGATCCCCGCGCCGACGACGCGGAGGAGGACGCCCGGCTGGCGCGCTGGGCCCGGCTGCACGGCCTGAAACTCACCCGCATCGTCCTGGACCGCGGCGCCGTGCCGGACCAGCCCATGCTGACCGAACGGGGCCGGGGCTCGCTCTCCGGACAGCGGGCCGCCGCGGGGCTGCGGGCGGAGGCGCTGAGCGCGGCGGGGTTCCCCGTCGTCCGGGTGAAGATCGAGGCCGCGCCGTGGAACGAGGACGTGCCGGGGACGGTCGACGAGGCCGCCGCGCTGTCCCCGGACTGCCACTTCGAGCACCACGTCAAGCTGCTGCTCTCCGGCGAGTCCGACCTCGCCGCCGCACGGGCCGCGGCCGAGCGCCACGGCGCGCACCTGTCGCGCAACGCCCGTCGCACCGACGGCCGGGGGCGCCACGAGCGGTTCGTCACGCAGCGCTGCCGCGCGGTGGGCCGGCCCGGGGCGCGGGCCCGGCTCGAAGCGCTCCTGCGCGCGCTGGCCGGTGCCGGGCTCGAAGTCCTGGAGGTCGAGGAGGAGTTCGTGGTGCACGACGACCATCCGGCGGTGGACGCGGGCTGGATCGACGAGCGGGTCGAGGTGTCGCCGTGACCACGCACGACCGCCCCGTTCCCGGGGAACCGGTGTTCGACGACCCGGCGCTCGCCCCGCGCTGGCGGGCCGCCCGGCGCGCCGCCCAGGACCATCTGCTGCGCGTGATCGCCGGGTCGCCGTGGGGCGGCCAACTGGTCCTGCGCGGCAGTTTCCCGCTCCGGGCGTGGGTGGGCGCGGCGGCGCGGGAGCCGGGCGACCTGGACTGGATGGTGTTCGGGCCGTCGGCGGAGGACTTCGTCGACCCTCTCGATCCCTACCCGTACGTCTCCGGGATCGAAACGGTCCAGCACTGGCCGGAAGCCGCGCACGGCGCGGCCGTTCCCGAGCTGTGGACGGACGAGGAGTCCCACGAGACCGCCGGTGCCCGGCCCCTGATCGCGCCCGAGGGGCTGCACTGGATCGAGTCCGAGGACCTCGACGACTCCGACGAGTCCGGGGAGTGCGAGGACTTCGGAGGCATGTACACGCCTCGCTCCACCCTCGCCGAGGTCGTCGCCGCCCTGGCGGCCGGGCCGCCGCCGCCCGAGGGGATACGCATCGATCCGGACCGGGTGAGGGCGGACGACACGTGGATGTACCGGGAGTACGAGACGCCCGGTGTGCGGGTCCTCGTGCCCTGGCAGGCCGACGGGCTGCCGCCGGGCGAGCTGGGGATGGACTTCGCCCAGGACGAGCGGCTGCCCCGGACCCCGGTGTGGACGGCCTGCCCGCGCGGTGACGGCGGTCCGCCGACGCCGGTGCGCACCGCGGACCCGGGGCTCTCGCTGGCCTGGAAACTGCTGTGGCTCGCCGAGGACCAGGAGGCGGAGGGCCGGTCGGCGGCCAAGGACCTGTACGACGCGGTGCTGCTCGCGGAGCACCCCGGGACGCGGCTCCCGCCCCGCCTGCTGCGCACCGTGCTCGGCCCGCACGCGGAGGGGTTCACGCCCCGGACGGTGCTGGACTGGCCGGTGGACTGGGCCGCGTTCCACGCCGCCCACCCGTGGGTGGACGGCGGCCCCGACCGGCTGCGGGAGCGGCTCGCGGGCGCGCTGCCGCGTCTGCTGGAGGACGGCGCGCCGCGGCCGGACCCTACGGCTGGACGGTGATCTCCCCGATGCCGGTGCCCAGGCTGCCGCAGTGCGCGGTGGACTGACCGGACTGGCCGGGGTTGAGCGTGACGTGTTCGCCGTCCACGTCCGGGGACCAGCCGCAGACCAGGTGCACCCAGAAGGTCTGCGCCGTGCTGCCGTTGTTCCGGCACAGCGCGAAGCCGGTGTAGTCGTCGATCTCGTGCTTTCCGGTCTCGCAGGACAGGCCCGGCGGGGTGGCCGGGGGCGCCAGGGCGGTGGCGGCGCTCACGGGCACCGCGAGCGCGGCGGCCGCCCCCGTCACCACGAGGCCCCGCAGCACCGTCCTGGACACATTTCCCGTCGACAGCTTCATGTCTTCCCGTTCCTTCTCGTGGGTGGCGGGCCCGGCGCCGACGGACTCGCCGAGGGCGGCCCCGGCGACGGCGGACCCGGTGCGCCGACAACCGTCCCCCACTCCCCGTCACCCAAAACGCGGCAGAACGTCACGCTGCGTGCGCAGGGTCGCGGTGTCCTCCCCCGTGCGACCGGCCCGCTCCCGGCGTACGCTCGGAACCATCGGATCGCACGCCTGAACAGGCCCGACGGGAACAGGCCCGACGGGTTCCCCGAGGGAGGCGACGTGACCGGTCGACGCATCCGCACGTGCCGGGCCGCCTGGACGGCCGTCGTCCTCCTGGGTATCACCGGCGGCAGCGTCCTGGGCGGTGGCGCGGCGCGGGCCGACAACGGCATCGACGACCTCCCCGCGCAGCAGATCGCGGACCGCTCCCGCGACGCCCTGCTGAGCGCCCGTTCCCTGCACCTCAGCACGCGCGGCGATCTCGGCACCGACAGCCCGCCGATGAGGCTGGAACTCACCCTGGACCGGGACGGCAACTGCAACGGCTCGGTGGATCTCGGCAGGAACCAGGGCTCGGTCCGGATCGTGAAGCGCGGCGAAGCCGTCTGGGTCAAGCCGGACGCGAACTTCTGGAAGAACCAGGTCCCGGGCGGCGGTTCGGCCTTCGCCGCGATCCTCGACGGGCGTTACATGAAGGGCTCGGCCGACGATCCCCGGCTGCGCGGCCTGGCGGACGGCTGCGACCTGGACACGTTCCAGAAGCTGGTCAGGGACAACGCGGACAACGAACGGGGGACGCTGGACAAGGGCCGGAAGACCACCCTCGCCGGGGCTCCGGTGGTCCCGCTGACCCGGACGCAGGACGACCGGACGCTGACGATGTACGTCGCGGCCACGGGCAAGCCGTACCCGCTGAGGATCACGGTGCGCGGCGGCGGGGCCGACGCGGTCGTGGGCTTCTCGGCCTTCGACAAGCCGGTGCCCACGGCCACGCCGCCGCCGGACCAGTCCTACGACATCAGCGCCCTGCTGGGCCGCTCGATCGCCCCGACGTGACCCCGGGCCGGCCACCGACCCCCACCCGCCGGTGGGGACCGGCCTCCCGCGCCCTCAGCCGCCGTCGGCCGGCCGCCGCCCCGCTCCCGCCGTCAGTGCCACGTACACGAGCAGTGAGACGCCGAGCCCGACGGCCCAGCCGTAGTCCGCGAGGGGTTTGAGGAACGGGACGAGCCCGTCGGTGGGGAACGGTCCGGCCTTGTTCCCCTTCGCGTCGAGCGTCGAGTAGGACCCGCCGACGGCGAGCACACCCCCGACGACGAAGGCGACGACGGCCCGCCAGTTCCAGCCGCGCGCGTACCAGTACCGCCCTCCAGCCACGTACAGGTCGGCGAGGTGCAGCACGGTCCGGCGGATGATCCAGTAGTCCGCGATCAGGATGCCGGCCACCGTGCCCAGCAGTCCGCCGACCACGCCCAGCCAGGTGAAGATGTACAGCTCGGGCGTCGACGTCAGCTTCCACGGCATGATCAGCACGCCCACGACCCCCGTGATGAGCGCGCCCGTGCGGAAGTTGATGAGCTTCGGCGCCAGGTTCGCGAGGTCGTACGCGGGAGAGACCACGTTCGCCGCGATGTTCACGGAGATCGTCGCCACGAACACGGTGACGAGGGCGAACAGCAGCCCGAAGACGCTGTCCGTCTTGGCGGCGAGCTCGACCGGGTCCCAGATCGCCGCCCCGTAGACCTTCTCCGAACCCGCCGTCACCAGCACCGACATGAGCGCGAACGCCGTCATCGTGGTCGGCAGGCCGAGGGTCTGGCCCCACACCTGGGCGCGCTGCCCCTTGCCGAAGCGGGTGAAGTCCGGGATGTTCAGCGACAGCGTCGACCAGAAGCCGATCATGCCCATCAGGCCCGGGAAGAAGATCTTCCAGAAGTCCGCGCCCCAGCCGACCTTCGACGGCTCGTGCAGCAGCGGGCCGAAGCCGCCCGCCTTGTTCGCGATCCAGACCAGCAGCACCACCGCGCCGACGAGCACGAACGGCGCCGCCCAGTTCTCGAAGCGGCGCAGGGTCTCCATCCCCCGGTAGATGATGGCGAGTTCGAGCGCCCAGAAGAGGACGAAGCAGAGCCACAGCGTCCAGGGGTAGCCGCCGACCTCCGCCGCGTCGGCCCAGCCCCCGAAGATCTTTCCCAGGAGCACGAAGACGCCCTGGCCGCCGATCCAGGTCTGGATGCCGAACCAGCAGCAGGCCACCGCGGCACGCACCATGGCGGGCAGGTTCGCGCCGCGTATCCCGAAGGAGGCGCGGGCCAGGACCGGGAAGGGGATGCCGTACTTCGGTCCGGCGTGCCCGGTCAGCAGCATCGGCAGCAGCACGATCACGTTCGCCAGCGCGATCGTGAGGACCGCCTGCTTCCAGTCCATGCCGAGCGCGACCAGGCCGGAGGCCAGGGTCCAGGACGGGATGCAGTGGGCCATGCCGATCCACAGGGCCACGAAGTTGTACGTGGTCCAGCGTCGCTCGGCGATCGGGACGGGGCGCAGGTCCTCGTTGGCGTAGCGGCTGCCGGAGGGGTAGGCGTCGGCGGGGAGTTCGACGCCCGCCCCTCCGGCCGGTATCGGGGAGGGCGGAGGCGGGGGTGGGGCGGTGTTGGTCATGGGCAGTCCGTTCGATGAGGTGCCGCGGGCCCGCCGGGGCTCACGGGGGACGGGGGAACATGGCCGTGCGGGTGCCGTGAACTGCCTTGCCCGGTCGGGGTGCGACCGGTGGGCGGGATAACTCGCCCGTCATGCGTCGAGTACGGGAATGATGTTCTTGCCGTACTCGTCGATCACCGACTCCTTCGCGTCGTGCATCGCGTACAGGGCGAACTGGTCGACGCCCAGGTCCCGCAGCGCGCGCAGCCTTTCGAGATGTGTCTCGACCGGGCCGATCAGGCAGAAGCGGTCCACGATCTCGTCCGGCACGAACTTGGTGTCGGGGTTCCCGGAGCGGCCGTGGTGCGCGTAGTCGTACCCGTCGCGCGCCTTGATGTAGTCCGTCAGTTCCTGCGGCACCAGGCCCGAGTCCGAGCCGTACTTCGCCACCAGGTCCGCGACGTGGTTGCCGACCATGCCGCCGAACCAGCGGCACTGTTCCCGGGCGTGGGCGAGCGCCTCGGGCGAGTCGTCCCGCGTCACGTACGCGGGCGCTGCGACGCAGATCTTCACCTCCGACGGGTCGCGTCCGGCGGCGACGGCCGCGTCGCGCACCGCCTTCACCATGTACTCGGTGAGGAACGGGTCGGCGAGCTGGAGGATGAATCCGTCTGCCTCCTCGCCGGTCATCTTCAGCGCCTTGGGCCCGTACGCCGCCATCCAGACGGGGACCTCGGCGCCCTCCCGCACCCAGGGGAACCTGATGACCGTGCCGCCGAGGTCGGCCTCGTCGCCGCGGCCCAGGGCCCGGATCGCCTTCATCGCTCCGCTGATCCGGGCGAGCGTGTTCGGTTTGCGCCCGGCGACGCGCATCGCGGAGTCGCCGCGTCCGATGCCGCAGACGGTGCGGTTGCCGTACATGTCGTTGAGGGTGGCGAAGGTGGAGGCGGTCACCTCCCAGGTGCGGGTGCCCGGGTTGGTGACCATCGGGCCGACGACGAGGTGTTCGGTGTGTTCGAGGATCTGGCTGTAGATGACGAACGGCTCCTGCCACAGCACGGCGGAGTCGAAGGTCCAGCCGTGGCTGAAGCCGTTGCGTTCGGCACGGCGCATCAGGCCGACGACGGCCGAGGCGGGCGGGTCGGTCTGCAGGACGAGTCCGAAGTCCATGTGAAGCCCCTTACTGGTCGAGTCCGGATCGGCGGTGTGCGGTCGCGCCGCGGGCCGCCGAACGATCCACGCGTACTGATTGCCTGCCGGGACCGGGTGCCGCGGACGGCGGTGTGCCGTCCGCGGCACCCGGCGGGCCGGACCGGTCAGTCCAGGTACTGGCAGAGGCCGCGCGGGGTGTACACGCCGTGTCCGGCACGGCCGGTGAACTCCCGCTCGGTGATGACGGGTTCGCCGCGCGACAGGACCGTTTCCACCCGGCCCGTCAGCCGCTTGCCCTCGTACGCCGAGTAGTCGACGTTCATGTGGTGGGTCTCGGCCGAGACGGTCTGCTCGGCGGTCGGGTCGTAGATGACGATGTCGGCGTCCGCGCCCGGCGCGATGGTGCCCTTCCTCGGGTACAGGCCGAACATCCGGGCCGGTGCCGCGCAGGCGATCTCGATCCAGCGGCGCCGCGAGATGTGCCCGTCCACCACCGCCTGGTGCAGCAGGTCCATCCGGTTCTCCACGCCCGGCATCCCGTTCGGGATCCTGGAGAAGTCGCCTCGGCCCATTTCCTTCTGGCCGGAGAAGCAGAACGGGCAGTGGTCCGTCGACACCACCTGCAGGTCGTCGGTGCGCAGCCCCCGCCAGAGCGCCGCCTGGTGCTCCTTGGGCCGCAGCGGTGTGCTGCACACGTACTTCGCGCCCTCGAAGTCGGGCTCGGCGAGGTTGTCCGTCGACAGGAACAGGTACTGCGGGCAGGTCTCCCCGAAGACCGGCAGGCCCTCGTCCCGGGCACGGGCCAGCTCGGCCACCGCCTCCTGTGCCGACACGTGCACCACGTACAGCGGCGAGCCCGCGACCTGCGCCAGTTTGATCGCGCGGTGCGTCGCCTCCGCCTCCAGCAGCGCCTTGCGGACCTCTCCGTGGTAGCGCGGATCGGTCTCGCCGCGGGCCAGCGCCTGCTCCACCAGCACGTCGATCGCGATGCCGTTCTCCGCGTGCATCATGATCAGGCCGCCGTTCTCACCGGCCCGCTGCATCGCCCGCAGGATCTGCCCGTCGTCCGAGTAGAAGACCCCCGGGTACGCCATGAACAGCTTGAACGAGCTCACGCCCTCCTCGACGAGCCCGTCCATCTCCTTCAGCGTCGACTCGTTCACGTCCGCCACGATCATGTGGAACGCGTAGTCGATCGCGCAGTTGCCGTCGGCCTTCGCGTGCCAGGCGTCCAGCCCCGCCCGCAGCGCCGCCCCCTTGGACTGCACCGCGAAGTCGACGATGGTGGTCGTGCCGCCCCACGCCGCGGCCCTCGTGCCCGTCTCGAAGGTGTCCGACGCGAAGGTGCCGCCGAACGGCATCTCCATGTGCGTGTGCGCGTCGATCCCGCCCGGGATCACGTACTTGTGCGACGCGTCGATGACCCGGTCGGCAGTCCACTGCTGGCTGCCCGGTGTCGCCAGCGCCACCACCCGGCCGTTCTCGATCAGCACGTCCGCGTGCAGCTCCTCGGCGGCCGTGATCACAAGGCCACCGGTAATCAGAGTCCGAGTCATACCTCACAAGTCCCTTCACATCGCGTCCGCCGAAGAACACGGCTGCCTCCGGCCGCACCGCGGCGGACGGCCCGGCCGGTCGGAACACACGGGCATCCGGGGAACGGCCGGCCGGCGGGACCGCCGTGGAAGACGGCGCGGCTCATGTACCCCTCCTCACTGTGGCGGAATGGGTCTACGCACGTAGATGAGGTGCGTGATGAAGAACGTAGAAGTGGGTTACCCACTGTGGCAATACCGCTGCCGCCAACCGCTGAAGACGTTTCTGTTTCATCCGCCCGACACTCCACCGGCCCACAGCCGGTCGCGGCCCGGCACCGTTCGCGGGCGGCGCGGACACGTGCGGGGACGAGCCGTGGAGCCACCCCTGGATAACGAACTGATGACGGGTCTGGTCCAGATGTCGAATCCGGTTCACGCGCTCGTCCCGTACGCGGTGTGATCCGCTCACCACCGGCCACCAGCCTCGAACACGTCACCGGACGCCCCCGTTGCCCGGTGCCCATCGACCGATCCCGGAGGATCACGTGTCCCTGTCGCGCTCCGCGCGTACGGTGCTGGCCGCCGCCACCGTCGCCGCCGTCGCACTGCCGCTCGCCCCCACCGCCGCCCGCGCCCAGAGCCCCGCGGCGCCGTCCGCCGCCCCGTACGCCGGTCTGCCGTCCGGCACCAAGCAGGCCAAGACCCTGGTCATCGGCATCGACGGCGCCACCTTCGACGCCTTCTCGCGCGCCGACGTACCGCGCATCGAGCGGCTGATGGCCGAGGGGCTGACCGCCCGGAGCAACCTGTACGCCAACCCGATGGCCCCGACCGTCTCCGGCGCCGGCTGGTCGTCCGTCGCCACCGGCGTCTGGCCCGACAAGCACAACGTGAAGGACAACGACTTCACGAACCCGAACTACGACCGGTACCCGGACTACGCGACCCGGCTGGAGGCCGCGGACCCGGTCACGTCCACCCTGGTCGTCGGCACCTGGGCCCCGATCCCCCAGACCGTGTTCGGCGCGAAGACCGATCTGCGGATCGCGGGCGGCAACGACGAGGGCACCACCGCCAAGGCCGCCGACCTCCTCGCGCACGGCAACCCCGACTCCACCTTCGTCCACCTCGACGAGGTCGACGGCGCCGGTCACAGCACCGGCTCCGCGAGCGACGCCTACCTCAAGGCCCTGAACGCCGCCGACACCCGGGTCGGCCGGCTGCTCGACACCGTGACCTCGCGGCCGACGTACGCACAGGAGGACTGGCTCGTCGTCGTCACCGCCGACCACGGCCACACCCCCACCGGCGGGCACGGCGGCAACACCCCGCTGGAGCGCGGCACGTTCGTGATCGCCAGGGGCAAGGCCATCCGGCCCGGCTCGGTGCGCGACGACGTCAAGATCACCGACATCGCGCCCACGGTCCTGCGCCACGAGGGCGTCGTCACCGATCCCGCCTGGGACCTGGACGGCACCTCGCTCTCCGAACCGGAGCCGGACGACTTCGACGCCCTGCGCCCCTCGCTGCGCGGGCCCGTCGACGAGACGAAGCTCCCGGCCGACGCCAAGGGCTGGACGAACACCGCGCCCGAGGGCTGGACCGTCGACAACTCGAAGATGCCGGCCGGCGGTGTCACCGAGTGGCGCGGCTGGGCCTTCGCCACCGACGAGTTCTGGTCCAACGCCGAGCGCGGCCAGGGGCGCGAGACGAACGTCCGCGCCCGCGACGTGTTCGCGGTCGCCGACTCCGACGAGTGGGACGACAAGGCGCACGGCGCCGGACAGTTCGACTCCACCCTGATCAGCCCCGTCTACCGACTGAACGGCGCGGCGGGTGCGACCGTCTCGTACGCGACGGACTACCGGGTCGACGGTCCGCAGACCGGCGACGTGCACGTCTCGTACGACGGCGGCGCCCCGCAGCTCGTGAAGTCCTACCGGGCCGACAGCAACACCGCCGAGCACCTTGCGCTCACCGTCCCGGCGGGCGCGCGGACGGCCCGGCTGAGCTTCCGCTACACCGGTACGAACAGCGCCTTCTGGACGGTCGACCGGGTCGCCCTCGACCAGCCCGCCCCGCCGTCGCAGCTCGCCGTGGCCTCGCTGGCGGCCGACGCCCGGCTCCTCGGCCGACCCGGCTCCGACGCGGCCTGGAAGGTCACCGCGCACGGCGTCGTGAGGACCGCGCAGGGCGAGCCGGTGAAGGGCGCGCAGGTCACGGCCGAGCTGACGGCCGACGGCACGGTCCACCGGCTGACCGGCACGACGAAGAAGGACGGCTCGGTCCGCTTCGGGGCGACCGTGCGCCGGGGCGTCGCCGGGGCCACGCTGAAGGTCACCGACGTGCGCTACCGGGACCTCGCGTACCACGGCGAGCTCGACCCGGTCCGCGCCCTGGACCTCACCCGGCCCACCGGCCACCGGGACTGACCGGCCGGACGGCCCCGGAGCCACCGGCCGGGGCCCGTCCGCCACTCGGTCCACCGGGGCCGGGCACGTGCGATGCGCACCGGCCCGGCCCCGGTCTCAGGCCACCGACCGAAGGGCCTCGGCCAGGATCTCGGCACCCTCCTCCGCTTCCCGGACGGTCAGCGAGAGCGGGGGCGCGATCCGCAGCACGCTGGTGTTGTGGCCGCCGCCCTTGCCGATGAGCAGACCGCCCTCCCGGGCCGCTTCGAGCACGGCCGCGGCTGCCTGCGGGTCCGCCTCGTCGGTACCGGGTCGCACCAGCTCGATGCCGATCATCAGGCCCCGGCCGCGCACCTCCCGTACGTGCTCCGACCCCGCGGCGACCGCCCGCAGCCGCTCGATCAGCAGCCCGCCGACGCGCCGGGCATTGCCCTGGAGGTCGTGTTCCAGCAGGTACGAGAGGTTGGCGAGACCGGCCGCCATGGTGACCGGGGAACCGCCGAAGGTCGAGATGGAGTTGGCGTCCAGGCAGTTCATGACGTCGGCGCGGGCCACGACACCGCCGATCGACATGCCGTTCCCGATGCCCTTGGCGAAGGTGAGTATGTCCGGCGGCCCGTTCCGGCCGTGCGCCTGCCAGCCCCAGAAGTGCTCGCCGGAGCGGCCCCAGCCGGTCTGCACCTCGTCGGAGATCCACAGGACGCCGTGCCGGTCGAGGACCCGGCGGAACTCCGCGTACAGCCCGTCGGGCGGTGAGGTGAACCCGCCCACGCCCTGGATGGGTTCGGCGATCAGGGCGGCCGGTGTCCGGGTGTGGCCGAGCAGGTCCTCCAGGTCCGCGACGCAGGCCGCGACGAACTCCGCGTCACCGAGGTGCGCGTACGGGCCCCGGGTGCGGACGCCACCGTGCACGTACAGCGTCTGCAACGGCGACAGGCTGGTGGGCGACCAGGCGTTGTTGCCGGTGATGGAGACCGCGGAGAAGGACCTGCCGTGGTAGCTGTTGCGCATCGCGAGGATCTGGTTCGACTTGCGGTACGCGGTGGCGAGCAGCAGGGCCGTGTCGTTGGCCTCGGTGCCGGAGGTGGTGAAGAAGACCCGGGCGTCCGGAATGCCGGAGAGCGCGGCGATGCGCTCGGCCAGCTCGACCATCGGCCGGTTGAGGTAGAGCGTGGAGGAGTGGATGATCCGCCCCGCCTGCTCGCTGACCGCCTTGGTCACCTCGGGCAGGGCGTGGGCGGTCATGGTGGTGAGGATGCCGCCGAAGAAGTCGAGGTAGCGCCTGCCGTCGGCGTCCCAGACGTGACGGCCCTCGCCGTGGGTGATCTCCAGGGGCTCCTTGTAGTAGAGCGCCAGCCAGTCGGGACAGACGGCGAGGTGGCGGTCGTGCAGACTGCTCACGGCTCCACCAGTCCCTCGTACGCGTCGGGGCGGCGGTCCCGGTAGAACGCCCACTGCTGCCTGACCTCGTCGATGAGGCCGAAGTCGAGGTCGCGGACGACGAGTTCCTCCTCCTTGTCGCTGGCGACCTCGCCGACGAACTGGCCGCGCGGGTCGACGAAGTAGCTGGTCCCGTAGAAGTCGTTGTCGCCGTACTCCTCCTGGCCCACGCGGTTGATCGCGGCGATGAAGTATTCGTTGGCGACGGCGGACGCGGGCTGTTCCAGCTGCCAGAGATAACCGGAGAGGCCGCGCGAGGTGGCCGAGGGGTTGTACACCAACTGGGCGCCGTTGAGCCCGAGTTGACGCCAGCCCTCCGGGAAGTGGCGGTCGTAGCAGATGTAGACGCCGACCTTGCCGACGGCGGTGTCGAAGACCGGCCAGCCGACGTTTCCGGGCTTGAAGTAGTACTTCTCCCAGAATCCCTTGACCTGCGGGATGTGGTGCTTGCGGTATTTGCCGAGGTAGGAGCCGTCGGCATCGATCACGGCGGCGGTGTTGTAGTAGAAGCCCGACTGCTCGACCTCGTAGACCGGCACGACGATCACCATGCCGGTCTCCCGGGCGAGGGCCTGCATCCGGCGGACGGTCGGCCCGTCCGGCACGGCCTCGGCCCAGCGGTAGTGCTCGGGTTCCTGCACCTGGCAGAAGTAGGGGGCGTTGAACACCTCCTGGAAGCCGATGATCTGCGCACCCCGGCGGGCGGCCTCGCGTGCGTGCTCCTCATGCTTGGCGATCATGGACTCGGTGTCGCCGGTCCAGGTCGCCTGGACGAGTGCGGCGCGTACGACTTGGGACATGAGCTGCTCCTTCAACACGGTGTCAGAGAGCCTCAACGCTTTTTCTACGCCCGTAGACACGTGCGTAGAGGAGAACGTAAGCCCCGCCACACAGCGGGGCAAGACCATCGCCGTGAACCGGCGGAGTCGATCATGTTTCACACCCGTGCGGTCCACATGCTCCTGCGGCCTCACCCTTGGGAAGCAGGTGCTGTTCCCACCTGCCCGGCGGGGCCGGGGGCCGGGGGCGGGAGCCGTGCCGACGGGGCCCGGCCGGCGGAGCCCGCGCGGTTTGCATTCTCGGCAGGAGCCCGTGCGTGCGGCACCTGCGAGAGGAAACACCATGACCACCGAGCTGTGCCCCGACGCCCTCACCGGATTCCTCGACCGGGCCCGCCGGGACTACCGGGACCTGGTGGGGCTCGGGCTCTCCCTCGACCTCACCCGGGGCAAGCCGGCGCCCGAGCAGCTCGACCTCTCCACGGACCTGCTGAGCCTGCCCGGTGGCCGGCACACCTCCGCCGACGGCACGGACGTGCGCAACTACGGCGGTCTGCAGGGGCTGCCCGAGCTGCGGGAGATCTTCGCCGACGTGCTCCAGGTGCCGGTGGGCCGGCTGCTCGCGGCCGGCAACTCCAGCCTGGAGCTGATGCACGACTGTCTGGTGCACGCCCTGCTGAGCGTACTGCCGGGCGCGGAGTCGCGCTGGGTGGAGCAGGGACGGATCGCGTTCCTGTGCCCGGTGCCCGGTTACGACCGGCACTTCGCGCTCTGCGAGCGGTTCGGGATCGACATGATCCCGGTGCCGATGACCGCCGACGGCCCGGACATGGAGGCCGTGGAGCGGCTCGTCGCCGAGGATCCGGCGGTCAAGGGCATCTGGTGCGTGCCGAAGTACAGCAACCCGGACGGCGTCTGCTACAGCGACGCGACCGTGGCCCGGCTCGCCTCGATGGACACCGCCGCCCCCGACTTCCGGATCTTCTGGGACAACGCCTACGCCGCCCACCACCTCACCGACGAGCCCGTCGAGATCGCCGATCTGCTCGCCGCCTGCGAGAAGGCGGGGAATCCCGACCGGGCGTTCGTGTTCGGCTCCACCTCGAAGATCACTGCGGCGGGTGCGGGCGTGGCGTTCTTCGGCTCCTCGTCCGCGAACGTGCAGTGGCTGCTCGGCAACAACTCCAAGCGGTCGATCGGCCCCGACAAGGTGAACCAGCTGCGGCACGTCATGTTCCTGCGGGACGCCGACGGCGTGCGTCGGCACATGGAGCGCCAACGCGCCGTGCTGCAGCCGAAGTTCGAGACGGTGGCCCGGATCCTGGACGCCGAGCTCGGCGGCACCGGACTGGCGTCCTGGACCTCGCCCAGGGGCGGGTACTTCGTCACGCTGGAGGTTCCGGACGGCTGCGCCAAGGAGGTCGTGCGCCGCGCCGCCGAGGCGGGCATCGTGCTGACCCCGGCCGGCGCCACGCACCCGTACGGCGACGACCCGCGCGACGCGGTCATCCGCATCGCGCCCAGCTACCCGGGCCTCCCGGAGCTGGAGCAGGCGATCACGGGCCTCGCCGTCTGCGTCAGGCTCGTGGGCTACGAGCAGCAGGCGGGCTGAGGTCTTCCGTCCGGACCGGGCCGGGCCCCGCAACCCCGGCCCGGTCCGGACGAGGGGCTCCGGGACGGCCTCGTACGGCACGAGGCGTGATCAAGGGTCATGCGGGGTCACCAGGCCGGATTCGTAGGCGAGGACCACGAGTTGGGCCCGGTCGCGGGCACGGAGCTTGGCCATGGCCCGGTTGATGTGGGTTTTCGCGGTCAGCGGGCTGATCACCATGCGGCCGGCGATCTCGTCGTTGGACAGGCCCCGCGCGACCAGGGCCACGGCCTCGCGTTCGCGGGTGGTCAGCTCCTCCAGTCCCGTCCCGGTGCGGGCGCGGGTCTCGGTGGGGAGCGGCTGAGCGACGTAGCGGTTGATCAGTCGGCGGGTGATCGAGGGCGCCAGCAGGGCGTCGCCGCGAGCGGCGACGCGTACGGCGTGCAGGAAGTCCTCCGGCACGACGTCCTTGACCAGGAATCCGGCGGCACCGGCGCGCAGCGCGTCGAAGACGTATTCGTCCAGGCCGTAGTTGGTCAGGATGACGACGTGCACCCCGCTCAGTGCCGGATCCGCGGCGATGCGCCGGGTCGCCTCGATGCCGTCGACGACCGGCATCCGGATGTCGACGAGCGCGACATCGGGCAGGTGCTCCCTGGCGAGCTCCAGACCCTCGCCGCCGTCGGCGGCCTCGGCCACCACCTCGATGTCGTCCTCGAGATCGAGAAGGGCCCGGAACCCGCTGCGGATGAGCGGCTGGTCGTCGACCAGCAGGACACGGATCACGGCGTCCGGTCCACGGGCAGTTCGGCCCGGACGGTGAAGCCGCCCTCGCCCCGTGGTGCGGCGCGCAGCCGGCCGCCGAGGGCGGTGACGCGTTCACGCATGCCGAGCAGCCCGAGACCGGGCGCCGGGGCGGTGGCCGGCGTCGCCCCGCCGTCGTCGTCGACCCGTACCACGAGGGTGTCCGGACGACAGTCGATCCGCACCGACGCCGTGGCCGCGTCCGCGTGCCGGGCGACGTTGGTGAGCGACTCCTGAACGATCCGGTAGACGGTCCGGTCCACCGCGGCCGGCACGTCGTGCCGCCGTCCCTCGATCGTCAGCGTCGCGTCCAGGCCGAACGCGCGGGCCCGTGCCACCAGTTCGGGGACGTCGTCGAGGCCGCGCGGCGGGGCCGTGTCGTCGTCGCGCAGCGCCTCCAGCGTCGCGCGCAGCTCCCGGCTCGCCTCGCGCCCGGCCTCCTGGATCGCCAGCAGGGAGGGCGGCACCTCCTCGCCCCGGCGGCGGGCCACGTGCACGGCGACCTCCGCCTGCACCTTGATGACCGAGATCTGGTGGGTGAGCGAGTCGTGCAGCTCCCGGGCGATACGGAGCCGTTCCTCGTCGGCGCGGCGCCGCGCGGTCTCCTCCCGGGTGCGCTCGGCCTCGTCCGCCCGCCGCTCGGCCTGCCGCAGCGCCTCTCCCGCGGCGCCGGCCGCGATCAGCCAGGCGATTTCGAGGGCGCCCCGGGCCTGTGCGAAGGCCTCGCCCGTGTCGTGCGGCCCCGAGGCCAGGACGGCGAGCGGGAGCAGGGCCAGCGTGACCACGCTCGTCACCACCGCGACGGTGCGGTGTCCCGCCCTGACGGCCGCGTACACCGCGACCAGGTACGCGACAGCGGGCAGGTCGAACCCGGCCGCCTGGTACCCCACCGCGCACAGCCCGGTGACGGCCAGGACCGCGACCGGAGCCCGGCGGCGTACGCCCAGCGCCAGCCCGCCGGTCGTCAACAGCGCGTATCCGGGCAGGGCGAGGTCCGGATCCGAACGCTGTCCGGACAGCCCTGTGACCAGCAGCGCCGCCATCACACCGACGGCGATGCCCCAATCCCCGAACCGGGCCCGAACACCGGACTCACCTGCATCCATGCGCGCACCCTAACCGGCTGCCGCCAGGGGCGAGTCCCCCTCGTGAACGAGCGGCCGACTACCGCACCCGCGGTACTTCCCCGCCTCCTGCGGCGTCCGTGGCAGCCGGATGCGGCACCGGCGGCAGTGCGAAGTGTCTGCGCCCGCCGGACGACCGCGGACGGGGGCGGCGGACATGCTCGGGCAACGCCCAGTCGCAGGAAGAGAAGGAGTACCCCACATGTCTGTTCGCCGCCTGCTCGCCGCCGCCGCGGCCGCCGTGCCCGGAGGCATCTGGCTTGCCGCACCGGCGGTCGCACACGCCTCGACGCACTCGGCCGCCGTCGACACCTACGCCCTGACCACCGGACGGCTCGTGGGCACCACGGCCGCGCTCGTGGCACTGGCCGGCGTGGTCATCGGCAGGCTGGCCCTGGCCCGCCCCACCGACCGGACCGGCACCGGCACCGGCCGCAAACGGAGCAGGGCTGTCGTGGCCCTCGTGGCGGGGCTGGTCGGCACGGTCGTCGGCGCGCTGAATCTGGCCGTCGCCGACGGTGGTCCCGGCACCGGCAACGGTGTGGTCGGTGGCGCCCTGGCCCTGGCGCTTGGGGTGATCGGCGTGGCCCTCGGCGTCCTGGCCCTCGGGCGCTCCCGCCGCACCGGCTGACGGCACCGAGCGCACGGCCGGTCCGGCCGAACGCCCCGGGACGTCAACCCTCGTCGCTTTTCTCCCCCTTCAGGTGATGTGCGGCGTACCGGGAGGATTCCGGGGCGGGTTGGGCAGGGTCCAGGCGACCGATCCTGGAAGGGGAATTCGTGGGACTGTCACGCGAGTACGGACGCGCCATCACCGAGGGACCGACCCCGGCCGATGCCGCGGGCGCCGCCGCCCTGCCCTATCCGAGCGGCTGGTCGGCGCTGGCCTTCTCGGACGAACTACGGCCCGGCACCGTGCTCACCCGGCCGCTGGCGGGGCAGGACGTGGTGCTGTACCGGCTCGGCACGGGGGCCCTGCGCGCCGTCCGCCCGTACTGTCCGCACCTCGGCGCCCATCTCGGCCTGGCGAAGGTCGACGGGGACGATCTCGTGTGCCCGTTCCACTTCTTCGCGTTCGGCCCCGACGGCGCGTGCGTACGGACGGGGTACGACACGCCGCCGCCGAGATCGCCGCTGACCCAACTGCCGGTGCACGAGGTCAACGGCGCCGTCTTCGTCTGGCGCCACCACGACGGCCGGGCCCCGGACTGGTTCGTCCCCCGCTGGCACGAGATCGGCCACCGGCCGGCCCGCAGCGCCGCGTGGGAGCTGGCCGGCAACGTCCAGGAGGTCATCGAGAATTCGGTGGACCTCGGGCACTTCGCCACCCTGCACGGCTGGGACAGGGCGGAGATCGGCGGGCCCGTCGTCTACGAGGACGCCGCGTTCCACGTGTCCATGCGGGCCCACGAGTCGGCGCCGCTCCTGGGCAGTTTCGTCGTCGACGTGGAGGTGGACGGCTACGGGCTCGGCTGCCTGCACGCCGACGTGCACACGCCCCGGCTCGGGCTGCGGATGTGCACGATGGTGCTGCCGACGGCCATCGCGCCCAACCGGATGCAGTTCCGCCAGCTCAACCGGATCTCCTTCGCGGAGCCGTCCCGGCTGCCGGCCCCGCTCGCGCGGGCGGTGAGCCGGACCGCGGCCCGGCTGCTGGACGGCGCCGTCTTCCGTTCCAGCTGCGAGTTCACCGCCGCCGACTTCCCGATCTGGCACCACAAGCAGTACCAGCAACCGCCCCGACTGGCGCCCGGCGACGGCCCGATCGGGCCGTTCCGGCGCTGGGCCCGCAGGTTCTACCCGCCGCCGGAGGGCGGCAGGAGGACACTGCCCGAGCCCGGCGAGCGCAGGAAGCGCAGCACGGAAGCGGAGGTGCCCTGAACACCGGGAAGCCGTTTCGGAGCCGGCCGCTTCCCGACCGGGGGCGCCGCTCCCGGCCTTGCGCCGCCGTTTCGCGACCGGTCCCGGGACGGGGACGAGGACGGGGTCGTCCTACCCGGCCAGCGGAACCGCTTCCGGCTCCGGGGCGCAGCGGACGAGGATCTCGTCCATCGAGAGTCCGAGCGCCCCGGCCAGTGCCGCGACGGTGAAGAAGGCGGGCGTGGGCGCGCGGCCCGTCTCGATCTTGCGCAGCGTCTCGGCGGAGATTCCGGCGCTCGCCGCGATCTCGACCATGCTGCGCGCGCCGCGCGCCTCGCGCAGCAGCACTCCGAGGCGTTCGCCGCGGCGACGCTCTTCCGGGGTCAGGGGCGTTCGTACCATGCCGTCATTCTAATACCGCTCCGACCGGTATAGTAATTGGCATGGTGCAGCTCAAGACAGACACATCCATAGCAGCGATGCGGGAAACCGGGCGGGTCGTGGCACGGCTGCTCGACGCCGTCCAAAAAGCGGCCGCGGTCGGCGTCTCGCTGCGTGAACTCGACGAGGTGGCCCGTGGCGTGCTGCGCGAGGCCGGGGCCGGATCCCCGTTCCTGAACTACCGGCCGCACTTCGCGCCCACCCCCTTCCCCGCCGTGATCTGCGCGTCGGTCAACGACGCGATCGTGCACGGAATCCCGACCGACCAGCGACTGCGCGACGGCGACCTGGTGAGCATCGACGCGGGTGCGACGCTCGACGGCTGGGCCGGCGACTCGGCGATCAGTTTCACCGTCGGACGCGCCCGGCCCGCGGACACCAGGCTGGTCGAGACGGCCTCCGCAGCGCTGGAGGCGGGCATCGCGGCGGCCGTCGTCGGCAATCGGATCGGCGACATCGCGCATGCGATCGGCACGGTCTGCCGCACGGCCGGGTACGGCATTCCGGAGGGGTTCGGCGGCCACGGCATAGGCCGGTCGATGCACGAGGACCCGGCCGTCCCCAACGAGGGGCGCCCCGGCCGCGGCATGCCGTTGCGGCACGGCATGGTGCTGGCGATCGAGCCGATGCTGATCGGCAGCGGCAAGGACGCCTTCCACGCGGACCGGGACGGCTGGACGTTGCGCACGTCCGACGGCAGCCGGGCGGCGCACGCCGAACACACGGTGGCGATCACGGACGACGGGCCACGGATCCTGACCGCGCTGTAGACGGGCAGGGGGGCGCGAAGCCATCGACAGGGCGGCCCCGCCCCCACTCCCCCGGCCTCCGACTTCCGGGCCTGCGGGAGCCGCCGCGGGGGCCGGCGGGAGGAGGGGCCGTCCTGCGGCGGTCGCCCTAGTTGTTCTGTATGAACTGCTTGGCGAGGGCGTCGCCCGCGGTGACGGCCGCGCTGTGGCTCTCGATCGGGGTCACCTTGGAGTTCTTGAACAGGATGTAGGTGACGCCGGACTCGGCACCGCCGGTCTCGGGGTCGGGGTCGATGCCGAGGGCCTCGGCGGTGGCGTACGAGGCCTCACCGATGATCTTGTTGGGGCCGGTGTCGCCGACGACGGCGTACTCGACCTTGTTGTTGTAGATGACGGCGACGACGCCACCGCCCTTGATGCCGGAATTTCCGTAGTTCCAGATGCTGCTGGTGCTCGGCACGACGACGTACGGCAGTTTCTCGGCGTTCAGCGGCTTTCCCGTGGAGGTCGTGAACGCCGTCTCGTTCTGGAACCAGGGGTCGGTGTCCTCGTTGCAGGCGGCGGTGATCTCGCCGTCGCAGTCGATGTCCATGTCGGCCTTCCAGAACACGGCGCCGTTCTTGTCGCACACCGGCACGGTCGCCGAAGTCTCCTCGTCCGTGCGGTACTTGCCGTTGGATATCTGCGAGCACGAGGTGACCTTGGCCAGCAGGTCCGCCGCGCCGACGGACCCCTCCTCGCTGCCCGCGGCGCCACCGCTGCCCGCATCCGCCCGGGAGGCGGAGGCGGAGGTGGCGCCCGGTACTTGACCGGCATGGGCGGCCGGGGTCAGCGCGGTGGCCGCGAGCAGCACGGCGGCCGGGACTGCGGTGAGGGCGAGCGTTCGAGTACGCACAGTGGGGTGCCCTTCTGACAGGAAGCTTTCCTTACGGACGCGCTCAAGATGCTCCCGTCCCGTGCCCCCGTCAAGACCACAGGGCCCCTTCCTCGCGAGGTTCCGCGAGTAAGGGGCCCTGAACAAAAGGCGATTGACGTCATGTCATTTACGACGCCCTCGTCGTGACCGGATGCCGCCGTGACGGCCGGTGCCGTCGCGCCCGACAGCGGGCAGCGGCAACAGCGGCGACGGTCAGGGGCGCCCGGCCGGCTTCACGACCATCGCCGAGCCACCGCCCCGGCGCTCCTTCTCGGCGGCGGCCAGCCACCGCCCGTCCGGCAGCCGCTGCACACCCGTCGCCGCCCCGAGCTCCGAGCTCGGCTTGAAGACGTGCCCCAAGGACTCCAGCTCGGCCTTCAACGGACTGTCCCACAGCCCCGGTTCGAGCTCCGTCGCCGCCGAGTTGCGCTGGCTGGCGCGCGGCGCCGCGATGGCGTCGACCAGCGGGAGCCCCCGGTCGACGGTGCCGATGAGCGACTGCAGCACGGTCGTGATGATCGTGGCGCCGCCGGGCGACCCCAGGGCCAGCACCGGCTCGCCGTTCTTCAGCACGATCGTCGGCGACATGGACGAGCGCGGGCGCTTGCCCGGACCGGGCAGGTTCGGGTCGTGGACCGCGGGGCTGGCGGGCGCGAACGAGAAGTCCGTCAGCTCGTTGTTGAGGAGGAATCCGCGCCCCGGCACGGTGATGCCGCTGCCGCCGGTCTGCTCGATGGTCAGGGTGTACGCGACCACGTTGCCCCACTTGTCGGCCGTCGTCAGATGCGTGGTGTTCTCCCCCTCGTACGTCGTCGGGGTGGCCGTGCCACCGGCCGTGCAGTCGGCCGGGTGGCGCGGGTCGGCCGGCGCGAGCGGGCTGGGCAGCACCGCGTCGTCCTTGATCAGGCACTCCCGCGAGTCGGCGAACCGCTGGCTGAGCAGTTCCCGCGTCGGCACGTCCTCGAACGCCGGGTCGCCGACCCAGCGTCCCCGGTCGGCGAACGCGATCCGGCTCGCCTCGATGTAGCGGTGCAGGTACTTCGCCTCGCTCACCTTCGAAAGATCGGTGGACTCAAGTATGTTGAGCGCCTCGCCGATGCTCGTGCCGCCCGACGAGGACGGCGCCATGCCGTACACGTCGAGGCCCCGGTAGTCGACCTTCGTCGGGGCCTGCCGCAGCACCCGGTAGGACCGCAGGTCCTTCGCGGTGAGGTCGCCGGGCCGCACCACACGGGTGGCCGCCGGGTCGACGGGCGGCTTGCGGACGGTGCGCACGATGTCCTCGGCCACCTCGCCCCGGTACAGCTCGTCGACGCCCTTGCGGCCCACCTTCTCGTAGGTGCGCGCCAGGTCCGGGTTCTTGAAGAGGGACCCCACCACCGGCAGTTGACCGCCCGGCAGGAAGAGTTCCCTGGTCGCCGGGAAGTCGGAGAACCTGGCCTGGTTGTTCCTGGTCTGCGCACGGAACGTTTCGTCGACGACGAAGCCGTCCCGGGCGAGCCGTTCGGCCGGCTTGAGCACCTGCCGCAGCGACTTGCTGCCCCAGGCGTCGAGTGCGGCGTCCCAGGTGGCCGGGGTGCCCGGGGTGCCCACACCCAGTCCACTGGTGACGACGTCGTCGAAGGGGATCGGCTTGCCGTTCTCCACGAACAGCGAGGAGTCCGCGCCGAGCGGTGCGGTCTCCCGGCCGTCGATCGTCCGGACCGTGCGTTCCCGGGCGTCGTAGTAGACGAAGTAGCCGCCCCCGCCGATGCCCGCCGAGTAGGGCTCGGTCACACCGAGCGCCGCCGCGGTCGCCACGGCGGCGTCCACCGCGTTGCCCCCCTTGCGGAGCACCTCGATGCCCGCGGCCGACGCGTCCGGGTCGACACTGGCCACCGCACCCCCGTACCCCACCGCGACGGGCGACTTGGGCGGTGGCTCGAAGGCCGGTGCGGACGAGGAAGGACCGGCCGCCCCGACCGTGACCACAGCCGCCAGAACAGCCGACAATGATGCGTTCCGTGCGACGGAACGTCTCATGCGCACCTCCAAGTAGGTGATCGTCCGCGCAGGGTAGCGTCGCTTCGTCTGCCCCGTCAGGGCCACCATGAAACCGGGTCCGATTGCCCGCTAACATGCCCGCCCATGACTGACGACGTACGCAACATCGTGCTGGGCGTGATAGCCGCCGGCATCAGCGCCTCGTTGGGCTGGATCACCCGCACCCACCTCTGGCGCCGCAAACTCCGCCGCAAACAGGCCTTCTTCGGGCTGCCGGGCAATTCCGAGTGCCTGCTCGTCGTCAACCGCGACGCGGGTGGCGACGGCTCCGTCCACCGCCACGACGTCTTCGCCCTGCTCGAACTCTCCGCGCTCATCAAGGACTGCGCCGCGCACGCGCAGATCCTGTCCCACGACGTCGCCCAGCAGGGCTTCGGCGAGCGCACCGAATTCTGTGTCGGCGGTCCGGTCTCCAACCGGCGGATGGCCGCGCACCTCCACTCCCTGCTGCCGGGGGTGAAGGTGAACACCAGCCCCGAACCCGGGCCCGACCGGGGCGCCTTCCAGATCGGCCCGGAGCGCTACCGGGCGGAGAAGGGGGTCACCGAGCACGTACTGCTGGCCAGGCTGACGGTGGGTCAGGACGCCCGTCCCGTCTTCCTGTTCTGCGGGCAGCAGGCGATCACCAACCAGGCGGCCTCCCGCTATCTGGCCCGCAACCACGAGAAGCTGTTCCGCAAGTACGGCGACAGCACCTTCTGCCTGCTGCTGAAGGTCGTCAACTCGCAGGCGTACGGCCCCGACGTGGTGGAGCTCGTCGCGGACGTGACCCGGGCCGCGCAGGCGCCCGTTCCGGCACCGCGCAACTCCCACCGGGCGACGGGCTGAGCGGTGCGGGCCGGGGTCGCCCGGCCCGCCGCAGCCGCTTCCGCCCCGCCGTGCGCACGGCCGCCTTCCCCGTCGGGGCACCCGGGCGGCGGCGAGTGGCCGGGCGGTGACCCGTTGCACTGCGGTGCATATCACACCGGGTTTTCCCGTTTTCCGGTCATTTCATGGAACCTGCCCCTGCGGCGCGTGCCTCTCCCTCGGCGAGAAGCAATGCCTTGGAGGTTTTTCCGTTGATCGCTGCACGTCGGCCCGTACGTCGTACCGCCGCTCCCAACCGCCCGGTCCGGTTCGCCCTGACCGCCGGGATCGCGGTGCTCGGCCTCACGCTCACCGCCTGCTCCGGGGCCGCCGCGTCGGGCTCGGCCGCGGGCGGCACGGCCGGGGCGGAACGCGACGCCGGGATCTCGGTGAACCTCCGGGGCGACAGCGCCGCCCCGGGGAAGCCGGTGAAGGTGACGCTCGACAGCGGAAAGCTGAAGTCGGTCACGGTGCGCGCGGACGGCGGGAACGCGCTCACCGGCCGGATATCCGCCGACGGCAGGACCTGGACCTCGGACCGGGTGGCCGCGCCCGGCACCGCGTACCGCGTCGAGGCGAAGAACACCGACGGCGGCAGCGGCAGGGCCGCCTTCACCACCGCGGCCGCAGACAAGGTCAACAAGCTGACGCTGGCCCCCGGCAAGAACACCACGGTCGGCATCGCCCAGCCGCTGTCGATCGTCTTCGACAACCCGGTGAAGGACAGGGCCGCGGTCGAGAGGGCCCTGAAGGTCTCCACCTCGAACGACACCGAGGGCTCCTGGGGCTGGCTGCAGGACTACTCCGGCAAGGACCGGATCGACTGGCGGCCCAAGGAGTACTGGAAGTCCGGCACGAAGGTCACGCTCGAAGCCGACCTCGACGGCATCGACTCGGGCCCGTCCGGCGGCTGGTTCGTCCGCGACTACCGGACCACCTTCACGATCGGCGACGAGCAGGTGGTGAAGGTCGATCTCGACCGCCACCGGCTCGCGCTGCAGCGGGGCGGGAAGACCGTCATGGACGTGCCCATGTCGGCCGGTACCCCCGGTGGCGAGAAGGCGTCCTGGCGCGGCACGGCCGTGCTGATGGCCAAGGAGGGCACGATCAACATGCGTTCCGAGACGGTCGGTCTCGGCAACGCCTACGACAAGATGGTCGACTCGTCGATGCGGCTGACCTGGTCGGGGATGTACGCCCACGCGGCGCCGTGGAACGCCGCCTACTTCGGTTCGGCGAACCGCAGTTCGGGCTGCATCGGGATGAGCGACGCCAATGCCGGCGCGCTGTACGGGCAGGTGCGGGTCGGCGACCCGTTCGAGATCACCGGCGCGGACGCCAAGGGAACGGTCGCGGAGGGCAACGGCTACGGGGCGTGGAACGTGTCGTGGGCCGACTGGCGGGCGAAGAGCGCACTGTAGCGGGACGGCCGGGCCGGGCCGCCGGGCGGACGGCCCGGCCCACGAGGTCGGGGCCGTCGTGGAAGCGTCGGGGCTGCAGGGCGACGCCGTCGGCCGCCGCACAACACCGGGCGCAGCCCGGCCGGCGCGCAGCTGACCTTCTTCTCGCCCGGGAAGGGCCCGTCGCACGGATCCGTCGTCCTGCGCGAGAAGTGATCACCGGCTGCTGCCGGACGGGGCACTGCTCCTCGGGGACCGCCTCGCGGCGGGCCCCGGCTACTGCACTCCCGGCAGCAGCGTTCCTGGTTCGGCCGGTGCGACCTGCACGGCCTTCATCTTCGGATTGCGCCTCTCCCGCTTGGCCACCCAGGTCGCGAACCAGGAGAGCAGCATGCACATCCCGATGTAGATCGGTGAGATCACCATCACCACGGGGATGAAGGGAAGATCGTAGTCGAGGTTGGACGCGATGAGCTTGCCCGCGTGGAGGAACTCCTCGTAGGTGATCAGGAAGCCGAGCGAGGTGTCCTTCAGCGCCACGACCAGCTGGCTGATGATGGCGGGCAGCATGGCCCGCACCGCCTGGGGGGCCAGTACGTGGGTCATGACGTGCGTCTTGCGCATCCCCAGGGCGTACGCGGCCTCGCGCTGGCCGCGCTCCACCGAGTTGACCCCGGTGCGGAACACCTCGGCGAGCACCGAGCCGTTGTACAGGGTCAGCCCGGTGACCAGCGCGGGCAGGGGCTGCACCTTCAGCGCCACGAAGACGAAGAAGATCATCACCAGTACGGGCATGGCCCGGAAGAACTCGACGAGCAGCGTCGCGATCCACCGCACGATCCGGTGGTCGGAGAGCCGTCCGAGGGCGAGCACCCCGCCGAGCAGCAGGGAGAGCACCGCGGCGTACGCGAACGCCTTGAGGGTGTTGCCCAGTCCGCGCAGCAGCAGTTCCTGGATGCCCTTGTAGGTGAAGGGGGTCCATTTGGCACTGGTGAACTGCCCGGTGTCGAAGAGCAGATAGACGATCCAGCCGAGCAGGGCGAGGATCAGTGCCGTCGAGACGATTCCGTACGCCCTGTGGCGTCTGCGGGCCATGGGGCCCGGAACGTCGTAGAGCGCGGTGGCGGACGGGGCGGTGTGGGTGGTCATCGGGCGACTCCCCAGCGCTTCTCCATCACGTTGAAGAGCGCACTGATGGACAGGGTGATGATCAGGTAGCCGACGGCGATCCAGACGAAGCTCCAGATGATGTTGTAGCCCAGCTCGTTGAGGGTCTTGTAGGTGCCGAGCAGTTCGGTGACGCTGAACGCGCCGGCGATCGCGGAGTTCTTGGCGAGGGCGATCAGTGTCGAGCCGACCGGGGGGATCACCGACCGGAACGCCTGGGGCAGCACCACGGTGTTCAGGGTCTGGCCGAACGTCATGCCGAGGCTGCGGGCCGCCTCGCCCTGTCCCTTCGGCACGGTGTTGATGCCCGAGCGCAGCGCCTCGCAGATGAACGCGGAGGTGTAGCAGCCGAGTGCGAGGACCGCGAAGACCTCGAAGGGGAGCACCAGGCCGAAGCGGGGCAGTCCGAGCAGGACGGCGAAGAAGAGCAGTGTCAGCGGGGTGTTGCGCAGCACCGTCACCCAGACCGTGCCGAGCGTCCGGAGTGCGCCGACGGGGGCCACCCGGAAGGAGGCCATGAGGAAGCCGAGGAGCAGGGCCAGGATCGAGGAGTAGACGGTCAGCTCGACCGTGCCCAGGAATCCCTTGCCGTAGAGCGAGAAGTTCTCGGTGAGTACGTCCATGGTCGTGGTCCGCCCTTTCAGGTCGCCGGGTAGCGGTCGATGGGCGGCGGTGTCGGCGCGGGGACCCCGGACAGGCCGAGCGTGGCTTCGAACGCCTTCTTCCAGTTGCCGTTCTTCTCGTTGGCCTCCAGGGCGTCGTTGAGCGCGAACCGCAACGCGTTGTCGCCGCGCGGGACTCCGATGCCGTACGGCTCCTGGGAGAACGGCTTGCCCACCACCTTCATCTCGTCGGGCGCCTTGGCCGCGAAGCCCAGCAGGATGGCGTCGTCGGTGGTGACGGCGTCGACCTGGTAGGTCAGCAGGTTGTCCACGCAGATCGAGTAGGTGTCGTAGGAGACCAGGATCGCCTTCGGGTAGTCGGCGGCGATGCGCTGGTACGGGGTCGATCCCGCGGCCGAGCAGACCGTCTTGCCGGCCAGGTCCTGCGGGCCGTCGATGTCGTTCTCGTCGGTGCGGACGAGGAGGCCCTGCCCGGCCATGTAGTACGGCCCGGCGAAGCCGACGAGCTTCTTGCGCATGGCGTTGATGGTGTAGGTGCCGACGTAGTAGTCGATCTGCCCGTTCTGCAGCGCCGTCTCGCGGTTGGCGGAGGCGATGGTCTGGAAGCGGATCGTCTTCGGGTCGAAGCCGAGCGAGGCCGACATCATCTTGGCGATCTCGATGTCGAAGCCCGAGTAGATGCCGGTGGCGGGGTCCTTCTCGCCCAGGTAGGGCTGGTCCTCCTTGGCCCCGACCCGGAGGTATCCGCGCTTCTTCGCCTTCGTCCAGGTCGGTGAGGCGGGCAGTCGGAAGCCGGTCTCGACCTTGTACACCGGCAGTTGTTCGGCCTTGGGGCCCTTCACCGGCGGGCTGCCCTCCCGGCCGCACCCGGCGGCGGCGAGGGCGGCCAGCAGGAGGCCGGCCAGGGCGCCCAGAACTCTTCTCGTACGCAACACGGAGCCCCCGTCAGTGCTTGAGGATCTTGGACAGGAAGTCCTTGGCGCGGTCGCTCTCCGGAGCGGTGAAGAACTCCTCGGGACTGCGGTCCTCGACGATGCGCCCGTCGGCCATGAAGACCACGCGGTTGGCCGCGGAGCGGGCGAAGCCCATCTCGTGCGTGACGACGACCATCGTCATGCCGTCCCGGGCGAGCTGCTGCATGACCTCCAGCACCTCGTTGATCATCTCCGGGTCGAGCGCCGAGGTGGGCTCGTCGAAGAGCAGCGCCTTGGGGTTCATGGCGAGGGCGCGGGCGATGGCCACCCGTTGCTGCTGGCCGCCGGAGAGCTGGGCGGGGTACTTGTCGGCGTGCGTGGCCAGCCCGACCCGCTCCAGCAGTTCGCGGGAGCGCCGGTCCGCCTCGTCCTTCTTCCGCTTGCGGACCTTGAGTTGGGCGAGCGAGACGTTGGCCAGCACGGTCTTGTGCGCGAAGAGGTTGAACGACTGGAAGACCATGCCCACTTCGGCCCGGAGCTCGGCCAGCCCCTTCCCCTCCTCGGGGAGGGGCCTGCCGTCGATCGTGATGCTCCCCGACTCGATCGTCTCCAGGCGGTTGACGGTCCTGCAGAGCGTCGACTTGCCGGAGCCGGAGGGGCCGATGACCACCACCACCTCCCCGCGGCCGACGGTGAGATTGATGTCCTGCAGTACGTGCAACTGCCCATAGAACTTGTTGACGTCCCGCAGTTCGATCAACGGATCGACGGCCATACGCTGCCCTACCCACTTTTCGCTGTGTCGAAGTCAGCGCAAACTAACCAGCCCGAAAAGGGACTTCGACATCGACACGCACAAATGGTACATAAGGCTTTTTGTTCGGTTGTAGGGAGATCCTCAGCCCTCGGCCGACTCCGAGTACACCTGCGAGAGCTCGGGGCTGCCGGAGATCGCCCAGTCCAGCCCCGCCTCGACCACGTCGATCTCCCGCCCCGAGGCGAGCCGCACGACGGGCTGCCCGCTGGGCCTGATGCTCCAGGCCGCGCCGGAGACATTCCGCACCAGCACCGTCCCGAGGTACAGACCCGCGTCATTGCCCAGCCAGGGCAGCTCCTCCGGATCGTCGCGCCAGCGCGGCGGCAACTGGTCGAGGGCCGCCAACGAGGCAGGGGTGTCGTCGAGTTGGAGGCCGCGCTGCCCCGCCCGGACACGCAGCAGCTCACACTCGGCGAGGAGCTCGGCCGCGCCCTCGGGATCGGCGGCGACCGCGGAGGCGAGCCCCGCCCCCCGCGTGCCGTCGTGACGCTTACGCCAGTTGTCCAGGAAAGGGATGTTCATACCACTCAGGGTCGCATCCCTCCCGTGTCGCGCACCACAGGGCGCGCGGCCCGTCGCCCGAGTACCCGGCCGGTCCCGGCCCCGCCCGCGTGCCGCCGCCCCGGTGCCCGTTCCGGGTCCCGGCCGAAAAGGGGTGGAGGCCGGGTGGTCCGGGCTGATAGTTTCGCGATCATGTCCAGCCCCGAGTCCGACAGAGGCTAGCCACCGGTCCGCCGGTGGCCGATCCGTCGTCGAATCGATCCCGTGGGGCCGGACACCGGCCCCGGACCGTCTCCGTCCGGCTGCCGCCGCAGGACCACCACGGTGTGGGCCGCGCTTTCCCGACGCGCTCGTGACCGCTTCCGTGCGCGGGTGCGTCCGTACACGACACGTATGTACGTGACGCATCCGTACGCGACACGACGAGGCGCGCGTTCCCCGGCTCCGGCTCCGGCGTCTGCCGTCGTGCCGTCCCGCCGGATCACGTCCGGGGATTCCCCGGCGTTCTTCCGCGTCGCCGCCCGTCATGACGGGCGGGCGCGGGCCCGCACCCCCTGCCCGGTCCATCCGTCAGCCGTCCATGGGGTTCCTTCATGCCATTTGCCGTATACGCGCTCGGGCTCGCCGTCTTCGCCCAGGGCACATCCGAGTTCATGTTGTCCGGTCTGGTCTCGGACATCGCCGCCGACCTGCACGTTTCCATCCCGGCCGCGGGCCTGCTGACCTCGGCCTTCGCGATCGGGATGATCGTCGGGGCGCCGTTGACGGCGCTCTTCAGCCGTGGCTGGCCGCGCCGTCGGGCGCTGTTGTTCTTCCTCTGCGTCTTCGGCGCCGCCCATGTGGTCGGCGCACTCACCCCCGGCTACGGGGTGCTCCTGGCGACCCGGGTCGTCGGGGCGCTGGCCAACGCGGGCTTCTGGGCCGTGGCCCTGGTGACCGCGGTCTCCATGGTCGGGCCCGAGGCCCGTGCCCGCGCCACTTCGGTGGTGGTCGGGGGCGTCACCCTCGCCTGTGTGGCCGGGGTACCCGCCGGTGCGGCGCTGGGCGGGCACTGGGGGTGGCGGGCCGCCTTCTGGGCCGTGGCCCTGGTCTGCGTACCGGCCGTCGTCGTGATCGCCGCGGCGATCCCGGCGGCGCGGCCGAAGCCGGCTCCCGTCCGCGCCGGTGCCGAGCTGCGGGTCCTGACCGGGCGGCCCCTGCTGCTGACCCTGCTGACGAGCGCCCTGGTGCAGGGGGCGACGTTCTGCGCGTTCTCCTACCTCGAACCGCTCGCCACCCGGGTCACCGGGCTCGGGGACGCCTGGGTGCCGGGACTGCTGGCGCTGTTCGGGCTGGGGTCGTTCCTCGGCGTCACCGCCACCGGCCGGTACGTGGACGCGCGGCCGGTCGCCTTCACCGCCGCCGGGCTGGTGGCGCTGACCGTCGGCTGGGCCGGGTTCGCGCTGACCGCGGGCAGCCCGCTCGGCACGGTCGTGCTCGTCCTCGTCCAGGGGACGCTCGCGTTCGGCACCGGGACGGCGCTGATCTCGTGGGTGTTCCGGCTGGCGGCCGACGCGCCGACCCTGTCCGGTTCGTTCGCCACGGCCGCGTTCAACGTGGGCGGTGCGCTCGGGCCGTGGCTCGGCGGGCTGGCGATCGACGCGGGGCTCGGCTTCAGGTCCCCGCTGTGGGTCAGCGCGCTGCTGATGGTCCTGGCGCTGGGCACCGCCGCGGCGCCGGGCATCCGACGGGTCGCCGAACGCGGCCGGGACGGTGTCGCCGCGCTCTGACGAGCCGGGGTGGTCCAAAGGCCCCGCCCGGCGCTGAACGGGCGGGGCCGTCCTGTTCTCTGCAAGCAGCCAGCAAGCGGGATAAGGACGGGAACCACGCTAACGGCGACCACTGACAACGCCGGCCGGGGCGACCGGTCGCCCCGGCCCCGGGGCCGTCGGGAACCGCGCCCCGCGGCCACCGGGGCGGGGGCCGTCAGAGGCCGAGGTCCACGACCACCGGGGCGTGGTCGGACGCGCCCTTGCCCTTGCGCTCCTCGCGGTCCACGTAGCTGTCCTCGACCGCCGCGACGAAGGGCGCGTTGCCGTAGACCAGGTCGATCCGCATGCCCTTGTTCTTCGGGAAGCGCAGCTCGCGGTAGTCCCAGAAGGTGTACGGACGGTCGTACTTGAGGGGGCGCGGCACGACGTCCGACAGCCCCTCCTCGCGCAGTGCCGCGAGGGCGGCGCGCTCGGCCGGGGTGACGTGGGTGGCGCCCTCGAACAGCGCCGGGTCCCAGACGTCCTCGTCGGCCGGGGCCACGTTGAAGTCGCCCAGGACGGCGAACGGCTGCGCGCCCGCGGCGTCCGCGGCGACGGCCTTCTGCAGCGCCTCGAACCAGCGCAGCTTGTACGCGTAGTGCGCGTGCTCGACCTCGCGGCCGTTGGGCACGTACACCGACCAGAGGCGGACCGGGCCGCAGGTGGCCGAGACGGCCCGCGGCTCCTGCACGCCCTCGTAGTCGGGGCCGCCCGGCAGTCCTGTGACGACGTCGGACAGGCCGACGCGGGAGACCAGCGCCACGCCGTTCCACCGCCCGGTGGCGTTGACCGCGGACTCGTAGCCGAGTTCGCGGAGCTCGTCCGCCGGGAACTGTTCGGCGGCGCACTTGGTCTCCTGGATGCACAGCACGTCCGTGCCGGTGCTCTCCAGCCAGGCCAGCAGCCTCGGGAGCCGGGCGGTGATCGAATTGACGTTCCAGGTGGCGATGCGCATGGGGTAAACCTAGCGGCTGCCACCGACAGTCGCCGGACCGGCGACGGTCACAGGCCGGTCGATTCCCCCGGAGCCAGCCGGCCGTGGTCGGCGCCGCCGAGGCCGCCGATCTGGTTGTCGTAGATCGGGCGGGCGAGGTCGGTGAGCAGCGCGTCGTGGATGTCGATGGCGCGCCGCGGCCCGACCTCGCGCACGTAGTCGATGACCTCGGAGATCTTGTTCCAGGGGGCCATCACCGGGAGCATCAGGGTGTCGACCGGCCGGTCGGGGACGGTGAGCGCGTCGCCCGGGTGGAACAGCGAACCGTCCACCAGGAAGCCGATGTTGGTGATCCTCGGGATGTCCGGGTGGATCACCGCGTGCAGTTCGCCGTGCACCTGGACGTCGAAGCCCGCCGCGGTGAAGGTGTCGCCGTTGCCGACGGTGTGGACGCGGCCGGGGAAGGCGGCGGAGAGCCGCTCCGCGACGCTGCGCAGGGTCCAGACCTCGACCGCCGGATCGGCCTCCAGGCCGGCGCGCAGCCGCCCCTCGTCGAAGTGGTCGGGGTGCTCGTGCGTCACCAGGACCGCCTCGGCGCCGACGGCTGCGTCCTGCTCCGAGAAGCCGCCCGGGTCGATGACGAGCGTCCGCCCGTCCTTCTCCAGGCGGATGCAGGAGTGCGTCTTCTTGGTCAGGGTCAGGTGTGTGGGGTTCTCCGCGTTCATGAGCCCATCCTGCTACGGGCGGGGCGTCGTTTCTTCCCGGATGACGCCCTGGGCGATGGTGAAGGCGGCGTTCGCGGCGGGCACGCCGCAGTAGACGGCGGTCTGCATCAGCACCTCCTTGATCTCCGGCGGGGTGAGGCCGTTGCGCAGGGCGGCCCGGACGTGCGCGGCCAGGCTCTCCAGGCGGCCGGAGGCGATCAGCGCGGTGAGGGTGACACAGCTGCGGGTGCGGCGGTCCAGCCCGTCCCGGGTCCACACCTCTCCCCAGGCATAACGCGTGACCAGTTCCTGGAAGTCGCCGGTGAAGTCGTCGGCGGCGGCCATGGCCCCGTCCACATGGGCGTCGCCCAGCACCTCGCGGCGCGCCTTCATCCCGGCGTCGTACGGGTCGGCGCGTCCGGCCGGGTCGGGCTGCGGCTGCGGGGCGGCGGCGGTGATCTCCGCGACGGGCAGCACGGGGGCGGAGAGCTGCGGGACGTCCGGCGGGACGGGGATGGCGGCGAGGGTGTCCTGCCAGGCCGCGGAGAAGTGGGTGAGGAGCAGGTCGGTGACGGCCGCGGGCTGCTCGACCGGCGCGAGGTGGGAGGCGCCGGGGACGAGGGCGAGCCGGGCGTCCGGTATGCCCGCGACCAGGGTGCGGGCGTCGCCCGGTCCGGTGACCCGGTCCTCGGAGCCGACCAGGGCGAGGGTCGGGACGGTGATGCGGCCGAGTTCGCCGCGGATGTCGAAGGCGGCGAGGGCCTCGCAGGCGGCGATGTAGCAGCCGGGGTCGGTGGTGCGGACCATCTGGACGGCCCATTCGACGATGGCCGACTGCGCGGCGGCGAACCCGGGGGTGAACCAGCGCTCCGGCGCGCTGCGCGCCATCGGCTCCAGGCCGTTGGTGCGGACGACCACTCCGCGCTGGCGGAATTCGTCGGCGCTGCCGAACCGGGCCGAGGCGGCGACCAGGGCCAGTGAGGCGATCCGGTGCGGGTGGCGCAGCGCGAGGTCGGCGCCGATCGCGCCGCCGATGGAACAGCCCGCGTACCCGAAGCGCCGGACGCCGAGGCCGTCGAGGGTGGCGATCAGCCGGTCGGAGAGTTCGCCGATGGCGGTGGCGGGGTGCGCGGGGGCGCCGCCGTGGCCCGGGAGGTCGTAGCGGAAGACCCTCCAGTGCTGGGTGAGCTCCGGTACCTGGCGGTCCCACATGTGCCACGAGGTGCCGAGGGAGGGCCCGAGGACCAGGATCGGTGCGTCCTCGGGCCCGTCGAAGCGGTACTGCAGGGTTTCAGTCGTCGTCTCACTCACCCGCCCACGCTCCCATATGTCACGAGAGCTCACACCGTCGGGGGAACCGAGCGGTCTCCGCCCCTCTCCCGGCGACAGGCCCCGCAGACGCCGGGCGGGCCGAGGCAACCGCCGTCCGGTTGACGACGGCCGGCGTCCCGTCACGGAAGCCGGAACGGCGGGGCTGGGCCGTCCGGAGGCACCCGGATGGTGATCCGGCGGATCCCTGCGCACGATGGTGCTCGAGCCCCCGGCGCAGCGCCAGGTCTCCTGGGTCCGCTGCAGGGTTCGGATGATCCGCGACGCCGGCACGAGGTATGCCGCAGGAGGTCGACGGAGGCTCGTCAGGCGGCGCCTCACCCGTGCATGCCCTGGTGACGGCCGAAGGAGACACCTCGTGGCTCAGGTCCTGTTGCGGGATACGAGTGCCGACCGGCGGGACTCCTTCCGGTCGGCATCGGGTGTGTCCGGTCGCCGTCACCGTCGACACATCGCGCACGGTCCACGACGTCGAGAGGTGATCGCGTGAAGACTCCGCCCGGGTCGGGCGCCGCCTCGCACCCGCGGGCGCGACGTGTGCCGACGAGAACCAGACGATCCCCGGTGACCGTGGTATCGGTCCTGCTGGTCCTTCTCCTGACGACGCTGGTGCTGGGTTCGTTCGGCATCGATGACTTGGGGAAGGCCCTGACCTTCCCCGGCCGTATCACCGGTGCCGTGCTCCTCGTGGTCTCGCTCAGCACGTTGCTGGGTGCTGCCGCGGCCCTGGACCACTGGTTCTGGAAAAGCTTCGCCTACTCAGGGGTGGTCGCGCTGATCGGCGCGCTCGCGGCATTGCTGACCAACGCCATGCTCATGGTCGAGACGTGGAAGAACGGAGATTCCGCTTTCTACTCGACGGTGCTGGGCATACTCACGGCGGGTTCGGCATGGGCTGTCTTCGCGGTGTGGCGGACATCGGTCGTGATCCCCGCTCCGAAGCGGGTGGCCGCGGCACTGATCGTCTCCTCGGTCATCGCGGTAGCCAATTTCGGCTACCAGAACCTCTATCAGCCGTCCCATCGCGGGGCCAGGCCTCTCATCAGATTGGACGTGGGAACACCTGTTCTGAGCAAGGACCGTAAGGCGTTCTCCCTTCCGGTCGACATCACGCTCGAGAACCACAACGATGTGGGTTTCTATGTCCTCGGCACCGAAATCCACGCCATGGGGGAACAGGTATTGCTGAGCCCGAAGGACCGGCTCCGCCAGCAGTGGCGTGCCGATGCCGAGCAGTGGACGAAGTTCGGGGAGCTGAACCCGCTCTCCCGCAGGGAGATCCACCAGCCCGGCGAGTTGGTGGAGGCGCAACCATGGATGCCGTACGGAGGGTGGATCGAGGCCAACGACACCTTCGCCACCCGAGTGGTTGTGCAAATGCCCATCGACACGCCGTACGACCAGGTTGCCTTTTACGCCACGGCCAGCTTCGCGCGCAAGGACCGGCTCGGCCTGGAGTCGCTGAGATTTGATGGGTACTCCTGGGACGGCGGCAAGGTGCCCTCCTGGAAGGAGAAAGACGTCGACTTCCTCGTCTACCGTGCCAGGGTGCACGAGAACAATGCGATCGACGATCGTACGAGGGCCCCCCGCTACGTGACTGTCTATTGGAATTTCGGCACGCATGGCGCATACATGGCGTCAGTCATTGCGCGAAAGGGCGAGGAAGACACCCCGTCGGACTCGCTGAGCCGGTACGGCCTTGTCGACGCCATGACGGGCCCGATCGAACGGACGCTGTGGGACGTCAAGAGTCGGCGATGACCGGCATGGCCGCACCGAGCGGGCGGAAGCGCTGGTCCAATTGCTCCAGCCACACCACAAGGGCCAGAGAGCTGTTCAAACGATCCCAGGAGTAGGGGTCCCCGATGCCGAGCTGCGCCTCCCGCACCGCCCGGCACAGCGTCTCGACGCCGAACATCTCCGCAATCAGCGGATGCCTCGCGGAGCGGCAGAGGTCGATGAGCTCGTCGCCGTGTGTCCGCAGACCGCGGGCGTAGAGCTGATTGAAGGGGATCTTGACCGCTCGGTTGCGGATCGTGGACGGGAGCAGATCTGCCATCGCCTCGCGCAGAACGGTCTTCGGACGCCCCGGATGGAACGTGGTTCCGGCGGGGAGGCGGCGCATCGTGGCGATGACCTCCGGGTCGAGGAAGGGGTGCGAGAGGAAGAAACCGTCCTGCCGTGCGCGGCGCCAGGACAGCGGGTCGGGAGCGGCGATGTAATTGGCCGCGTCGTAGAGGGACTGTTCCGGTCTCCGCCCGAACATGAAGCGGCTCTCCTCGATGCCGGCCTCACGATAGCCGTGAGCCTGCGCGAATCCGGATCGCAGCCATCGGGGGCGGGCGAAGTTTCCGAGGCCGCCGAGCACCGTTCCTCGGCGGCGGAGCGCTGTGATCCGTTCGGCTGTCAGCGGAAGAGTCGGCCGCACCACGCAGGCGGAGATGACGTCCCACAAGCCACGCTCGCTGCCCGCGGCCCAGGCACGCGCCTGCTTCGTCATCTGCCGGAGCTGTCCTGTGCGCGCCAGCCTGTGCAGGTGAAACGGGTTGGCGTCCACGATCGGATCCGCCCCGCAACCGGTCATGAGGGTGTCACAGCCCAGTTCCGCCGCAGCGGCATGGAGCCTGCTCCAGAACGGCGCGCGGAAGGCATGCGCATGAGGCTCGTCCGCGTCTCCCGCATGGTTCTGGAAGTCGTCGAAGTCCGCCACGTCGTCGACATCCACCATCACCGGGCGGGCTGCGGGTGCATGACGGCGGATCTCCTCCATCGCCTCGTCGAGATACGGCTGTTCTCCAGCCAGTTCTCCTGTGCTGAAGCGCCCCGCGAGGAGAACAAGGTCCCCCGGGTGGCCCTGTCCTGCGTCCGGCAGACGTGCCGCGAGCAACGCGACACTGGTGGAGTCGGTACCACCCGAGACATGGCATGCCGTCATCCTGCCCATACGACGGCCGACAGCGTTCTCCAGTGCGAGGCGCAGGTCCTTCGCCGCGCCGCTGAGGCGGCGGCCGTCTGCCGCCGGTACCGACGGGTCGTGGGCCTGACGGACGTGTCGCAATACCCGACCGCGAATCTGCCCAGTGATCGAAAGTTCCACCACCTCGCCGCCAAGGATCCGGTGCACCCCGGCGAAGGGGGTGAGTTCCCAGTGCTGTTGTGCCATGTTCCCGGTCAGGTACCGGCAGAAGTAGCGACGTTCCAGCTCTGCTGCACCGCCCAGGCGGCGCGCCGAGGTACTCACCGCGCTCACCCGGCCACCGGACTCCCTGAAGAACAGGGGGATGCGTGCATGCTCGTCCCGCATCAGCAGGATGCGATCGCGGCACACCAGGACAGCGGCATAGTCGCCGGTCGGCAGGCGCGGTGTGGCTCCCGGTCGGCTGAAATCGTCGAGGAGGCTGCGCGCGCCCGTCGCGCGGTCGCGGACCGAGCCGACCCAGCCGACCACCGCCGCGGTGCCGGCTCGTGAGGACACCGTCGTCACCAGTCCTTGCTGCGCCATGGCCCCGGCCGCCGATAGCTTCGGTACGCCCCCGGCCCATTCGAGGCGGAGTGCTTCCACGTCACCGCCCTCCCCCGACGATCGAGAGAACCGGCGCGAACGCATGCCCGCGCGGATCGGCGTCAGGGATGCACACGCCGGCGGAAGACGTCCAGGCGTGCAGGGCGAACGGGTGCTCGCGCGCACCGACGTGCAGCACAGCCTCCAGGCCACACCGCCGCAGCAGCACGAAAGCCGTCACGGCCTCGGCCTTGCAGTCGTCGTTGACGAACCAGCTTCTGCGGCTGTGTGATTGCACCGCTCGTTTGACTCGTGCGACCTCCTGCGCGGAAGGCGGGTCTGCACGGGTGTAATCCGGGGCCGCCAAGGACAGGAGCCGCAGGACACGCCCGAATCCCATGGTCCGGATGAGCAGGTGCACTGCGCGCAGCCAGAGCCCGACCTCGACGTTCGCATACTCCTTACGGCGGCCAGTCGCGCAGCCGGCACGAATGAGTCCGGTGACGAGTTCGGCGCGTTCCTCGGGGCTTCCGTCAGCGAACTTCTGGATGTCTGCCGTCGCCATTCCAAGAAAACGCGTCCGCCTCCAGTCCGCAATCAGCGCTCCGCCGGACATCCTGATGACACGGCAGTGCGGTGACAGGATCCGTGTTACGGCTACCAGGTCATCGGTGTCCTCTGCCACGGCGCATCCTCCGAGGTCGGCCTGCCGCAGTGACTCTGCGGCAGGCCCGGTTCGACTTGTGGACGGTGTCAGGCCATGTATCCGTGACCGTCGTAGTGGCCGCCGCTGAAGCCCCCGATCAGGCGGCCGTTGCCGAGAAGGACAAGCCCATGCGGCATACGGTGCCGCAGCAGTCGGAGAAACATTGCCTACCTCCAGGATCAGGTAGCGTCGGTCAATTTCAGGCTACTCCGCCCCTAATGCCCCGCAACCGGACTGTCAAGGCCCGCGCCTCCAAGCACCAGCGGTCCGTCGGACTGCCTTGTCCGTCACGCCGTCACCGTGTCCCTCTGCCAGGGACGCCGACGGGTTCGCCACAGCCGAGTGCGTCTCACTCCTTGCTCGGCGGGTGGTGCCCGGCGAAGCGCACACGGCGCACGGTGCGCCGGCCATTCTCGTCGTAGCTGATGACGTGCGTAGCGCGGGGTGGGAGCTCCTCGCCCTCGGGAACAGCCGCTCCGGACGCGATGAGGTCATCGATGAACTGCTCTTCGGCCTGCTTTGCGTACTCCGCCTCGTCGGTGCCGGGGAACTTTTGGCGGGTGCCCTCGTCGGCGCCGGAGGCTGTGGGTTTCTCGTCGTGCTCTTCCGTGGCCATCGCAGGAGCCTGTCCGCTTCGGTCAGATGAAGAGCAGTCGGTCGAGGAACAGTGCGCCGGAGGATTCGCGGGTGATCGCGTGGGTCCGGGTCCTGGTGGTGTCGACCACGGCGGCGCTCGGGGTGAGCAATTCTTCGGCCACGGCCACACGGCCCTGCCGGAAAAGGTCCTCGACGAAGGTCTCCGCGGACCGCTCGGGATCCACCGGGGTCAGTGAGCCGATGGCCGGATCGGCGCCGGCCACGGCGAACCGCGGTTGCTCCGCCGGTGTGGTCACCGCGAAGGACTCGGTGAGTCCGTAGCGTTCTGCGGGCACCGTGATGGTGGCGAGTTGTGTACCGTGCCCGGGGGCCGCGCCGGTGATTGCCGCCATGTGCTGCGGCGCCGCCTCGGTGGCAGCCACCGCGTCCGAGGGCGAGAGGATCCCATGGCGGATGAACGCCGAGCGCAGTGCCATGCCGAACGCTCCGTCGTAGTCGGCCTTGTCGGCGGCGAGTGCATGAGCGGCTACTTGCGCGTACATGGCGGGTACCACCGGGGTGGCGAGCAGGGCGTCCACGAGGAGCCTGCCCATGATGCGGCCGGCCTCCACCAGTGCTTTGCCGTCGCGGCCCGGCTGCTGGAAGTAGATTCCTGCCAGCGCTTCGAGGAATGCTCCGGTGAACACCCGTGAGAAGGAGTGCACTTCGCTCGACAGCAGGCTCGCGGGTTCGTTGGGCCGCAGGGTGACCGGATCGCGGTAGAAGTAGTTGTTCGCCGCGTTGCGCAGGCAGTCCGGATCGACGGCGGACGGAGCGATCTGGCGGATCGCCCATCCCAACTGCTCAGCCAGCCGGGACAGTCGCGAGGAGCGTGCCGGGTTGCCCTGGGTCTCGATGAGCACCTCGTCCGCCACGGCCCCCACGTCGAGCGAGGCCAGGATGGCGCTCATGTCTCCGAACGACTCATGGAGCGCGCCGACTTCCGCGCTCAGCACGCCCCAGAACTGCGGTCGGAGCGCGTCGAGGACGGCGTGGCCCACCTCGTGGCAGACCACGTCGGGGCTCTCGCCGGAGTACACGGTCACGCCCGCGACGCTTTGCTTGAAGAAGCGGACGCCTTGCCCGTCATAGTAGGCGTTGAGATCGTCACCACTGTCCAGCTGTGCTGTCAGAACCCTTTCGATGTTGCGGTTCCAGGTGGTGCCGACCGGCATCAGCGGACCCCAGAATTCGGAGGCTCTGCTCATGGCGTCCGCGGCCACCCAGTAGCGGAACTCGGTGCTGCCAGGGTAGTCCCCGCTCTCTGCGGGCACTTCTCCTGCGACGGCTACAGGCAGTGGTGGCCTGCCCATCTCCGGCGTCTGCCGCTGGATCGGGGTGCGCTCGACCGGCGGCTCGCCGGGATCATCCTGCCACGTTTGGACATTGGCCAATTTGGTCTGCAATTTCATGGTGACTCCATCGGACCGTGCCTCCGGCCGTCGGGGCCCTGGATGCTCCCCGCCGGTTCGAGTTGTACCGCTCTCGGCCACGCGGGTGGGGCGATTCAGGGGCCGGGATGGTCGCCGGAGGCTTCGGCCTGATTGCGGCCCGGGGCGTCATGACCGTCCCTCACTCCGCTGGCACGCCCTGTCGGCGGTCCGCTCCGTCGGCGGGCCTCGGGGCAGGAGGCCCGGTGCGCTCGTAGCCCAGGCCCTCTTCCAGTACGCGCCGCTGCGCAGTGCCTGTCAAACGCTGTTGGAACAGGATCCCTCCGCCTTGCACCCGCCGCCACTCGGCGCCCATGTGTGCGCACTTCGACGCGAGCCTGCGGGAGCGACCCGTTACTCGTCCTCGGCGGTCCCGGCCCGGCCGGCGGTCCGTACCGCAAGGAGCGTGGACCAGCGTGCTTCCTCCTCACGCTGCTCCTGACCCCGCCGCAACCGCGCCTGGACGGCCAGGGACACCACGGCGGTGGTGCCCGCCACCGCCGCGAGCGCGGCCAGGACCGGAGCGACCGGCATGAGCAGCAGCAACAGCGTGAGGGCCGCCGACCCCCACCCGGTCAGCACGGCGGCCGCGGCCGGCCGCCGGGAGCGCGGCCGGTCCTGGCCCGCCCGCAGGTCGACATAGGCGGGCAGGTACCAGACGTTGCCGGACGCGAGGAGCACGACGACCCCGACCGCCAGAACACCGTGGGACATCGGCAGCACACTCTCCTGAGGGCGGGGCTTGCGGGGCAGGTCCGGATGGGTCAGCGGGACACGGCGGGGTCGAGTTCGAGTGCGGCGATCTTTGGATGGTGCAGATCGAAGGCCGGGGACTCGCTGCGGATGCGGGGCAGGGCGGTGAAGTTGTGCCGGGGCGGCGGGCAGGGGGTGGCCCATTCCAGGGAGCGGCCGTAGCCCCAGGGGTCGTCGACGGTGACCTTCCTGCCGTACTGGCTGGTCTTCCAGACGTTGTAGAAGAAGGGCAGGAACGACAGTCCGAGCAGGAACGATCCGATGCTGGAGAGGGTGTTGAGAGTGGTGAAACCGTCGGCGGCGAGATAATCCGCGTACCGGCGCGGCATTCCCTCGGCCCCGAGCCAGTGCTGGACGAGGAACGTGAGGTGGAATCCGACCGTCAGCACCCAGAACGTGATCTTGCCCAGTCGCTCGTCGAGCATTTTCCCAGTGAATTTCGGCCACCAGAAATGGAATCCGGCGAACATCGCGTACACGACCGTGCCGAAGAGCGTGTAGTGGAAGTGCGCGACGACGAAGTACGAGTCCGAGACGTGGAAGTCGAGCGGCGGCGATGCCAGGATGACTCCGGTCAGTCCGCCGAAGACGAAGGTGATCAGGAATCCGGTGGTCCACAGCATCGGCGTCTCGAAGGACAGCGATCCCTTCCACATCGTGCCGATCCAGTTGAAGAACTTCACTCCGGTCGGTACGGCGATCAGGAAGGTCATGAAGGAGAAGAAGGGCAGCAACACCCCGCCGGTCACATACATGTGGTGGGCCCAGACGGTGACGGAGAGGCCGGCGATCGCGATCGTCGCGGAGATCAGACCGATATAGCCGAACATCGGTTTCCGGGAGAATACCGGGACGATTTCGGAGACGATTCCGAAGAACGGCAGGGCCAGCACGTAGACCTCGGGGTGGCCGAAGAACCAGAAGAGGTGCTGCCACAGCAGCGCGCCGCCGTTGGCGGGGTCGAAGATGTGCGAGCCGAATTTCCGGTCCATTTCCAGTGCGAAGAGCGCCGCGGCCAGGACCGGGAAGACCAGGAGGATGAGCACGGCGGTCAGCAGCACGTTCCAGGTGAAGATCGACATCCGGAACATGGTCATTCCCGGGGCTCGCATGCAGATGATGGTGGTGATGAAGTTGACCGCCCCGAGAATGGACCCGAACCCGGAGAGCGCCACGCCCATGATCCACATGTCGGCGCCGATTCCCGGTGAGTGGGTGGCGTCGGACAGCGGGGCGTAGGCGAACCAGCCGAAGTCGGCGGCGCCCTGCGGGGTGAGGAATCCTCCGGCGGCGATCAGCGAGCCGAAGAGGAACAGCCAGTACGCCAGCATGTTCAGCCGCGGGAACGCCACATCGGGTGCGCCTATCTGGAGCGGCATGAGCCAGTTGGCGAATCCGGTGAACAGCGGCATCGCGAACAGCAGCAGCATCACCGAGCCGTGCATGGTGAACGCCTGGTTGAACTGCTCGTTGGACATGATCTGCGTGCCGGGCCGGGCGAGCTCGGCGCGCATCACGAGTGCCATCGCGCCGCCGACGAGGAAGAACACGAAGGCGGTGACGAGGTACAGCGTGCCGATCTGCTTGTGGTCGGTCGTGGTGAGCCACGAGACGACGATCCGCCCGCGGGAGGAGCGTCCCGGCCGGCCGGGACCGGGGGGCAGGGGCCCCTGTGCGGGGGCGGCTCTGTTGCCCTGCTTTTCCATTGCGTCCACCGGACCGTGTCCTCCAGCTCTTGCGGTTCCACGAGCGTTCCCCGGCCGCGCGGGGGGCGGAGGGGAGCGGCCGGAAAGGTCCGGTGGATCAGGGGGGACGGGCCGGACCTTTCCGGCCGCACCATGCTGGCCGTGCCCTTCGGGGCCCTCCAGGGACCGACGGGCACCGTTCGCCGGGACGACCGGCCCCACTCGCCGCTGCCCCGGGCGGCCGACCGGCCCCACCGACCGGCCCCGGTCCAGAGGTGCGGCCCGGGACCCGGCCCGGTGGCTGCCGTAGGCTGACCGTCCGTGGACCGGTCCCAGCCCGCGGTGATCCGGTGAGCGATTTCCCGGCATACGGCACACGGACCCTGAGAGCGGCACCCCGATGACAGAGACAGCACCCACGGTGCCCGGTTCCCCCTGCGAAGCCCCTTCCCCGGCCTCCGCCTCCCCCGCCCCGCACGGAGCCCGCTGTCCCGCTCCGGCTGCCTGGCCGCAGCCGAGCCGGCCGGACCGGATGAGCAGCCTGCTGGACGCCGTGATGAGTCTGGGGCGGGGCCTGGAACTGCCCGAGGTGCTGCGCGGCATCGTGGAGGCCGCGGTGACCCTGACCGACGCGGAGTACGGGGCACTCGGCATCGTCGGGGACGGGCAGAAGCTGCTGGAGTTCCTGCCGGTCGGCATATCGGAGCAGCTGGCCGCCGAGATCGGGCAGACGCCGTGCGGGCGCGGCATCCTCGGGGAGCTGATCCACCGTCCGGAACCGCTGCGGCTCACCGATCTCAGCAGCCATCCGCGCAGCTTCGGGTTCCCGCCCCGCCATCCGCCGATGCGCACCTTCCTCGGGGTGCCGGTGCGGGTCCGGGACGAGGTGTTCGGCAATCTCTACCTCACCGAGAAGCGGGGCGGGGCGGGCTTCGACGCCGACGACGAGGCGGTGCTGACCACCTTGTCGATCGCGGCCGGGGTCGCCATCGACAACGCCCGCATGTACGACGAGAGCCGGCGCCGGGAGCGGCGGCTGGAGGCGCTGGGCGAGATCACCCGCACCCTGCTCTCGGGGACGGACGCCGACGAGGTGCTGCATCTGATCGCCGAGCGGGCGATGGAGGTGGCGGGGGCCGACCGGGCCGCGATCCTGCTGCCGACGCCGCCCGCCGTCCCGTCCGGGGCCGCGGAGGCGGCCGGGGACGGGGCGCGGCTGACCGTCGCCGTCGCCCACGGCAAGGACGCCGAGCGCGTCACGGGGCTGTCCGTCCCGGCACGGGGATCGCTGGCCGGGCTCGCGGCCCGTACCGGAACTCCGGTGCACTGCGCCGATGTGCGGACCGACCCCCGGGCCCATCCGTTCGGCGGCGGCGCCGAGGACGGGCTGGGTCCGGTGGTGACGGTGCCGTTGCGGGTCGACACGGGGGCGAGCGGGGCGCTGCGGCTGGGGCGGCCGGTGGACCGTCCGCCGTTCGACGACACCGAGATCGCGCTCGTCTCGGGCTTCGCCGACCAGGCGGCCATCGCCCTGGAACTGGCCCGCAGGCGGGCCGAGTCCGAGGAGCTCGCCGTCATGCACGACCGGGACCGGATCGCCCGCGACCTGCACGACCTGGCGATCCAGCGTCTCTTCGCGACCGGGATGACGCTCCAGAGCACCACGCGCGCCATCGCGGACCGGCCGGACGCGGCCGAGCGGGTCAGCCGGGCGGTGGACGATCTGGACACCACGATCCGGATCATCCGGTCCACCATCTTCGATCTGCGGACCGCGGAGCGGGCGGGCCGCGGCGGACTGCGGCACCGGATGGCGGAGACCGCCCGTACGGCGGCGCACGCCCTGGGTTTCCAGCCCTCCCTGCAGATCGACGGACCGGTGGACACCACGGTGCCGGACGAACTGGCCGAGCATCTGGTGGCGGTGGCCGCCGAGGCGGTGTCCAACGCCTCCCGCCACGCCCGTGCCACCCGGATCGGCATCGAGCTGTCGGCCGACGAGGTGGTGACCCTGACCGTCACCGACAACGGCACCGGGATCCCGGCCGGCGTCGTGGCCGCCGCCGGGGCGGGTCCGACGGCCGGGCGCCCCGGCGGGCTGGCCAACATGCGTACGCGGGCGGAGCTGTGCGGCGGCTCGCTGGCCGTCGAACGGCCGGTGGACGGCGGCACCCGGATCGTCTGGCGCGCGCCGCTCCACGACTGAGCCGCGGGTACTCGTCAGCCCCTGCGGTCCTTGACCCGGCCGACGATCATCGCGGCCTGGATCCGGCGGCCCACGCCCAGTTTGGCGAGGATCGACGAGATGCGGTTCTTGACGGTCTTCTCGGCCAGGAAGAGGCGCTCCGCGATCTCCCGGTTGGTGAGGCCCTCGCCGATGAGGTCCAGGATCTGCCGCTCCCGGGGCGTGAGTCCGTCCAGTTCCGATGCCTCGGACGCCGCGGCGGGACGCTGTTCGGTGCCCCGCAGCCGTTCCATCACCCGGGCGGTCGTCCGCGGGTCGAGCATCGAGCTGCCCGAGGCGACCCTGCGTACGGCGGTGATCAGATCGGCGCCGTTGATCTGCTTGAGCACATAGCCCGCGGCCCCCGCCATGATGGCGTCGAACAGCGCCTCGTCGTCGTCGAACGACGTCAGCATCAGGCAGGCGAGTTCGGGCATCAGGGCGCGCAGTTCCCGGCACACCTCGATCCCGGCGTGGTCACCGCCCCGGTCGTCGCCGAGGCGTACGTCCAGCACGGCGACCTGCGGCCTGGTGGCCGGTACGCGGACCAGCGCCTCCCGGGCGTCGGACGCCTCGCCGACCACCTCGATGTCGCCCTCGGCCTCCAGCAGATCGCGTACGCCGCGCCGTACGACCTCGTGGTCGTCGAGGATGAAGACGCGTACGGGGGCCGCGGGCCGCGGCGGGGTCGTGCCCGGCACGTCCGTGCCCGGCGGGGTCGTGTTCGGTGGGATGTTCGCCAACTCACTCACATCAGGCTCGATCGGTTCGGGGAGAGGGCCGGGAACAGTATGTGCCCGGCCACGGGGCCGCTTCTGCCGGGGGGTTGCAGCACGGTGAACCGTGTCCGAACAGGGCCGAAAGACCCTATGGCCGGGGGCCGGTCAGCGGGTGGGGCCCGGTGCCATACTGACGCCGCCAAGATCGTCCGGGCGCCGCGGACATCTCCCTTTCCGGCCACCCCCACTGCGCTGCCCCGAGGAGCTACCGGTCCATGAACACCCCGAGCGAGGACTACCACGCACTGCTCGCACGGCATGACGCCATGCGGCTGCGGCGACGCATCCTGGCCCCGTCCGACAGCCGTGCCGGTGTGTGGAGCGCCGAGGCCCCGCGGCCCTACGACGGCACGGCCGACCAGCTGCTGATCAGCGATGCGCTGCCCCTGGTGGCCCCGATGGAGGAGCTGATCGCCGAGCTGTACCGGATTCTGTTCGAGCGACACCCGTACCTCCGGTCCCTGTTCCCCGAGTCGATGGCGTTCCAGCAGGCCCATCTCGCGTCGGTCTTCCACTACCTGATCGGCAATCTGCACCGCACGGACGAAATGATCGACGCCCTCTGCCAGTTGGGGCGCGACCACCGCAAACTCGGGGTCCGTCCGGCGCAGTTCGAGGCTTTCGAGGCGGCGCTGATCGAGGCGCTGCGCGTGCGCGCCGGAGCGCGGTGGACCCATGCGCTGGAGGACGCCTGGCTGCGGATGCTGCGGCTGGCCGTCTCGGCGATGGTCAGGGGCGCGGACGAGGCGATCGCCGAGCCGCCCAGCTGGGAGGCGACGGTGACCTCGCACGAACTCCGCGCCCCCGGTCTCGCGGTGCTGCGGATCCGCCCCCATCAGCCCTATGCCTTCGAGGCCGGGCAGTACGCGTCCCTGGAGTCGCCGCTGCTCGAACAGGCCTGGCGGCCCTACTACCTGGCCCGCGCGCCGCACTCGGACGGTGAACTGGAGTTCCACGTACGGGCCCGGGGCGCCGGCGGGGTGAGCGACGCGCTGGTGCACGGTACGCGGGCGGGCGGCACCGTCCGTCTCAGCGCCCCGCGCGGTGCGCTGACCCTGCCGGACCACCTGCTGTCCGCGGACCTTCTGCTGCTCGCCTCCGGTACGGGCTGGGCTCCGATGAAGGCGCTGCTCCAGCGGATCGACGCGGACCGGTCCGGTGTGCACCGGGTACGGCTGCTGCTGGGGCACGCCGGTCCGGGAGAGACGGCGGGCGAGGAGATGTACGACGCGGCGTGCCTGGAGGCGTTCCGGCGCACCCGGCCCTGGCTGACCGTCGTCGCGGCCGACACGGCGGGCGCCCGCTTCGGGGACGCCGGGTCGCGGGCCCTCGCCCGGCAGCACGCCTTCGTGGCCCTGTCCCCCGAGGCCGCCGCGAGCGGCTCCGCGCAGGACGTCGTGGCCCGGCTGACCGCCGCCGGAATCCCGGACGCGCACATTCATCTCGACACCCCCGGCATGGGCGTGGTCACAGGAATGTCCGCCAGTACGGCCAGAACCGGACTGCTATCAGCATGACGACGGCCAGGCACCAGGTCACCGGCACCACGAGCGGGAACTCCAGCACCGCCGCGACCAGGGCGCGCGGTGCGGGCAGCAGCCCCTGGCGCAGGTTGTGCACCGTGGTGTGCCAGAACATGAAGATCGTGACCGCCCACACGAGCATGCACCACAGGCACAGGGCGCCGATCTCGTACAGGGCCTGGGTCATCAGCCACATGCAGAAGCCGACGCCGAACAGGGTGCCGAGGTTCAGTCCCAGCCAGTACCAGCGCCGGTAGCGGGCACCGGCGAGCAGTCCCGCGCCGGTGCCCAGCACCACCGCGAAGCCGACCAGTCCGATGAGCGGGTTGGGGAAGCCGAACACCGAGGCCTGGTCGCTGGTCATCACGCTGGTGCAGGAGACCACGGGGCTGAGCGAGCAGGCGGGTACGAAGCCGGGGTCGACGAGGAGTTCGAACTTGTCGACCGTGATGACGAACGAGCCGAGCAGTCCGAGCGCGGCGGTGACGATCAGCAGCCAGCCGAATCCCCGTCGCGCTCCGGCGCACTCCTGGTCGTGACCGGCCACGGTCCCGGCCGCGCGGACCCGCTCGTCGGCCTCGAAATCCTGCACGGCGCTTTCCGACGCCTTCATCCCCGCCCCCGTACCGAACCGTCCGGCCAGACGACCTCCACGCCGATGCCCCGCGCACGCGCGAAGGCGACCAGATGCGCGGTGGCGTCCCGGCCGTCCGAGGGCGATCCGTCCCACACCGCGAGCACGGTCCGGCAGGTCTCCACCAGCCGTTCGTCGGCGCCGACACACGCGTCCCGGTCGGCCGGGTCGAAGGCCAGCAGTCGTACGTGCTCGGCCAGGACCAGCAGTTCGCCCGCGGCCGAGCGGTCCGGCTCGGGCAGTGGGGCGGGCACCGCGCCCTGGGCCGGCAGCAGCACCGTCAGCTTCCGGCCCGCCTCCCGGGCGGCCCGCCCGAACACCAGCGGCAGCCCCGCCCCGGCCCGCACCAGGGCGGCGGCACCCTCCGCCAACCGGTCCAGCCGCGCTCTCAGTTCGGCTTCCACCAGTTCCAGGGTCCGGCTGCCGAGATCCTTGTGCCCGACGACCGCGATCACCATGTTTCCCTCCCGCAGCATGCGATGCACCGCAGTGAACCCATCGGCGGCCCGTCACCACTAGGGCCGATCGGCCCTGGGCGGTTCGGCGGTCGGCGGCCGGGGCCGGACGAAGTGCCCTGCGGCGTGCCGCGGTTGTGCCCGTGCGGTGCTCACCCGGCCGTCGGGAACGGGAAGCGCACTCCGGTCAGCCGCTCCGACAGCTCCCACAGCCGGCGCCCGGTGGCGGCGTCCTTCGCGCGGGGTGCGAGGGTCACCCGCGTCAGCGCCCCGCGCAGTTCGCCCGCGCCGCCGGGTCCGATGAACTCACCGCCGCGCACGCCCGGTTCGGTCGCCGCGTACAGCTGGGAGAGCGCGCCGTCGGTCGGCTTCTGGGCCAGCGGGGACAGCAGACGGCCGTACAGCAGTCGCACCGTGCCGACCGGCGTGCCCTTCTGGAGCCCGGTGGCGGTGTACCCCGGGTGGGCGAGCACGCTCCGTACCGGGCTGTCGGCCCCGGTCAGGCGCAGGTGCAGCTGGTGTCCGAAGACGGCGTTGGCCAGCTTGGACTGGTTGTAGTGGCCCATCGGGGAGTACGCGCGCTCCCCGTCCACGTCGTCGAAGGCGATCCGGCCCTGCCGGTGGTTGGGCGAACTCACGGTGACCACCCGGGGATCGACGCCCTCGGCCAGCAGGTCGAGCAGCAGGCCGGTGAGCGCGAAGTGGCCCAGATGGTTGGTGGCGAACTGCAGCTCGTGGCCCTGCGGGCTCAGGGTGCGGGGCGGTGCCATGATCCCGGCGTTGTTGACCAGCACGTCGACGCGCGGGTGATCCGCGCGCAGCGCGTCGGCGAAGGCGCGCACCGATCCGAGGTCGGCCAGGTCGACGTGGCGCACCTCCAACCGGGCGTGGGGGGTGCCGGCGGTGATCGTGGCGGCGGCCCGTCGGCCCTTCTCCGTGTCCCGCACCGCGAGGACCACCCGTGCTCCCCGCCGGGCGAGTGCGTGACCGGTCGCGAGCCCCAGTCCGCTTCCGGCCCCGGTGACGACGAACACCCGGCCGGTCTGGTCGGGGATCAGCCCGGCGTTCCAGCGTTCCTGTTTCATGCGGCACAGACTGACCATGATGGCACTCGGTGTCAAGGCGATACCGAGTGCCACACGCGGCACGACATGTACCATGCGAGGGTGAGTACGCGATCCGATCTGAGCCTGGCCGAGCGCAAACGTCGGCTCGTCTCGGACGAACTGACCGAGGCGGCCCTGCAGTTGCTGGCCCTCAAGGGCTTCGACGCCGTCACCGTCGACGAGATCGTGGCGACTGCGGGCGTCTCCAAGCGGACGTTCTTCCGCTACTTCGCGTCCAAGGAGGACGTCGTCGTCCAGTTCCTGGCCGACATGGGGGCGGACATGCGGGCCGCGCTGGCGGACCGGCCCGCCGAGGAGCCGCCGGCCGAGGCGCTGCGGCACGCCGTGCGGGTTCCGGTGACCACGTGCGCCGCCCACTCGGAGCGGGCCCTGCGCGTGGTGCGGCTGATCCTGCGCACCCCCGCGCTGCTCGCCCGGTTCCTGGAGCGGCAGGACCGATGGCGTGACGAACTCGCCGAGGAGCTCGCCCGCCGGGTCGGCCGCGACGTCGGGAGCGACCTCTACCCGCGCCTGGCCGCCGGGACGGCCCTGGGCGCCTTCCACGTGGTCCTGCGGCGCTGGAGCGAGAGCGACACGGCCCTGGACCCGGTGGCCCTCCTGGACGATGCCTTCGACCTCGTCTCCCCGGCGCTCGGTCCCGCCCCGGGCGCCCGCTGAGGGCCGTCGGGCCGGGGTGGGGCGGGTCCTCGGTTCTCCGTTCGGAGCGTCGCCCTTTCCGTCAGGGCCTGGCCGCGGACACGACGTAGACGACCGGGTTCATCGGGTCGGTCATGTTCACCATGATGTCCTGGGTGGGCCGCGGGTCCTTGTTGGTGTGCGTGGTGCCCGCCCAGTCGGTCCCGGGGTCGAAGGTCCAGCCCGAGACCTTCCGGTCGCGGGCGTCGATGGTCACCTCGCCGGGCCGCAGTTCGCCCCGCCCGCTGCCGAGCCGGCCGAGGAACCGGTCCAGTCCGGCGGACGTGGTGCGGAACTCCACGTACAGCCGGCTGGCCTTCCAGTTGTTGGTCTCGTAGTACTGCACGTCCAGGGAGTTGCCGGGCATGGGGAGTTCGAAGATCCGGCGCTGCATCCGGGACGGCCAGCCCTCCCGGAGCCCCTGGGCGGCCGCCTCGGCCTCCTTGTTCTGGCCGGAGCGGCGGCTCTGGCCCGCGGAGATCAGCAGGTAGCCCGCCGGGATGCCGATGAGCAGCACGATGATCGTCGCCGTGATCAGACGGCGGCGGATCGTCCGGCGCCGGTCCTGGGGCGGCCGTTCGTCGTCGGGCGGCGAGGACTGGCGCGGCAGGACGGGGTGCTCGGCTGCGGTCATGTGTCTGCGGGTCCCTAGGAGGTGCGGGTGTTTCGCGTATTGCGGATGGTGCTCGCGGCCTGGTCGTAGATCTGGGCGTACCGCTCGTACCGTTCGACGCGGCGGCGGTTGGTGCGGCGGAACCTGCGGGCCACCAGCCGGGCCAGATCCGCGGCGCCGACCATACCCGCCTCCGGGCCGAGCTGGGCCTTCGCGATCCGGGCCTCGGGGCGGTAGCCGCGGCCGGTGAGATGGCGTTTGAAGGCGTCCCGGGCGGGGCCGATGAGCAGGTCGTCGGCGGCGCTGACGCCACCGCCGATGACGAAGCAGGAGGGGTCGAGCGCGGCGGCCAGGTTGGCGATGCCGACGCCGAGCCACTGGCCGATGTCCTGGAGGAGTTCGACGCACATCGCATCGCCCTCACGGGCCAGTTCGGTGATGAGGGGGCCGGTGATGTCGGGGATGTTGCCCTTGACCCGCTCGATGATGCCGTGCGCCACCGGGGAGTCGGCCGCGGCCAGTTCCCTGGCCTCGCGGACCAGCGCGTTGCCGGAGCTGTACTGCTCCCAGCAGCCGCGGTTCCCGCAGGGGCAGCGGTGTCCGCCGGGCACCACCTGCATGTGGCCGAACTCACCGGCGACCCCGTACTTGCCGCGCTTGACCTGGCCGTCCTCCAGGATCGCGCCGCCGATGCCGGTGCCGAGCGTGATCATGACGAGGTGGTCCTCGCCGCGGCCCGCGCCGAAGCGCCATTCCGCCCAGGCGGCGGTGTTGGCGTCGTTGTCGACCATGACGGGGACGACGAGCCGGGAGGCGAGGGCGTCGCGCAGCGGTTCGTCGCGCCAGGCGAGGTGCGGGGCGAACAGCACCCTGGAGCGGTCCGCGTCGACCCAGCCGGCCGCCCCGATGCCGACGGCGTGCACGTCGTGCCGGTCGGAGAGGTCCAGGACCAGCTCGACGATGGTGTCCTCGACGACCTTGGGGCTCTTGGACTTGTCCGGCGTCTCGGTGCGCAGCTGCTCCAGGATGTTGCCGTCGGCGTCGACGACGCCCGCCATCACCTTCGTGCCGCCGATGTCGATGCCGACCGTGGGGACCCGGGGCGCCGTGAGGTGGGAGCGTCGCTCCCTGGTGCCCACGGTTCGCAGGACGGTGGCGCGGGCGGAGCCGCGGTGTGTGAAGTCGCGGTACGTGCTCATCGTCCCTGCGGGGTCGGGGAGCCGGGAGTGGTGCCCCCGGCGGCGGACTGCGCCCGTCGGGTCGATTCTGCCACTGCCCGGGAGGCGGGGCGGGCGGGCCGGTGCGTACGGGGCCGGGGCCGGCCGGGGGCTACGCGGGGCCGTCGGCGTCCGGCCGGGCCGGCGCGGTGGCCCGTTCCAGCTCGTGGCTGAGCTCCTCCAGCTCGCTGCCGCCCGCCATCTGGCGGGTCAGTTCGTCCAGCGTGACGCTCTCCTTGGTGTGGCTGCCGGCCATGGCGCCCCGCTTGAGCAGGACGAACCGGTCACCGACCAGATACGCGTGGTGAGGGTTGTGCGTGATGAGGACCACTCCGAGACCGGCGTCGCGAGCGGCCGCGACGTACTTGAGCACGACCCCGGACTGCTTGACGCCGAGCGCGGCGGTGGGCTCGTCCAGCACCAGCACCTTGGCGCCGAAGTGCACGGCCCGCGCGATGGCGACGCACTGGCGCTCGCCGCCGGACAGGGTGCCGATCGGCTGGTCGACGTCGCGCAGGTCGATGCCCATGCGCAGCAGCTCGGCGCGGGTCGTCTCGCGCATCAGCCGCACGTCGAGGCGTTTGAAGGGGCCCGAGCCCGTGGTCGGCTCGGAGCCGAGGAAGAAGTTGCGCCAGACCGGCATGAGGGGGACGACGGCCAGGTCCTGGTAGACCGTGGCGATGCCCCGGTCCAGGGCGTCGCGCGGGTTGACGAGGGTGGTCTCCTCGCCGTCGACGAGGAAGGTGCCCGCGTCGTGCCGGTGCAGCCCCGCGATGATCTTGATCAGGGTGGACTTGCCGGCGCCGTTGTCGCCGAGCACGCAGGAGATCTCCCCCGCGTGGACCTCCAGCGAGACGTCGTCGAGCGCCCTGATGTTGCCGTAGTACTTGCTGACCCGGTCCAGCTCGACGAGCGCCCGGTGGGGCGTCTCCCGGCCGGCCGGTGCCTGGGGGGCCGTCATTTCGTCGCCTCCGCGCGCTTGCGTACCCATGCGTTGAGCAGGGTGGCCAGGAGCAGCATGGCTCCGAGGAAGAACTTGAACCAGTCCGGGTTCCACTCCGCGTACACGATGCCCTTGCTGGTCATGCCGAAGATGAAGGCACCGACCGCGGAGCCGATCGCGGAGCCGTAGCCGCCGGTGATCAGACAGCCGCCGATGACGGCCGCGATGATGTAGATCAGTTCGTTGCCGACGCCCTCGCCGGACTGGACGACGTCGTACGAGAACAGCAGGTGCTGGCCGGAGACCCAGGCGGCGAAGGCGACGCCGAGGTAGAGCCCGATCTTGGTGCGGATCACCGGGACGCCGACCGCGCGGGCCGCGTCGGCCTCGCCGCCGACCGCGAAGATCCAGTTGCCGAAGCGGGTGCGGAGCAGGATCCAGGTGGCGATCGCGACGAGGACGGCCCACCACAGGATGGTGACCTTGAGCTCGACGCCGCCGACGGTCCACTGCGAGGCGAACACCCGGCGGGCCGAGTCGAAGCCCTCCATGTCGCCGATGGCCTTCGTCGAGACGGTGCCGCTGATCAGCTTGGTGAACCCCAGGTTGAGGCCGGTCAGCATCAGGAACGTGCCGAGCGTGATGATGAAGCTCGGCAGTTTCGTACGGGTCAGCATGAAGCCGTTGAACGCGCCGAAGGCCAGGGTGACCAGCAGCGACACCAGGACGCCGACCCAGACGTTGGCCGTCATTTGGTAGCTGAACATCGACGAGATCAGTGCGGAGCTGGTGACCAGCACCCCGGCGGAGAGGTCGAACTCGCCGCCGATCATCAGCAGCGCCACCGGTGCGGCCATGATCCCGATCGTCGAGGCCGCGTACAGCACCGTGCCGAGGCTGGAGGCGCGCAGGAAGCTGTCGGCGACGATCGAGAAGAAGACGAAGACGGCCGCGGCGCCGACCACCGAGCCGAGCTCGGGGCGGCCGAGGAGCCTGCGCAGCGGCGAGGTGTGCAGCAGCCGCTCGTCCTTCCCCGCCGGGGCGGACGGTCCGGCGATCACGCTCATCGGGTCCCCCGCTTCGTGTACTGGGCCAGTTCGGCGGCGTCCTTCGCGGTGATGATCTGCGGTCCGGTGAGGACCGGGCGTCCGCCGCCGAGCACGTTGCCGTTGTAGCGGTTGAGCCAGAGCAGGTCGACCGCCTCGTACCCCTGGAGGTAGGGCTGCTGGTCGACGGCGAAGCCGAGGCTCTTGTCCTGGAGGGCCGTGGCGACCTTGGCGTTCAGGTCGAAGGTGTCGATCTCGGCCCTGCTGCCCGCGGTCTTCTTGGCCTTGACTGCGGCGTCCGCGAAGGGCGCGCCGAGGGTGACGACCGCGTCGATGCTCTTGTCGGCCTGGAGCTTGGCCTCGATGGACGCCTGGACGTCGGGCATGTTGGTGCCCTCCACGTACAGGTTCTGCAGCTGTCCGTCGAAGGTCTTCTTCGCTCCGGCGCAGCGCTGCTCGTGGCCGACGTTGCCCTGCTCGTGCAGGATGCACAGGGCCTTCTTGCGGCCGCGCGCGTTGAGCTCTTCGCCGACGGCCTCGCCCGCGACGGTCTCGTCCTGGCCGATGTGGGTGAGCGCCCCGAACCGCTTGGACTCGACGGAGCCCGAGTTCACCGTGATCACCGGGATTCCGGCCTTCACCGCCTTGGTGACGACGGCCTTCATCGCGTCGGGCTTGGCGAGGGTGACGATCAGCCCGTCGACCTTCTGGTCGATGGCGGCCTGCACGAGCTGGGCCTGCTGCTGCGCCTCGTCGTTGTGCGAGTACAGGAACTTGATGTTGTCCTTGACGGCCGCCTGCTCGGCGCCGCGCTGGACGATGTCCCAGAAGGTGTCTCCGTCGCCCGAGTGGGTGACCATGGCGAAGGTCCAGCGGGGGGTGTCCACCGCGGCCCGGCCCTCGGCGGCGGCGCGGGCCGCGCGTTCCTCCGCCCGCTTGCCGCCGGTGCTGCTGCATCCCACGAGGGAGGCCCCGAGCACCGCCGCAAGCACGGCGCCCATCGCACGTACCCCTGTCCGAACCCTTGCCACGACGCCGTGCCCTTCTTGTGCTGCTCGCTGTACCGCCTGGAGTGGCCGGGCGTGATTCGCGCCCCGACCGGCTGGCCAAGTATCCCCGAGCCGTCCGCGGCGCGGCCCGGCAGGGGCGGGGCGCGGGTGTCGGGACGGGGCGGGTGCGGCGGGACGCGGAGGGTTCACCGGGTACCGCGCGCGGTGTACTTCTCCAGCTGCGGCACGTCGTCGGCGGTGACGATCGCCGGGCCGGTGAGCACCGGTTTTCCGCCGCCGACGACGTTGCCGTTGGTCCGGTTCAGCCACAGTTCGTCGATGGCGAGGTAGCCCTGGAGGTAGGGCTGCTGGTCGACGGCGAAGCCGACCTCTCCGGCCTTCAGCCGTCCGACGACCTCGGCGTTCAGGTCGAAGGTGTCGATCTCGGCCCTGCTGCCGGAGCCGTCCTTGGCCTTGACGGAGGCGGCGGCGAAGGGGGCGCCGAGGGTGACGACCGCGTCGATGTCCTTGTCGGCCTGGAGCTTCGCCTCGATCGACGAGGTGGCGGCCGGCATGTTGGTGCCCTCGACGTTCAGGTTCTCGACGTGGCCCCCGAAGGTCTTCCGCACCCCGGCGCAGCGTTCCTCCAGCGATACGTTGCCCTGCTCGTGGATGACGCAGAGGGCCCGCTCGTGCCCGCGCGCGGCGAGCTCCTCGCCGACCGCCTCGCCGGCGACGGCCTCGTCCTGGCCGATGTGCCCGAGGGCGCCGAACTCCTCGGAGAACCGTGCGCCCGCGTTGATGGTCACCACGGGTATGCCGGCCTTCACCGCCTTGGTGACGACCGTCCTGAGCGCTTCCGGTTTGGCGAGGGTGACGACGATGCCGTCGACCTTCTGGTCGATGGCGGCCTGGACGAGCTGGGCCTGTTCCCTGCCCTCCTTGTTCGCCGAGTAGAGGAACTCGACGTTGTCCTTGGCCGCCGCCTGCTTCGCGCCGCTCTGCACGATGTCCCAGAAGGTGTCGCCCTCCCCCGAGTGCGTGACCATCGCGATCTTCGTCCGGGGGGTGCCGGCCGCCTTTCCGCCGCCGCTTGCCGCCGCGGGTCCCTCCTCGGCGTCCTTGCCGCCGGAGCCGCTGCATCCGGAGACGGCGAGGCCGATGCCGAGGGCCGTGACGGTGATCAGGGCTGCTGTCTTGCGGGAGGTGCGCATGGTGGGGTCCGCCTTCGCTCCACGGCCGCCGGAGTGCGGCTGGACGATTTCTAGCGGCGGTCGCACGGGACGTCAACGGCGCCCGGCAGTAAGGGCGTTGAGCTGCCCGGACGGCATGACGGCCGAACAATTCACCCATTGTAAGGACATATGGTTGACAGGGCTGCCGGTGGGCGGCACGTTGGGTCCATGCGTATCGGACTCATCGGCACCGGCCGGATCGGTTCCTTCCACGCGGGTGTGCTGGCCCGCCACCCCGAGGTGGACGCCCTGGTGGTGACGGACACCGACGGGGGCCGGGCGGCCGGGGTCGCCCGGCACGTCGGCGCGTCGGCCGTCGGGAGCGCGGCCGAGGTGTTCGGCGCCGGGGTGGACGCCGTGGTGATCGCGTCGGCCACCGCGGCCCACGCGGAGCTGATCGGCCGGGCCGCGCGTGCGGGGCTCCCGGCGTTCTGCGAGAAGCCGATCGCGCTGGACCTGCCGGGGACGCTGGGCGCGCTGCGGGAGGTCGACGACGCCGGCAGTGTGCTCCAGCTGGGCTTCATGCGCAGGTTCGACGCCGGTTACGTGGCGGCCCGCGCCGCCGTGCGGGCCGGGACGCTCGGCAGGCTGCACACCGTGCGGGCGACGACGATGGACCCGGCACCGCCGCCCGCCGCGTATCTGCCGCTCTCCGGGGGGCTGTTCCGGGACTGCCTGGTCCACGACTTCGACATGCTGCGGTGGGTGACGGGCCGCGAGGTGACCGAGGTGTACGCCACCGGGTCGGACGCCGGGCCCGGCATGTTCCGGGCGGCGGGTGACGTCGACACGGCGGCGGCGCTGCTGACCCTCGACGACGGCACCCTGGCCACGGCGACGGCCACCCGCTGCAACGGCGCCGGTTACGACGTACGGATGGAACTGGCGGGCGAGCTGGACCAGATCACGGTCGGCCTGGACGACCGCACGCCGGTCACCTCCGCCGAGCCGCGGGGCCCCGCCGCGCCCGCCCGTCCCTGGCCCGGCTTCCTGGAGCGGTTCGCCCCGGCGTACGAGGCCGAGTTGGACGCGTTCGTACGGGTGGTGCGGGGCGAGCTGCCCAATCCGTGCGACGGCCGGGAGGCGTGGTACGCGCTGCTGGTCGCGGAGGCGTGCGAGGTGTCCCGCCGGGAGCGGCGCCCCGTGGCGGTCGCGGAGGTCGCGAAGGCCGCCGACGGGTCGTCCGGTGGTCCGGCGGGCGGGACACCGCCCCTCGCGTAGGCCCCGGCCCGGACCCGCCGCGGCCGGCCGGAGCGGAGTCGGGCCGTGACGGGACCGCCCGGTCCCGGCCGGTGCCCCGCGCCCGGTCTCAGGAGGGCTGGGCGCCGGCCGACAGCACGGTTCCCTGCGCGACCGCGCAGAGCGCCTCCGTCCCGTCCTCCCTCACGGCGGACAGTTCGCAGCGGACCACGGCCTGACGGCGGCCGGTGTGCACGACCTCGGCCCTGGCGACGAGCGTGCGTCCGGTGGCGGGCCGGACGTACTGGATGGAGAAGCCGCCCGTCAGCACGGCCGGGCCGAGCGTCGTACCGGCGGCGAAGGTGATCGAGTTGTCGGCGGCGTAGGCCAGGACCCCGCCGTGCAGAAAACCGTTCTGCTGCTGGAGTTCTTGGCGGATGTCCACTTCGAGGGTGGCCGCACCGCCCCCGAAGGCGGTGATCCGTGCCCCGACGAGGCCGCTGAACGGCTGGCTGTCGAGAACCTTCTGGGCCATGGGCAGATCGAGTCCGGTCATGACAACCTTTCCTACCTCACCAGGTTTCTCGTCTCATCAGGTTTCTCGCCCAGCCGGTTTCTCGCCTCACCAGCGGACCGGAAGTCCCCGCCGCCCGCGGATCAGCAGGCCGGGAAGCCAGTCGAACTCCCCTGCCGCCGTGTCCCGTTCGAGGGAGGGGCAGCGCTCCAGCAGGGTACGGATCGCGATCCGGCCCTCCATCCTGGCCAGCGGCGCTCCCAGGCAGAAGTGCACCCCGTGCCCGAAGGCCAGGTGCCCCCGGGTGTCGCGGCGGATGTCGAAGGTGTCCGGTGCCGGGTAGCGGGCGGGGTCGCGGTCGGCGCCCGCCAGGGACACCAGCACCGTCGCGCCCGCCGGAACGACCCGCCGCCCGATCTCGACCGGCTCGCGGGGACAGCGGAACGTGGCGGTCTCCACCGGTCCGTCGTAGCGCAGCATCTCCTCGACCGCCCCGTCGATCAGGCCCGGATCGGCGCGCAGGGCCGCGAGCTGGTCGGGGTGGTCGAGCAGGGCCCGTACCCCGTTGGCGATCAGGTTGACCGTGGTCTCGTGACCGGCGACGAGCAACAGGAAGGCCATCCCCACGAGTTCGTCGGGCGACAGCCCGTCCCCCTCCTCGTCGCGCGCCCCGACCAGCGCGCTCATCAGGTCGTCGCCGGGTGAGCGCCGCTTGTTCCCGATGAGTTCGCCGAGGTACGCGTTCATGGCGCGCACCGCTTCCTGCTCCTGCTCCGGCGTGGCCGGGGTGACGACGCCGTTCGACAGCCGGCGGAAGGCGTTGCGGTCCAGGTCGGGGACGCCGATCAGCTCGCAGATGACGGTCATCGGCAGCGGGAAGGCCAGTGCGTCGACGAGGTCGGCGCGCCCGGCTGGCACCATCGCGTCGAGGAGTTCGTCGGTGATCTGCTGGACCCGGGGGCGCAGTGCCTCGACCCGGCGGGCGGTGAACTCCCGGGCGACGAGCTTGCGCAGCCGGGTGTGGTGGGGTGCGTCCAGCTCCAGCATGTTGAGGAAGATCGGGTCGGTCTCGGTGGGTGCGCCCGGCAGCCCCCGCCAGTCCTTGGCGAACCGCTGGTCGGCCAGGACCGCGCGGGCCTCGTCGTACCCCACCACGAGCCAGATCCGCTCGAACTCGTCGGTGCGGACGGTGTGCACGGGGCCTGCGGCGCGCAGCTTCTCGTAGTACGGATACGGGTTCGCCGTGAAGTCCTTCACTCCGCGCAGATCGACATCGACACCGGCATCGGCGTCGGCGGTGGGGCCACTGGCTTCGGACATGGGACCGTCCCTCCCGGTCTGATCGGCCCGGCCGTCCGGTCCGACGTCCGGACCGACCGCCCCGATCGCTTCGGATCGACCGGTTCAGCCTACGTCGCCGGTTTCCGCGGCCTCGTCGTCCAGCAGGCCCGAGTCGTGCACCAACAGCGCGATCTGGACACGGTTGTTGAAGTCGAACCTGGTCAGGATCCGGGACACCTGTGTCTTCACGGTCGCCACGCTGAGATGGAGCGCCGCGGCGATCTCGGCGTTGGAACGGCCGCGTGCGACGGCGATCGCGACCTCGCGCTCCCGTTCGCCGAGGTCGGCGATCCGCCGGCGGGCCCGGTCGGTACGGGCCGCCCGGTCGTCCCGGCCGCCGCGGGGCCCCGTCCCGGCGGCGCGGGCCATCAGCTGACGCGTCACCGCGGGTGACAGCACCGGGTCGCCGGCCGCCACCCGCCGCACCGAGTCGACGATCTGCGCCGGAGGGGTGTCCTTCAGGACGAATCCGGCGGCTCCGGCGCGAATGGCGCGCAGCACCTGTTCGTCGGCGTGGAAGGTCGTCAGGACGATGACCTCCGGTGCGTCGGGGCGGGCGCGCAGGGCCTCGGTCGCGGTCAGCCCGTCCACGACCGGCATCCGGATGTCCATCAGCACCACGTCGGGGCGGAGCCGTTCGACCAGGCCCGCGACCTCGGCGCCGTCGGCCGCCTCCCCCACGATGTCGATGTCGTCCGCGCCGCCGAGCATGAGGGCGAGCCCGGCCCGTACGAGCGGGTCGTCGTCGACGACGAGGAGCCGGACGGGGCATGCCGGGTGGCCCTTGAGGGGCTGGGTGGTCATGACAACCACCGTAACCGGGCCCGGACACCGGCCGTGCCGGGGGCCGTTGTGCCCGGCACCGCGCCCACGAGGGCGACGGCGATCCGTTCCACGCCCACGACGGCGGCGGGGGCGGTCCGCCGCGCGCTCACGAAGGCCACGGCAGCGAGGCCCGGAGGCCGAAGCCGCCGTCCGGTTCGGGGCCGTGGTCCAGGCGGCCCCCGGCCAGCGTGGCGCGTTCCGTGAGGCCGATGAGCCCCTGTCCGGAGCCGGGCACCCGGGCGAAGGGTTCGGTGGGTGCCGGGTTGCGCACCTCGACGGTGAGTCCTTCGCCCGGACCGCCGGTGACCGTGACGGTGACCTCGGCGCCGGGTGCGTGCTTGCGGGCGTTGGTCAGGGCCTCCTGGGCGATGCGGTAGACGGTGCGGCCGGTGGCGGCGGGGGCCGCGGCGGGATCGGCGAGGCGGTTGTCGAGGGTGACCTTCATGCCGGCCAGCCGGGACTCGGCGATCAGCGAGTCCAGGGTGGCGAGGGTGGGCTGCGGCCGGTCGCCGTCGCTCTCGCCGGGGCTGCGCAGCACCCCGATGATCTCGCGGAGGTCCTGGAGCGCCTCGTGCGCGCTGTCCCGGATGACCCCGGCGGCCCGCGCCACCTCGGCCTTCGGGGCGTCGGGGCGGAATTCGAGGGCGCCGGCGTGGACGCTGAGGAGGGTCAGCCGGTGGGCGAGGACGTCGTGCATCTCCCGGGCGATGGCCTCACGGGCCAGCCGTTGCGCCTGTTCGGCGCGGAGCTCCGCCTCCGTCTCGGCCCGGTGGGCCCGTTCGCGCAGGCTGAGGACGAGCTGGCGTCTGGACCGTACGACCATGCCCAGGCTGAGCAGCAGCAGTGACAGCAGCGTGCCGATGACCACGGCCTCGACGAACGAGGTCTGCGGGTCCGGGCGCAGATACGGCTGCACGGGGGCGACGGCCACGGAGAGCGCCCCGATGGCCGCCACGGGCCGGAACGGACGGTGCACCGCCACGCTGAACATGGCGACGAGCAGGGCCCCAGTGGCGACCGGCTCGACGGCGGAGACCAGGACCAGGGCCACCGCGACGCCGATCGGCCACCTCCGCCGCACCCACAGGGCGCAGCAGGCGGCGGCCCCGATCAGGCAGTCGACGAAGACGACGAGGTCGGGGGTGGTGCGGTCGGCGTCGATCGTCGCCGCCGCGAGCATGCCGACCAGGGCCGCACAGAGGAAGGCGGTCAGGTCGACGCACCAGTCCCGCACGGTGCGGCGTGAACGGCCGCCCCGGTCCCCCGGCAGTTCGGGATCGGCCATCGCGGAGGGCAGCAGCCAGCGGTACTCCGTACGCGTCATACGGCAAAACTACCCAGGTCGGGCGGGTGTTCCGGCCGACCGGGCACGGCGGGCGACCAAAGTCGCGAAAGACGAGACCTTCGGCCACCCGCCGCAGCCCGGTGGCCGACGCGGGGGCGGGGCCGCCCCCACGAGGCTCTTCCCATGAAGAAACTCTGCGAGACGGTCGGCTTCGTCGTCTGTGCCCTGGGCGTCGCCGGACTCCTGAACGAATGGATCGGCTGGTTCCGCTTCTGGGCAGTGGTGCGGCGGCTGGACTTCATCGGCCCGTACACGACCTTCGTCCACATCGTGATGGTCGTGGCGGGGTTCGCGGTGATGGTGGCGGCCGACCGGCTCAAGGAGTGACCGGGCCGTTCAAGGAGCGGCCGGGGTCGTCGGGGAAGTGATCGGGGTCGTCCGGGAAGCGGCCGGGGTCGTTCGAGGAGCGGCCGGGGTCACCGCCCGGCGGCCCCGGGCCGCACCCGCCGCCCGTCCGCCCCGCCGCGTCCCCCGGCCGGTCCTCGGAGTCCGCACGGTGGCCGCCGGGCGGGCGGCCACCGTGCGGACTCTCAGCCGCCCAGTTCGCGGTGACGGGCGGCCAGCCGTGCGGCGCCCTCCTCGGTCGGCGTGCCGAACAGCCGCAGCCGGGAGATTCCGCCGTCCGGGAAGATGTCGATGCGTACGTGCGTGGCGCAGACCGCCTCCGGCAGGACGAAGCGGTGGTTGGTGTCGGGCTGCAGCCGGGTCCGGGGCAGCATCTCGGTCCATTCGCCGCTCTCGCCGTCGCGGGCGAAGAGGCTCGCCCATCCCGCCGAGTTGCCCTTCAGATACGCGGTGTCGATCTCGACGGCACCGATCAGGGCCTGTTCGACGAGCCGGTAGCGGATCCAGTCGTGGCCCCGGTCGCGTCGGCGGCGGGTCTCCCAGCCGTCGTCCATCTTGCGGGACCTGCCCGGCTGGACGGTGTTGGTCGCCGGGGAGTAGAAGCGGTCGGAGGCGTCCTCCACCGTGCCGCCGTTCTCCAGGGCGACCAGGTCGAAGGTGCCGAGGGCGGCCAGCCACGCCGGGTCGGGGACGACCTCGCCGTACACCCGCAGGCGGGCTATCCCGCCGTCGGGGTGCTGGTTGACCCGCAGGTGGGTGACGCGTCGCCCGTCGTCGACGACGAAGCCGTTGGCCGCGTGCCCGCCGACGGCCGTGCGGGGCACGATCGTGGTCCATTCGACGCCGGGCGCGAGGAGTTCCTCCGGTGACGGGGAGCCGGGGACACAGGCCGCCTCGACGGAGACCGCCTGCGGGTAGTTGCCGCGGAAGTGGGCGGTGTCGACGACGATGCCGCGCACGACTCCGGGCGTGCCGAGCCGTACCAGCGCCCAGTCGTGGTCCTCGTCCGCCGGGTGCGGCCGGTCGGCGCTCACGCCGCGCCGGCGGCGGGTCTCCCAGCCGTCCATGACCTTGCCCTTGTGGCCGAAGCGCTCGGGGTCGAACTCGGCGGGCTCCGGCTTCAGCAGGTTCTCCCGCTCGGCGAAGAACTCGTCGTTGGCCGCGATCACCCCGGCGCCGAGCCGCCGGTCGGCGAGGTCGACGAGGCCGGTGAAGGGGAAGTCGTCGGTGCGGTAGTCGGCGTACGGATCGCCGCCGCCGTACGGGTTCGCGTCACCGGTGAAGCGGGCTGTCGCCGTCATGGTCAGTGGTTCCTTTCGAGGAGGTGGCCGGTGGGCCCGGCGACGGTGCCGTCGGCCGCGATCCGCGTCCCGCGCAGCCAGGTGGACCGCACGACGCCGTACAGGGTCCGGCCCGCGTACGCGGTGACCTGGTTGCGATGGAAGAGTTCGGCGGGGTCGACGGTGAACGTGTCGTCGGGGGCGAGCACCGCGAAGTCGGCGTCGCGGCCCGCCTCGATGGCGCCCTTGCGGGTCAGTCCGGCGAGCCCGGCGGGGGCGGCTGACATCCAGCGGGCGACGTCGTCGAGCGAGTGGCCGCGCCTGCGGGCCTCGGTCCAGATGGCGGGCAGTCCCAGCTGGAGGGAGGAGATCCCGCCCCAGGCGGAGGCGAAGTCCGGCGTCTTCAGGTCGGTGGTGCACGGCGAGTGGTCGGAGACGATGCAGTCGATCGTCCCGTCGGCGAGCCCCTCCCACAGCACGTCCTGGTTGGCGGCCTCCCGGATCGGCGGGCAGCACTTGAACTCCGTCGCGCCGTCGGGGACCTCCTCGGCGGTGAGGGTGAGGAAGTGCGGGCAGGACTCCACCGTGATCCGTACGCCTTCGCGCCTGGCGGCGGCGATCATCGGCAGTGCGTCGCCGGAGGAGAGGTGCAGGACGTGGACGCGGGCGTTCAGCCGCCTGGCGTGCGCGATCAGGCCCTCGATCGCGGTGTTCTCGGCGTCGCGCGGCCGGGAGGCGAGGAAGTCGGCGTACGCGGGGCCGCTGCGCTGCGGGGCGGAGGCCAGATGGTGGGGGTCCTCGGCGTGCACGATCAGCAGCCCGCCGAAGCCGGCGATCTCGGCCATGGAACGGGCCAGCTGCTCCTGGTCGAGCTCCGGGAACTCGTCGACGCCGGAGGGCGAGAGGAAGCACTTGAAGCCGAACACCCCGGCCTCGTGCAGCGGGCGCAGGTCCTTGATGTTGGACGGGACCGCGCCGCCCCAGAAGCCGGTGTCGACGTGCGCCTTGGGGGCGGCCACCCGCTGCTTGGTGCGCAGGTGCTCGACGGTGGTGGTCGGCGGGAGGGAGTTGAGCGGCATGTCGAGCAGGGTGGTGATGCCGCCCGCCGCCGCCGCGCGGGTGGCGGTGTGGAAGCCCTCCCACTCGGTGCGGCCGGGGTCGTTCACATGGACGTGCGTGTCGACGAGGCCGGGCAGCAGGACGTCCTCGCCGAAGTCCTCCAGCCGGGCGCCGGCCGGCACCTCGGCGTCGTACGGCAGGACGGCGTCGATCCGCCCGTCGGCGACGGTGACCGTCGCGGCCCGCGTCCCGTCCGGGGTGACGACCCGCGTCGAGCGCAGTACCAGATTCACGTCCGCACCGGACACCCGTGCTCCTCACTTCGACTCTCCGCCGCGGCCTCCGCCACCGGCAGATTCAACGAACTGTTGAAGGAGTCTTCACTCGGGACCATGCCCCGTCAAGACCCCGGCCCCCTCGCCCGGCCCCCCGGCGGGCCGCCCGCACCCGGACTTGGATATTTCCACAAAGTAGAAGGATAATTTCGAAGAGTGGAACGTACCATGGGACCAGCGTGACTCCGCAGAACTGCTCCGCCTGCCGCCGACACCGGGACAAACGGGCTCTGACCGGCCAGGACGCCCCGCCCGGGGCAGTGGGCCGATCGGGAACCGCCCGGTAGGCTGCTGGGTGCCTCGCCGGGCGGGGCACCCGCTCTTCCGCCTCGAAAGGACCGTTGACGTGCCGCCGTCCCACGCCAGCACACCCGACTCCAAGCCCGCCGCTTCCGGCGGTGGTGTGCAGTCCCTTGAGCGTGCCTTCGATCTGCTGGAGCGGATGGCCGACGCCGGGGGCGAGGTCGGTCTGAGCGAGCTCTCCGCGAGCAGCGGCCTTCCGCTGCCGACCATCCACCGTCTGATGCGGACGCTGGTGCTCTGCGGATACGTGCGCCAGCAGCCCAACCGGCGCTACGCGCTCGGCCCGCGCCTGATCCGGCTCGGCGAGTCCGCGTCCCGGCTGCTCGGCACCTGGGCCCGTCCGTACCTCGCGCGGCTGGTCGAGGAGACCGGCGAGACCGCGAACATGGCGCTGCTCGACGGCGACGAGATCGTGTACGTGGCGCAGGTTCCGTCCAAGCACTCGATGCGCATGTTCACCGAGGTGGGCCGTCGCGTCCTGCCCCACTCCACCGGGGTCGGCAAGGCACTGCTGGCGAACACGCCGCCGGAGGAGGTGCGGGCCCTGCTCGCCCGTACCGGGATGCCCGCCGCCACCGAGAAGACGATCACCACCCCGGACGGCTTCCTCGAAGCGCTGGAGCAGGTCCGCAGGCTCGGCTACGCGGTGGACGACAACGAGCAGGAGATCGGGGTCCGCTGCCTGGCGGTCTCCGTCCCCGACTCCCCCACCTCGGCCGCCATCTCGATCTCCGGTCCGGCGGGCCGGGTGACGGAGGCGGCGACGGAGCGGATCGTGCCGATCCTCCAGCAGGCCGCGAAGGAACTCTCCGACGCACTGGCGAGCAGCGGCTCCACCGGCTGACACGGAACGGGCGGGGCCGTCCCGTACGGGACGGGCGGCACCGCTCGTTCGTACGGCACGGGCGCCCGCCCGTCCTTCGTTCCCCGGAGTTCCTCAGACCCGTTCGGGCACCGTCAGGCGGCCGTCGTCCATCGTGACCGTGTGGTCCGTCCGGTGCAGATGGGCCCGGTCGTGCGTGACCATCACCGTCGCCGTCGACCGCTCCCGGGTCAGGGTGACCAGCAGGTCCAGCACCGCCGCGCCCCGCTCGTGGTCGAGCGCGCTGGTCGGCTCGTCCACGAGCAGCACCGCCGGCTCGTTCATCAGGGCCCGCGCGATGTTGATCCGCTGGCGCTGACCGCCCGACAGCTGGTGCGGCCTGCGGCCCGCCCGGTCCGCGAGGCCGACCGCGTCCAGCAGCTCCAGTGCCCGGCCGCGGGCCCCGCGGGCCGCTCCGCCCGACAGATGGGTCATGACCTGGAGCTGTTCGACCGCGGTGAGGGAGGGCAGCAGATTGGGCTGCTGGAAGACGATGCCGATGCGCTCGCGGCGCAGCTCCGCCTTCTCCGCCCGGCTCAGCTCCCCGGTCTCCGTCCCGTCGACGACGACCCGGCCGGTGTCCGGCGTGACCAGGGTCGCGGCCACGGCGAGCAGGCTGGACTTGCCGGAGCCGGACGGTCCGACGACCGCGGTGAGCGTGCCCGCGGGCACCTCCAGCGAGACCCGGTCGAGGGCGGTGAGCCGGTCGTCGCCGTCGGGGTAGGTGAGGGTGACGTCGGCGAGGGTGAGGGTCATCGGGCACTCCCGAGTGCGGTGAGCGGGTCGACGGCGGTGATCCGCCGGATGGACAGGGCCGCCCCGAGCGCGCCGAGGACGATCATGACGGCGGCCGGGACCAGCACGGTCGTCGCGTCGAGGACGAACGGCACCGTCCCGCCGCCGATCAGCGCGCCGATGCCGGAGGCGAGCGCGGTGCCCACGCCCGTACCGGCGGCGAGCATCACGACCGCCTGCCCGAGCGCGTCGCGCAGCAGGTACGGGGTGGAGGCGCCGAGCGCCTTGAGCACGGCGACGTCGCCGCTGCGCTGGATCGTCCAGACGGTGAAGAAGGCGCCGATGACGAGGGCGGAGATGGCGAAGAGGAAGCCGCGCATGAGCTGGAGCGAGCCGTTCTCCGCCTGGTAGGAGCCGATCGCGGTGAGGGAGTCCGCCAGAGCGAGGGTGCTGGTGCGGGCGGCCTCGTCGCCCGCCGCGAGGTCGGCGCCGTCGTCGGTGGTCAGCGCGATCACCGTGGCGTGCCGCTGCCCGCCCGCGCCGTCGCCCCCGAAGCGCTGCCAGTCGTCGAGCGAGGTCCACACGACCGGTGTGTGACTGTACGAGGCGTCCCCCGCGACCGATGCGACGGTGACCTCGGTGCCACCGAGCTTCAGCCGGTCGCCGGGCGCGGCGTCCAGGTCGGCGGCGGCCCCCTCGGACAGCACCACCTCGCCCCTGTCGACCCGCGCGCCGCCGGTGGGCGCGAGGCCCCCGTCGGGTTCCACGCCGAACGCCGACACCGCGGCCGTGCGCCCCCCGTCCTCGGCGTCGGCGACGGCGTTCAGGGTGCGGATGCCGAGCGGCTGCGCGTCGCGCACCCCGGGCCGCGCCGCCCAGCTCCGCCAGGCGCTCTCCGCGACGACGGAATCGGTGAAGGACACCGACCGGCCGTCGGGCGGGGCGGCGAACGCCAGGTGGTCGGCGTCCAGTCCCGTGACGGCCGAGGTGTTCTCCCGGGCAAGACCGGCCGTGAGACCGGACAACAGGCCCACGAGCAGCGTGATCAGCACCACGACCGTGCCCATGAGCGCGAACCGGCCCTTGGCGAACCGGAGATCTCTCCATGCGACGAACATGCTCCCAGCCTCGGCCTCCGGAGCCCTCGGGCACATCGCCCACCGGTGGGGCCCGACATCAAACTTTCGATTGACCGGCGTCGGGCACTCCTTGTCTACGCTGGACGAATCATGGATTCCCGCACCCATCCCCCGGTCGCCACCGCGCTGCGGCTCTGTCTGCACGCGCTGCTGGTCGGGCTGCTCGCCCTGGCGGCGGTACGGGCCGTCGGCGACGGCATGCCGCACGCCGCCGCTGCCATCGTGGTCTGCGTGCTGATGACCGCGGTGTACGCGGCGGGCGCGCTCGCCCCCGCCGTGCAGCCGCACACCCGGGCGGCCGCCCTGTGGCTGGCGGTGCTGGGCGCCGGGTGGCTGGTGCTGCTCGGCCTGTCGCCCGACGCGCTGTGGGTGGCCTTCCCGCTGTACTTCCTGCAACTGCACCTGCTGCCGACGCGCTGGTCCCTGCCGGTCGTCGCCGTCACCGCGCTCGCGGCCGTCGCCGGTTTCACACTGCACGGCGGGCCCGTCACACCGGGTGCCTTCATCGGTCCGCTGCTCGGCGCGGCGGTCGCGGTCGCGACGGTCCTCGGGTACGAGGCGCTGTTCCGGGAGAGCGAACGGCGCCGGGAACTCATCGAGGAGCTGGTGTCCACCCGGGCGGAACTGGCCGAGGCGGAACACACCGCGGGCGTCCTCGCCGAACGCGAACGGCTGGCGCGCGAGATCCACGACACCCTGGCGCAGGGTCTGTCCAGCATCCAGCTGCTGCTGCGGGCCGCCGAACGCACCCTGCCCGACGACGCCCCCGCCGCCGCGCACGTGCGCCGGGCCCGCGAGGCCGCCCAGGACAATCTCGCCGAGGCCCGCCGCTTCGTACGCGCCCTCTCCCCGCCCGACCTGGAGAACGGCTCGCTGGCGGCGGCCCTGGAACGGCTCTCGGCCCGCACGACGGCGCCCGGTCTCACGGTGCAGTTCGCGGTGAGCGGCACCCCGGTGGAGCTGCCGACCCCGTACGAGGTGGCGCTGCTGCGCACCGCGCAGTCGGCGCTCGCCAACACGGTGCGGCACGCCGCGGCCCGGCGGGCGGAGATCACCCTCAGCTTCATGGACACCTCGGTGTCGCTGGACGTCGTCGACGACGGCCGCGGCTTCACCCCCGGCGACGGGCCGGCCGCCGCGGACGCCGGCACCGGCGGCTTCGGGCTGCCCGCGATGCGCGCGCGGGCCCGTTCGCTGGGCGGCACGCTCAGCGTCGAGTCGGCGCCCGGTCAGGGCACCGCCGTCGCCCTCACCCTTCCCCTTCCGCTTCCCGACGGCCGACCAGGACAGGACGCCGCATGACCTCGCCCACGCCCGATCCCGTCCGGCTGCTGCTCGCCGACGACCACCCGGTGGTACGGGCGGGGCTGCGGGCCGTGCTCGACTCCGAACCCGGGTTCCGGGTGGTCGCCGAGGCGGCCACCGCCGAGCGGGCCGTCGCACTCGCGGCGGCCGGCGGGATCGACGTCGTCCTCATGGACCTGCAGTTCGGGGCGGGCATGCACGGCTCGCAGGCCACCGCGGCCATCACGGCGGAGCCGGACGCCCCCCGTGTCCTGATCCTCACCACGTACGACTCGGACGCCGACATCCTGGCCGCGGTCGAGGCGGGGGCGGCGGGCTATCTGCTGAAGGACGCCCCGCCGGAGGAGCTGGCGGCGGCGGTGCGCACGGCGGCGGCCGGCAGGTCGGCGCTCGCGCCCTCCGTCGCCCACCGCTTGATGGACCGCATGCGGACCCCCGCCCAGGCGCTGACCAAACGCGAGCTGGAGGTCCTCCAGCTGGTCGGCGAGGGGCTGTCGAACCTCCAGATCAGCAAGAGGCTGTTCCTCAGCCAGGCGACGGTGAAGTCCCACCTGGTGCACATCTACGCCAAACTGGGCGTGGACTCCCGCACCTCGGCGGTCGCGGCGGCGACGGCACGTCGGCTGATCCGCCGCTGACCCGCTCCCCCTGCCGGTCGGCGCCGTTCGTACCGGTCAGCCGCGCGGCGGTTCCCCGAAGAGGTCGACGGCGACCCGTACGTCCCTGAGCGCGGAGGCCAGGGCGCTCATCGAGCCGATCGCCCCCGCGATCAGCAGCAGCGAGCGGCGCAGGCGCGGGATCTCCGGCACCCCGCCGAGTGCCATCGCGTCGAGCGCGGCCAGTTCGTCCTCGGCAATGCCCCGGTCCGGGAATTCCGAGGGGTGCCCGGCCAGTTCGCGGCGGAGCCGCGAGACCGCCGTGCGCAACTCCGTCACCCTCGGGTCCTCGCCGCTGCTGGTCACCCGCGTCTGTCCCACGCTTCGCAACAAAGCACTCCCCCTCGCACAACCTTGTGCCAGTGTTCCGACCGGTTCGCGCACCGCGACCAAGTAACCGGGCGTGCGCGCAAGTTAACGCCATGAAAGGTGTCGAGCGCCACTCCGCGGACAGAATTCAGGGGGTCCCGTAAGGGTGATGTGCGTGTCGCCCGGTGGACGGCGTTCCCGCCCGCACCCCCTGCCGCTTGCTTCAGCGAAGGGTGCGCGGCCGGGAAGCGATGGGGTATTCAGTCCGCATGACTCGGACCACACAGGCCACCGAACGGACCCCCGTGGTCGCCGGACTGCTGCTCGCCGCGGGCGGCGGACGGCGGCTCGGCGGACGGCCCAAGGCGCTGCTCCAGCACCGCGGGCGCCTCCTGGTCGAGCACGCGGTGCGGGTACTGCGGGACGGCGGCTGCGGCCCCGTCCACGTGGTGCTGGGCGCCGCCGCCGACGAGGTGCGGGCCCGCGCCGACCTCTCCGGCTGCGTCGTGACCGTCAACCCCGAATGGGCGCAGGGCATGGGTTCCTCGCTGCGGGCGGGGCTCGGGGCGCTCGCCGGCACGGGGGCCGACGCGGCCCTCGTCCTCCTGGTGGACCAGCCGGGCATCGGCGCGCAGGCGGTGGCCCGGGTGCGTTCGGCGTACCGCTCCCGGACGGGCGTGGCGGCGGCCTCGTACGACGGGGAGCGCGGCCATCCGGTGCTGTTCGGGGCCGGTCTGTGGGCGGAGATCGCCGCGGGCGCGGTGGGCGATCAGGGGGCGCGCCCCTATCTGCGGGCGCACCGCGATGCGATCACGCTCGTCGAGTGTTCCGATGTGGCTCAGGCGTACGACATCGACACGGCGGAGGACCTCGGGCACCTGGAGTGAACGCGACGGCATCCCGCGCCGGCACCGCCCCGCTTCTGTCGATCCGGAGAATCTCGACATCAACAAACCATTGAACTTCCACCATGAGGAAACTACTATCCACTGATCAGAAGCCCTCTGCACCTCAGACGGCGCCCCCACCCGTATCCCGGAGTCCCGGCACGCCGTGCCGTCCCCGGCGACCCGGCGGCCGTGGGGCGCCGCCCGCACCGCCCGCTGAAGGAGTGACCGCTCATGTCCGCACCAGCGCCGTCCCCGCTGGCCATCGTCGATGCCGAGCCCCTGCCCAGGCAGGACGAGGTCCTGACCGAAGCGGCCCTCGCGTTCGTGGCCGAGCTGCACCGGCGGTTCACACCCCGTCGTGACGAACTGCTCGCCCGCCGGGGCGAACGCCGCGCCGAGATCGCCCGCACCTCCACGCTGGACTTCCTGCCCGAGACGGCGGCGATCCGTGCGGACGACTCCTGGCGCGTCGCGCCGGCCCCGGCCGCGCTGAACGACCGCCGGGTGGAGATCACCGGTCCGACCGACCGCAAGATGACCATCAACGCCCTCAACTCGGGCGCCAGGGTCTGGCTCGCCGACTTCGAGGACGCCTCCGCCCCCACGTGGGAGAACGTCGTCCTCGGCCAGCTCAATCTGATCGACGCCTACACCCGCAACATCGACTTCACGGACCCGGGATCCGGCAAGTCGTACGCCCTGAAGCCCGCCGAGGAGCTCGCCACGGTCGTCACCCGGCCGCGCGGCTGGCACCTGAACGAGCGCCACCTCCAGCTGGACGGCGTCCCGGTGCCGGGCGCGCTGGTCGACTTCGGCCTCTACTTCTTCCACAACGCCCAGCGCCTCATCGACCTCGGCAAGGGCCCCTACTTCTACCTCCCGAAGACGGAGTCCCACCTGGAGGCCCGCCTCTGGAACGACATCTTCGTCTTCGCCCAGGACTACGTCGGCATCCCGCAGGGCACGGTCCGCGCGACCGTCCTCATCGAGACGATCACCGCCGCGTACGAGATGGAAGAGATCCTCTACGAACTGCGCGACCACGCCTCCGGGCTGAACGCGGGCCGTTGGGACTACCTCTTCTCCATCGTCAAGAACTTCCGTGACGGCGGCGCCAAGTTCGTCCTCCCGGACCGCAACGCGGTGACGATGACCGCTCCGTTCATGCGCGCGTACACCGAACTCCTCGTCCGTACCTGCCACAAGCGCGGCGCGCACGCCATCGGCGGCATGGCGGCCTTCATCCCGTCCCGCCGCGACGCCGAGGTCAACAAGGTCGCCTTCGAGAAGGTCAAGGCCGACAAGGACCGCGAGGCCCACGACGGCTTCGACGGCTCCTGGGTCGCCCACCCGGACCTGGTGCCGATCGCCATGGCCTCCTTCGACGCGGTCCTCGGCGAGAAGCCGAACCAGAAGGAACGCCTGCGCGAGGACGTCTCGGTGGCCGCCGGGGACCTGATCGCCGTCGACAGCCTGGACGCCAGGCCCACCTACGAGGGTCTGCGCAACGCCGTCGCGGTCGGCATCCGCTACATCGAGGCCTGGCTGCGCGGCCTGGGCGCGGTCGCCATCTTCAACCTGATGGAGGACGCCGCCACCGCGGAGATCTCCCGCTCGCAGATCTGGCAGTGGATCAACGCGGACGTGGTCTTCGAGAACGGCGAGCACGCCACGGCGGACCTGGCGCGCAGGATCGCGGCCGAGGAACTCGCCGCGATCCGCGCCGAGATCGGCGACGAGGCCTTCGCCGCCGGCAAGTGGCAGCAGGCCCACGACCTGCTGCTGACGGTCTCCCTGGACCAGGACTACGCGGACTTCCTGACCCTGCCCGCGTACGAACAGCTGGGCTGACCCGCCGCCCGCCCCGTACCGCTCCGCCCCCGGCACCGCACAGCGCCGGGGGCGGAGCGGTACGCCCGGCCGGCGCGCGGCCGGCACCGGGGCGCAGGGACACCGGGGCCGCGCGTGCCCACGGGCGTGGAGGGCCCGGAGTCCCTGGAGTGGGTGCGGTCGCTGCCGAGGATGGCGACGGACAGCCCGGCCCTCCAGTCGGGGTGGAACGACGCGGACACCACCCTGGCCGGGGTGCTCGCGGCGCGCGCCGGACTCCCGGACGCGGCGGGCTCGCCGGAGATCCGGCTGACGGCCGGGGCCGTCGGGGTCGCGGTGCGGGCCGCGGTGGAGACCTGGGCGGCCGGCGACGGGGCCGGAGGGACCCGCGGCATTGACGGAGCGCTGCCCGGCCTCGGCGGAGGGCGCGCCGGGGGGCCTCTGATCCCGCCTTGCCCCACAACCGCGGTTCGCGGAACCCGGCAGGACTCCGCGAACCGGCGGGTACCGGCTGTCGCTGGCGCCGCTACCGCTCCGGCCGGGACAGGCCCCGCTTCAGACCGGTGTCCAGTGCGTTCATCAGGGTGCCCTGCGACGTGTCGCCCGACATCTCCCAGATCATCACCCCGAGCAGCCCCTTGGACTTCACGTAGTCGGTCTTCTTTCCGAGGGACCAGGTGTCGTCGAAGGACCACCACTGGTTGCCGGTGTAGCCGTACGTGGAGATCGACTGTTCGTCGTGATGGACCGTCATCGTCGGGTACGCACCGATGAGGTCGGCGTAGCCGCGGTTGCCGGCCTCCTCGGCGAACTGGCCGGGAGCGGCGCCGCCCGCGCCCTGCCATTCGCCCGCGGCCCCGCCGTCGGCGACGTTCTGCCGGCCCCGGCCGTGGAACGGCACGCCCAGGGTCAGTTTGCGGGGTTCGACGCCCGCGTCGGTGTACGCCCTGATGGCGGTGTCGGCGCTGAAGCGGCCGTAGATGCCCCACTGGACGAAGTAGCCGACCTTGGCGTAGTTGCCCTTGCCGACGATGTCGTCGGTCTTCACCGTGAGCGCCCCACTGGCCGGGGAGGCGTTGTCCGCCGCGTCCCGCGCCTTGACGGTGAAGGTGTACGGGGTCGAGGGCGAGAGTCCGCCGATGGTGGCGGTGGTCGTCGCGCCGGAGACCGTGGTGGCGAGCAGGCCGCCCCGGTAGATGTCGTACGCGGCGACCCGCTGGTCGTCCGTCGCCGCGGTCCAGGCCAGGGTGACGGACGAGGAGTCGGTGGCCGTGGAGCGCAGCGAACCGGGCGCGGTGGGCGGGGAGGTGTCGGTGGCCGGGCCGACGGTGGTGACGGCCAGCGGCGCGCTCTCGGCCGAGGTGTTGCCGCGGGTGTCCTTGGCCCGGACGGCGAACGCGTAGGCGGTGGCCGGGGTCGGGCCGGTGACCGTGGTGGAGGTGGCCGCGGTGGCGGACCCCACCACCTTCCCGCCGGCCAGGACGTCGTACGACGCCACGGGGAAGTCGCCCGGCGCGGCCGCCGTCCAGGACAGCGACGCGGTGCGGGCGGTGACGTCGGTCTGCTTCAGTCCGCCGGGCGCGCCCGGCGGCACGTCGGCGGAGCCGTCGCACTTGTCGCCGTTGACCCGGCAGCCGGTGGGCGCGGCGACGGGCCCCTTGGCGACGAACCAGAAGCTGTACGGCTCGCTGGTGCCGTGTGCGGCGACCGTGCCGTTGTAGTGGGCGTTGACCGCGGTGACATGGCTGCCCCGGGTGGTGACGGTGCCGTTGCAGGAGGTGTCGATCGTGACCCCGGCGGGCAGGTCGAATTCGATCTCCCACCCGGTCACGGCGGTTTCGGTGTCGCTGTGCAGGACGTAAGTTCCCTTCCACCAGGAGCCGTTGTCGGCCGAGGTGAAGGTCGCCGTCGGCTTGCCCGCCGCGTGCGCGGGGGCGGCCTGGAGCGAGAGCAGCGCGAGGAGCAGCCCGAGAACGGCGGCGAGCGCGGTCGCCGTTCTCCGTCTGGAGGTCATGTGCTCGAACATGGTGTTCTCCCTTGGGGCAGGGACCGGTGAGGCGGTCCTGAGAGGGAGCCGGATCCCTTGGTGCCATGGAGCACGGGGGGGGAAACTAAGAGGTCTGGACCAACTCGCCAATAGGTACAGACCAATCGCGGGTAAAGTCGGCCGCCCGCACCCCTCGCCCCACTCGCCCCGCTCCCCCTCGCCCCACTCACCTCACTCGCCTCACTCGCCTCACTCGCCTCACTCGCCGAGGACGACCGTGCGCTGGGCGGAGAAGTCCCCCCACTTCCCGTCGGGCAGCTTCGCGCGGATCTTCAACGAGTAACGGGTGCCGCGCGGGTCGCTCACGGTGAGCCGGTAGCTCGCCCGGCCCTCGGGCGGGGCTCCGCCCCACACGATCGTGGTGGTCGCCCGGCCGTTCATGAACAGCTGGTACGCGGGGATCTCGCCGCCGGTCTCCGGCTGTTTCCAGTTCAGCTCGATGGCGTACCCCTTGCCCTCGACCCGGTTGCCGATCCGCAGGTCGGTGGGGGCGGTACCGGCCGGGGCGCCCGGGGCGGACTCGGTCGTGAGGTCGACGGCGTTGCTGTCCGGCGAGGAGGTGTCGGCGGCGTCGCGGGCCCGGACGGTGAAGGTGTAGACGGTGCCGGGGCGCAGTCCGGTCAGATGGGCGGTGGTTCGGTCGCCGGGCACGCTGTGGATCCGGGAGTCCTCCTGGTAGATGTCGTACGAAGTGACGCCGACGTCGTCCGTCGAGCCGCCCCAGGAGAGGTTCACCGACCGGCTGCCGTCCACCGTGCCGCGCAGCTTCACCGGGCGGGTCGGCGCCTCCCGGTCGGCAGGGGCGGCAGCAGGTGTGGTGACGCGCACGGCGGCGCTGGGCGCGGAGAGGTTCCCGGCGGCGTCGCGGGCCCGGACGGTGAAGGAGTGGGCGGTCGACGCGGTCAGCCCGTCGACGTCGATCATCAGCTTGGCCGCCGGGACCGACTTCACCCGCTTCCCCTCCCGGTAGACCTCGTAGCCGGTGACCGCCCTGTCGTCCGAGGACCGCTCCCACATGACGTGCACGGAGGTGGCACTGCTCGCCTGTGCCGTCACCCGGCCCGGCACCGTCGGCTTGCCGGTGTCGGACTCGGGGGCGGAGTCGCAGGCGGTGAGCGCGGCGAGGAGCAGGGCGGCGGAGCAGGCCAACGCGGCGGTTGCACGGGGGTGTTGCACGGTTGCGCCTTCCATCCGGGAGCAATGGTCCAGACCTGTATCGCATGGCGCGGGGCTCGTCGACAAGAGGACGGATCGGAACGTTCCGCAATGTGCCGGTGTGCCCGCGCGGCCCACGGGGGCGGGCGATGGTGCGTCGCCGGTGGGGCGGCGTCGTGTCGTACGGTCGTCCGATGCTGTGCATACGAGGGATCGTGCTGCCGGAGCGCGAGGAACGCACCTTCCGGATCGACGGCGAGGTGCTCCGCGCGGGCGACCCGCCGGGCGGCCTCTCGGGCCGGGACGTGGAAGTGGTCGTGGACGGCGGCTGGCTGCTGCCCGGCCTCGTCGACGTGCACACGCACCCCGGCACGACGGACCCTCGCGTGCCCTTCGACGAGGGGTTGCTGCGGCGGCAGTTGGTGGAGCACCGGGACGCCGGGGTGCTCGCGGTGCGCACCCCGGGCACGGCGCGGCGGATGCCCCGCTGGGTGGCCGAGGACCCGGAGCTGCCGCGTGTGACGTCGGCGGGGCGGTGGCTGGCCACGCCCGGCCGGTTCATCCCGGGCTTCGGACGCGACGTGAGCGAGGCGGAGTTGGTGCGGGCCGCCGTGGAGGAGGCGGCCGCCTCGTCCGGGTGGTGCAAGGTCGTCGGTGACTGGGCCGCCGACGAACCCGCAGTGCCGCTGCCGTTGTTGGCCTCGGTGGTGGCGGCGGTCCACGCGGCCGGTGGCAAGGTGGCGGTGCACTGCCAGACCGCCGAGGGCACCCGCAATGCCGTACTGGCGGGCGCCGACAGCCTGGAGCACGGCATGCATCTCGATCCGGCGCTGCTGGACCGGATGGCCGCGCAGGGCACGGCGCTCGTGCCGACGCTGAGCGTCTTCGCCGCCGGAGTGGGCCCGATGCGGGCCCGGGAGCCGAGCGTGCGCCGCGATCTTTGGCTGGCCGGCTGGGACGGCATGCTCGACAATGTGCGCGCGGCCCACGAGGCCGGTGTGACGGTGCTGGCCGGGACGGACTCCTTCCCTTGCGGAACGGTCGCGGGCGAGTTGGAATGGCTCGTACGGGCCGGTCTGCCGGCCCACGCGGCACTCGGTGCCGCGTCCTGGACGGCACGGTCCTGGCTCGGACTGCCGGGCCTCGTGGACGGCGCGCCCGCCGACCTCGTCGCATACGCCACCGACCCGACCGAGGACCCTGCCGTGCTGAACCGTCCGAGCCGGATCGTGCTCCGTGGACGCGTCGTGCGATGAGCGACGGGTTCGGGGCGCGGGAGAGGTCTGCCCTGTATGGACACGCACACCGAGACGATCCCCACGATCGATCTGGAGCCCGCCGCGCGACAGATCGCCTCCCTGCTCGACGGCATCGACGACCGGCAGCTGGCCGGTCCGACGCCCTGCCCCGACTACACGGTGCGCGAGCTGCTCGCCCATGTGGTCGGGCTGAGCACGGCCTTCCGCGACGCGGCGCGCAAGGACCTCGGGCCGACGACCGACACCGCCCCGACCGCCGCGCCGCCGGTCCTCGCCGAGGGCTGGCGCGAAACGCTGCCTGCGTTGCTGGACGAGCTGGTGGCGGCCTGGCGCGCCCCCGATGCCCGGCAGGGGACGACCAGGGCGGGCGGTGTGGATCTGCCGGCCGAGGTGGCGGTGGTGGTCGCACTGGACGAACTGGTGATCCACGGCTGGGACCTGGCCCGTGCGACCGGTCAGGAGTACGAGCCGGACGAGGCGAGTCTGCGTGTCTCGCTGGCCATGCTGACCCCTGACGACGATCCCCGCCCGGCGGACATCTTCGGCCCTCCGGTCCCGGTCCCGGCCGACGCGCCCCTGCTCGACCAGACCGTCGCCATGAGCGGCCGTCGCCCGGACTGGCAACCGGGCACCTGACCCCCGCCGCACCGGCCCGCACCGCGCCACGGGGCCCGGTGCGGGCCGGGTCGCGGCTCACGGTGGGCCGAAGCATCTGACGGCCCCGGTGCGCCGGGCGGTCAGCCCAGGCTGCGCGCCGCCTCGCGGGCCTGCTCCCGCAGCTTCTCGTCGGCCGGGCAGATCGCCGATTCCACGCCCGAGGCCCGCACCCGGAGGTCCCGTTCGGCCAGGGCCGTCAGACGGCGCCGATGGTCCTCGGTGAGGGCGGCGGGCCCGAGGAGGACCAGGGCCTCCAGGGCGAGTTCCGCGTCGGCATCCGCCTCCGCCGAGTCCAGGAGCAGACCGGCCGTGCGTGGTCCGTCGAGGGATTCGGGGGCGATCGCGTGCAGGGCGAGCACCGCCGCCGGGACGTGCGTCCGTTCGCCCAGCAGTCCTTCCAGCGCGGGTACCAGCGGCCGGGCCGCCCCGCCCAGGGACACGGCCGCCAGCGCGGCCCGGCGGAACGTCCAGCGCATCCACATCCTCCCGGTCTCCGCCAGCACACCGGCCAGCACCGGCACCGCCTGCGCGGCGTCACCCGTGATCCGCCACAGGGCCGACACGATCGCGATGTCGCAGTCCATCTGCGGGGTGATGCGACCGCTCTCGAGGTCGCTGAGCGCGGACCGCAGGGCCGGCGCCAGGTCCGACGCCTCCGGGCCCAGCTCGGCGGCGAGTTCCGCAGCCGCCTGCACGTCACCGCCGTCGCCGACGAGCTGGGCGGTGACTGCCTCCTTCAGCGGCCCGGTCTCCCCCGTCAGTTCGCGTACCGCCTTCGCCGCGGCGAGCCGGCCGTTCTCCGGCCCGGAAGCGGCGGCGTCGGTCAGCAGCCGCGCCGTCCGCGCACGGTGTTCCGGCGGGCAGACCGCGACCAGCGCCCTCGGCACGGCGGCCGGGAAACGCGGCAGCGCGGACCGCAGCTCGGGCAGGGCGGCCGCCGCCCCGCTCCCCCAAGAGCCGAGCAGGGACAGGAGGTGGAAGGGCTCGTTGCCTTCGAGGTCCTCGGCGACCAGCCGGGTCCGGATCGCGTCCAGCAGCGCGGCGTCGCACGGAAGGGGCCGGACACCGACCACCGCCCCGAACGGGGAGCCACCCGCCGCGCCCAGCGCCCGCGGGCGTCGTCCCAGCTCACGGGCGAGGAGCGGCGCCGCCAGGTCGGGGGCCACGAGGACGAGCGCCTCCAGGGCACGGTCCGCCGGATCGCCCTCGCCCCCTGCGGCACGGGCCAGCTCCGGGGCGGCCGCAGCGGCGTGCGGGCCCAGCTTCCGGAGCAGCGAATACGCCGCGGGCAGACCGTCCGGATCGGCGGCCAGCGCCGGCACCGCACCGGCCAGCCGCTCCGGGGCGCTGCGCGACAGCAGACACGCCTGCTCGGCCGCCCACACCGCCTCCGCGCGCGCCTCGGGGACCTCGCTGCGCAGGGCGGCGTCGAGCAGCGCGTACACCGCGTCCCGGTCCGCGTCGGTGTCGCGGAGCAGCAGCGTCTCGACGACGTACCGCAGGGGTTCGTTCCGCTCCAGGTCGAGGCGGTCCACGACCAGCCTGTCCGCGGGGAGGAGGGACAGCATCGCCCCGTGGTGCTCGGGACCCCAGGGCAGGCCGCCGTCCACGCAGGCCAGCAGGGCCGCGATGCGCACCTCGCCCGGCTCCTGGGCACCGATGAGCGCGGTCACCCCGGCGGCGGTACCCGCCGGGTCCAGATGCGCCATGGCCCCGATCAGCTCGGCCCGCACCCGCGGATGGGTCTCCGTCTCCCGGCGCCGCCGGAGCACCGGCAGCACCCGATCGGCCGCATTGGTCATCGCGGCGGCCCACACCGCGACGCACCGGAGCCCCGGCTCCTCGGCGTCGACCGACGCCAGGATCAGCGGCAACTGGTCCACGACGGCCGCCCGGCAGGCGGCCTCGTCCGTGTCCCCGTCGTCCGCGCCGCCCTCCGCTATCCCGCCGAGCAGCGTCAGGAGGTCCTCCGTGAGGTGTCCGGCCCCGGCGAGCCGCGCGAGGTACGGAACGGCACGGGCCGTCGCCCCGTAGACCGAACCCTGGTGCAGGATGGCGCCGTACAGCTCGGAGACCGCCTCGGTCGCGGCGTCCTTGTCGTCGCCCGCGAGCGCCCGCAGGTGCCCGGGAATGTCGGCGGCGGCCCCGTAGGCGTGCTGCAACTCCGCCCAGGGCTGCGCGTCGACGTCGGCGAAGAACAGTTCGAGATCCATGGACCGGATCATGGCACCCGACACTGACAACGCCCCGCCCCCGTCCCCCTGCCCCTGCCCCTGCCCCTGCCCCTGCCCCTGCCCCTGCCCCTGCCCCTGCCCCTCGCAACGACCGCGGCGCGGCGGCGATCACCGGTTCCCCGCTCCCAAACCCCCGGCGGGCAGGCGCCAGAAGCGTCCGCCCGCCACCTGCGCACGCCGGTGCGCCTGGCGCATGACCTGCACTTTCACTGCTGCCCGAACGGCGGCTTCGACCCGTGACCGGACGATCCTGGACCGCGTTGGGGCTGACGAACGGCTCGTGCCGACGCGGGTCGGAACACGGAGGAGGGAACCGCATGATGAAGAAGATGATGCTGGCCGCGACGGTCCTGGCGGCCGGTCTCGGGTTCGCCCTGAGCCCCGCCGCCCAGGCCGTGCAGAGCCCCGTCGCGGCCCAGTCCGCGAAGGCGGCCGCAGTGGTCTGCACCGTCAACGACAACGGGGTGAACTTCCGCGGCGGACCCGGCAACAGCTACCCGGTCCTGGGCCAGGTGAACCGAGGTCAGAAGCTCAACGCCCGCGGTCAGGACGGCAGCTGGGTCATGGGTGACCTGTGGGGCGGCCCCACCGGCGTCTGGATCTACGCGGGCTACCTCGACTGCTGAGACCGGCGCCCTCCGGTCCGTGCCCCAGCCGCGTACCTCGGCCCGGATCCCGGGGGGCGCCCCCGGCCCCGCACCGCGCGCTCCGCGCGGTGCGGGGCCGTTCCACGTTTCGGGAAGTTCTCAACTTCCCCGTGCCCAGGGGGTGTACTACCCTCACTCCGCCCTGATAGGAAAGCTTCCTAACAGACCGACGGAACGAAGAACTCCCTTTGGAGGACTGGTGCACGCTCCCCATCAGCGCGCCGCACGTCGCAATGCCCGTCCCGTGCGCATCGCGGTCGTCGCGCTCGGGCTCTCCCTCATGGCGATCCCCGTCGCGGCCCACGCCGGTGCCCCCACGCATCAGGCGGCGCAGCAGCCCTCGGCGGTGGCCCGGCCGGCCGCCACCGTGGCCGCCGCGACCGGTCTGGACGACCCGGCGAAGAAGGAGATCGCCATGCAGTTGGTCTCCAGCGCCGAGAACTCCTCCCTGGACTGGAAGTCCCAGTACAAGTACATCGAGGACATCGACGACGACCGCGGCTACACCGCGGGCATCATCGGCTTCTGCTCCGGCACCGGGGACATGCTCGACCTCGTCGAGCTGTACACCGAGCGCAAACCCGACAACGTCCTCGCCAAGTACCTCCCCGCGCTGCGGAAGGTCAACGGCACCCCCTCGCACCAGGGGCTGGACCCCAACTTCACCAAGGACTGGGTGAAGGCCGCGTCCGACTCGGCGTTCCGGAAGGCGCAGGACGACGAGCGGGACCGGGTGTACTTCAACCCGGCCGTCAAGCAGGGCAAGGCCGACGGCATCGGCACGCTCGGCCAGTTCGCGTACTACGACGCCATCGTCATGCACGGCGACGGCGGCGACAGCACCGGTTTCGGCTCCATCCGCAAGCGTGCCCTGTCGAAGGCGAAGCCGCCGTCCCGGGGCGGCGACGAGGTCACGTACCTCAACGCCTTCCTGGACGCCCGGGTCTGGGCGATGAAGCAGGAGGAGGCCCACGAGGACACCAGCCGGGTGGACACCGCCCAGCGGGTCTTCCTGAAGAAGCGCAACCTGAACCTCGACCCGCCGCTCGACTGGAAGGTGTACGGCGACAGCTTCCACATCGGCTGACGCGTCCGGACCTCATGACTGTGGCGCGTACGGCAGCTCCCGCGGGGGTCGCCGTACGCGCCACAGCGCCGTACCGGGCCGTGCCTGGTCGGTCAGTGCGCGCCCACCGGGGCCGCCGACCGGTCCCGGCCCTGCTCCGGCGCTTCCGGCTCCGGCTTCCCGCCGAGGTGGTTGAAGGCCAGGTTGAGCACGATCGCCACCACGCAGCCGGTCGAGATCCCGGAGTCGAGCACGACGAGCAGGTCCTCGGGGAACGCGTGGTAGAACTCCGGCGCGGCGATCGGGATGAGGCCGACGCCCACGGCCGCGGCCACGATCAGCGCGTTCTCGCCCTTCTCCAGCGCGGCGGCCGCCAGGGTCTGGATCCCGCTCGCGGCGACCGAGCCGAACAGCACGATGCCCGCACCGCCGAGGACCGGCAGCGGGACGAGCGCGATGACCGAAGCGGCGGCCGGGACCAGCCCGAGGAGGATCAGGATGCCGCCACCGGCGGCCACCACGAAGCGGCTGCGCACCTTGGTCATCGCGACGAGGCCGATGTTCTGGGCGAAGGCACTGCACATGAAGCCGTTGAAGAGCGGGCTGATGGCGCTGCCGAGCGTGTCGGCGCGCAGGCCGCCCTCGATGGTCCGTTCGTCCGCCGGCCGGTCGACTATCCTGCCGAGCGCGAGCATGTCGGCGGTGGACTCGGTCATGCAGACCAGCATCACGATGCTCATGGAGACGATCGCGGCGATCTCGAACTGCGGCGTCCCGAAGTGGAACGGGGTGGGGAAGCCGATCGGGTCGGCGTTCCCCAGGGCGCCGAAGTCGGTGATGCCGACCGGGATCGCGATCAGCGTGCCGATGACCAGGCCGAGCAGGATGGAGATCTGCTGGAGGAAGCCGCGCAGCAGTTTCCGCAGGGCCAGCACGATCACCAGGGTGACGGCGGCCATGGTGATGTTGGTCGTGGAGCCGTAGTCCGCGGCCTTGGCGTTGCCGCCCTGGGACCAGTTGAAGGCGACCGGCAGCAACGACACGCCGATCAGGGTGATCACGGTGCCGGTGACGACGGGCGGGAAGAAGCGGACCAGCTTGCAGAAGTACGGGGCCAGCAGGAAGCCGAGCAAGCTGGCGACGATGATCGCGCCGAAGATGACGGCGATGCCGTCGTGCCCCCGGTCCTTCCCGATCGCCACCATCGGGGTGACCCCGGCGAACGAGACGCCGTTGACGAACGGCAGCCGGGCGCCGATGCGCCAGAAGCCGAGGGTCTGGAGCAGGGTGGCGATGCCCGCGGTGAACAGGCTCGCCCCCATCAGGAAGGCGGTCTCCTCGGCCGTGAGGCCGACGGCGGGCCCCACGATCATCGGCGGGGCCACCACGCCCGCGTACATCGCGGCCACGTGCTGGAGGCCGCTGGTGAACATCTTCAGCGGGGGGAGCGTCTCGTCGACCGGATGTTTCCGGTGCGCCGGGGACGACTTGGGGTCGGGATCGATGTCGGGTGCTGCGACTGCGTCGTTGTGAAACCTGGGCTTAGCTGCCACGGCGGTTCCTCCGGTCGGTTACACGCCTGGGGCGGCGTGGGTGTCAGGGAGGTGGTGCAAGTGGGGCGTTGATGCAGGTGGAACGTGACGTGCAGCTGGTGCGGGCAGCTTGGGTCCCCGGTGCGGCGGCGCGTGCGGGCACGCTCCACCGCACCGGTTGCCGGGAACCCTTTCGGGCTCCGCGGCGGCCGGTCGAGGGCCGTCCCCCTCGACCGGCCGGTACAGGGGGTCCGGGGCGTCAGGCCCCGGCGGCGACCTGCGCGAGGCGGCGGGCCTCGTCGCGGGTGGCGCGGGCGATGGCTTCCTCGTCCGCGGTGATCAGGTGGTTGTCCTCGACGACGGGCCTGCCGTCGACGAGGGAGAGGGTGACGGGGGCCGCGGCGCCGAGGACGAGCGCGGTCACCGGGTCGGCGATGGAGGCGTGGGCGAGGGTGTCCAGCTTCCAGAGCACCAGGTCGGCGAGCTTGCCCGGTTCCAGGGAGCCGATCTGGTCGGCACGGCCGAGCACCTGGGCGCCGCCGTACGTTCCCAGGCGCAGGGCCTGCCGGGCGTTCAGGGCCTTCTCCCGGTGGGCGCCGAGGCGGTTGATGAGGAGGGCGTTGCGGAGTTCGGTGTGGAGTTCGCCGGACTCGTTGGAGGCGGTTCCGTCGACGCCGAGGCCGACCGGGACACCGGCGGCGAGCATGTCGGGGACCCGGGCGATGCCCGCGGCGAGCCGGGCGTTGGACGAGGGGCAGTGCGCGACGCCGGTTCCGGTGCGGGCGAACGCGGCGATGTCGGAGTCGTTCATGTGGACGCAGTGCGCCATCCACACGTCGTCGCCGAGCCAGCCGGTGGACTCGAAGTAGTCGGTCGGCCCCATCCCGAACAGTTCGTGGCAGAACTTCTCCTCCTCCACGGTCTCCGAGCCGTGGGTGTGCATCCGCACCCCCTTGCGCCGGGCCAGTTCGGCGCCCTGGCGCAGCAGTTCGGTGGAGATGGAGAACGGGGAGCAGGGCGCGGCGGCGACCTGGGTCATCGCGTCGAAGGAGGGGTCGTGGTGCGCGTCGATGGTGGCCTCGGTGGCGGCGAGCGCGCCGTCGAGCGTCTCGACGGCGAAGTCCGGCGGCAGTCCGCCGTCCTTCGCGCCGCGGTCCATGGAGCCCCGGGCGAGGGTGAACCGTACGCCCATGTCGCGGGCGGCCCTGATGATGGCGCCGGACAGGTCGCCGGACCCGCGCGGGTAGACGTAGTGGTGGTCCATGGCGGTGGTGACGCCGCCGCGGGCCATCATGGCGAGCGAGCCCTGCGCGGCGGCGCGGACCATCGGTTCGTCGATGCGCGCCCACGTCGGGTACAGCGCGACCAGCCAGTCGAACAGGTTGTGGTCGGTGGCCAGGCCGCGGGTGATCCACTGGTAGAAGTGGTGGTGCGTGTTGACCAGGCCGGGGGTGGCCAGGTGTCCGGTGCCGTCGACGCGGCGTACGACGTTCTCCAGGCCCCGGGGGGCCCGTCCCGCGCCGACGGATTCGATGCGGTTGCCGGCGACGACGACGTGGCCCGAGGCGTACTCGGTGTCGTCGGCGTCGACGGTCGCGATCGAGCAGTTCTCGATGACGAGGCGTTCCACGTGCTCGGGGGTCGGCGATGCTGCCATGGCGCTGCTTCCTTCTCTTTCCGTGGGTGCGGGCACGGCAGGACCCTAGGAGGATTTGAGTGCCACGGCCGGGCGGCCGTGGGTGCCGAGATGGTGGAAGAACAGGTTGAGCAGGACCGCGACGAGTGCTCCGGCGCTGATCCCGGAGCCCAGGACGGTCTGTGCCCAGGCGGGGAATCCCGCGTAGAAGCCGGGCGCGGCGAGCGGGATGATGCCCGCGCCGAGGGCCACGGCGACCAGGACGATGTTGGAGCTGTCGTCGAGTCCGGCCTCGGCGAGGGTGCGGATGCCGCTCACCGCGATCGAGCCGAACAGGACGATGCCGGCGCCGCCGAGCACGGGCATCGGCACGAGGGAGACGACCGCGCCGAGCACCGGGAAGGCGCCCAGGACCAGCAGTGCGCCGCCCGCGGCCGCGACGACGTAGCGGCTGCGCACCTTCGTCAGGGAGACCACGCCGACGTTCTGGGCGAAGGCGCTCGTCGGGAAGCCGCCGAAGACCGGGCCCAGCACGGTGGCGATGCCGTCGGTGCGCAGTCCGCGGGTGATGGTCCGGCCGTCGGCGGGCCGGTCGCAGATCTCGCCGAGGGCCAGCATTCCGGCGCTGGACTCGGTCATCAGGACGAGCATGACGATGCAGAGCGAGAGGATCGCGGCGGGGTGGAACTCGGGGGTGCCGAAGGCGAACGGGGTGGGCAGTGCGGCGACCGGTGCGGAGCTCAGCGCGGAGAAGTCGGCGAGGCCGAACGGGACCGCGGCCAGGGTGCCGGTCAACAGCCCCGCCAGCAGGGCGATCTGCTTGAGGAAGCCGCGTCCGAACCGCTGGACGAGCAGGATGACGAGGAGGGTGAAGGCGGCCAGCGCGAGGTGCTTCATGTCGCCGAAGTCGGCGGCCTCCTTGTCGCCGCCCCGGGCCCAGGAGACCGGGACGGGCATCAGGGTGACGCCGATCAGGGTGATGACGACGCCGGTGACCAGGGGCGGGAAGAAGCGGAGCAGCCGGCCGAAGAAGGGTCCGACGGCCAGGCAGAAGACACCGGCGAGCATGACCGCCCCGTAGATCGCGGGGAGTTGGTGGCCGGGTGCGGTGGTCTCGGCGATGGCGAGCATCGGGGCGATGCCCGCGGAGGAGGCCGCGTTGACGAACGGCAGCCGGTTCCCGGCGAGGCCGCCGATGCCGAGGGTCTGCAGGACGGTGGCGCATCCGGCGATCAGGAGGCTCGCCGCGATCAGCCGGGTCATGCCCGCCTGGTCGAGGCCGACGGCCTGGCCGATGATGAGCGGAGGGGTGACGACGCCCGCGTACATGGCGGCGATGTGCTGGAGCGCGGCGGGGACGAGCCGCGAGGGGCGGAGCTTTTCGTCCACCGGGTGGACCTGGGCCGCCGGTGGGGTGGGGCAGGGGCCGTCTGCTTCTGCCGGCCCGTGTGGGGGCTGTGCCATGGGGGTTCCCTCCGGTCCGGCCGGTCCCCGTCCGGCGGTGCGCTCGGGACGGGGACCGGCTCGGCGCCGCGTCAGAGGTTGGTCATGTCGACCGGGATCTGCGGCTCGATGCCGTCCCGCAGCACGGTGGCCTCGATCAGGCCGTACGGGCGGTCCGCCGCGAAGTAGACCTCGTTGTCGTTCTTGAGCCCGAACGGCTCCAGGTCCACCAGGAAGTGGTGCTTGTTCGGCAGCGAGAAGCGGATCTCGTCGACCTCGCTGCGGCTGTTGATGATGCGCGAACCCATCTGGTACAGGGTCTGCTGGAGGGAGAGGGAGTACGTCTCGGCGAAGGCCTGGAGCATGTGCTTGCGCGTCTGCTCGTAGGACTTCTCCCAGTTCGGCATCCGCGCGTCGTCGCTGGTCCAGTTGTACCGCCACTTGGCGGACACCTCGGTCGCGAGGATGCGGTCGTACGCCTCCTTGAGCGTCGTGTACTCGTCCTTGACGTAGCCCCAGAACTCGGAGTGCGTGGAGTTCATCACCACGAGGTCCTTGAGCCCCGAGACGACCTGCCACTTCTCGCCGTCGAAGGTGATCTGGGCGGTGCGCGTCTCCTGGCCCCTGCGGACGAAGGAGTGCTTGACCTCGTCGGCGCCGATGAACTGCGAGTTGGCGTCGGAGGTGGCGATGCGCTCCCAGGCGTACTCCTCGATCCGGATCCGGGCCGTCCTGATCGGCTCCTGCGAGGTCACGAAGTGGCGGGCGAGGTGGATGCCGAACTGCTCGGCCGATTCGATGCCGTGTTCCTTGGCGAACGCGTACACCGTGTTCTTGGTGGTGTCGGTCGGCAGGACGTGGGCGTTGGAACCGGAGTAGTGGACGTCCTCCATGTCGCCGGAGAGGGCGACGGAGACGTTCAGGTCCTTGATGTGGTGGGTGTCGCCGTCCCGCGTGATCCTGACGACGCGGTTCTCGGCCTTGCCGTACTGGTTCTGTCCGAGGACCACAGGGCGGGGCTGGTGGGAATTGGCTGTCATGTCGGTGCTAGCTCCCTCGGTAAACGGAGTAGCCGAACGGGTTGAGCAGCAGCGGTACGTGATAGTGCTCGCCCGGAGTGACGGCGAAGGTGATCGCCACCTCCGGGAAGAACACACCGCTGTCCCTTACGCGGGGGGCGTCCTGCTGCGCCTCGGCTTGCTTCTTGCTGGCGAAGTACGTCTCGGTGTCGAAGCCGAGCCGTACGTGGGTGGTGCCCTCCGGCAGTGCCGGCAGGTCCTTGCAGCGTCCGTCCGCGTCGGTCGCGGAGCCGCCGAGTGCCGCCCACGGTGCGTCGGCGCCGCTGCGGGCGGCGAGCGTGACGGCGACGGCTGCGGCGGGGCGGCCGATGCTGGTGTCCAGGATGTGGGTGGACACCGATGCGGTGGCGGAGGTGCTCAAGACCTTCACTCTCCTTCTGATGCGCGTTCTGCGGTACGTGTCCGGCGTTCTTCCGGTACGCGTCCCGGGTTACGTGTCTTCCGTGACGAGACGGGTGAGGCGGATGCGATTGATCTTGCCCAGTTCGGTGCGCACCTGCTCGCGCTCCTGCTCGGGCGAGTTCCCGATCCGGGACTTCACCGCGTCGCGCATCTGCTCCCCGGTGGCCCCGGTGGCGCAGATCAGGAAGACGTGTCCGAACCGCTCCTGGTAGGCCAGGTTCAGTTCGAGCATCTCGGCCTTGAGTTCCTCGGAGGCTCCGGCCATCCCCCGCTGTTCGCGGGAGGAGGTCGGGTCCCCGGGCTTCGGGCGGCCTATCGGGGGGTGTCCGGCCATCGCTTCGGCCAGGTCCTTCGGGGTCAGCTCGGCCGTGGCGGCGTCACTGGCGGAGAGCAGGTCCTGCGGGGTGGTGTACGGGCGTCGGGAGAGGATCGCTCTTCCCCATGCCGCGCTGGCGCACACCTCGTGCAACGTGGTGGTGGCCTCGTCGTCCGCCAGGGTGTTGAACCGGGCGAGGCCCGGCGTGGAGCTCGAAGTCACGGGAGCCTCCGTGGCTGTTTTCGCTGTGCGTTTCTTCGCGCCGCGTCGGTCGGGCTGCGGATAGCTAACGCCCTCCACAACACCACGTCAACACTTTGTTGAAATTATGCGAACGCAAGAGGCCGTCGTCCGAAGATCCGGACGACGGCCCCGCACGGCCTTGCACCGCCTTCGAGCGGCTACGGCCTCAACTACTCGGCTTTGGCGGCATTTTCCCTGTTGAGGTAGTTGTAAATGGTGAAGCGGCTGACCCCCAGCGCGCCCGCCACGGTCTCCACCCCGTGCCGCACCGAGAAGGCACCTCGTGCCTCCAGGTTCCGCACCACTTCCTGTTTGGTCCTGCGGTCCAGTTCGGCCAGCGGTCTGCCGTGCCGGCGCTCCATGGCGGCCAGGATGTGGCCGAGCGATTCCGAGAGCTGGGGCAGCCGGACGGCTATGACGTCCTCGCCCTCCCAGGCCAGCACGACGTCGTCGGCCCTGGCCTGTTCCGGTACGAGCAGCTCCGCGCCCATGGCGTCGACGAGCGGCTTGACCGCGGTGACGAGCGGGTGGTCCGCCGGTTCGGTCACTTCGCGTCCTCCCCGATCACGTTGACCTGGAGCGACACCCGGGTGGCACCCGATGCCAGGGCTCTGCGCAGCAGCGTGTCCACCGCGGTGAGCACCTCGTCCGCGCCGCCCTCCGCCGTGTTGCCGAAGGGGCCGACGTCCACCGCGTCCAGGTCGGCCGTCTGGATGACCTCGCGGGCCACGACCGCGTGGGCGGGCGCCTCGTCGAGATCGAAGGGCTCGGTGGTGAACTCCACTCTCAAGCGCACTGTGCCTCCCTCATGCGTGCTCCGCTTCGCTGCGGAACCCGCGACTCGGGCCCGACCCTAACGGACCCGCGCCGGGGCCGGGCGACGGTGGTCCGGCCGGCTCAGCCCCGGCCCGGAGCCCTGCCTTCGTACGGCAGGACGCACACGGCGACCGGGGCCGCGAAGGCGTCGCCGGCGCGGGTCAGACCACCGGTGCGGGCGTCGACCCGGAAGACCGTGACGGTGCTCGACCTCTGGTTGGCCGCGAAGAGCAGTTTCCCGTCGGGCGAGAGGGCGGTGTGCCGGGGAAAGTCGCCGCCGACCGGCACGGTGTCGAGCAGCCGCAGCACGGCTCCGCCGTCCTCGATCGCGTAGCGCGTCAGGCTGTTGTGCCCCCGGTTGGCGAGGTAGGCGAACCGGCCGTCGGCGGTGACCAGGAACTGTGCGGGGAAGCTCGTGCCGGCGCCGGTACCGGTGGACTGCGGGGCGCCCGGGGACAGGGTGCCGGTGGCCGGGTCGTAGCCGCAGACGACGGCGGTGTTGTCGAGTTCGCAGGCCAGGTAGGCGAAGCGGCCTCCGGGGTGGAACGTGAGGTGCCGGGGCCCGGCGCCGGGGCGCAGCGTCGCACGGGAGATCCGGGCGAGCGTGCCGTGCCTCTCGTCCAGCCGGTAGGTGTACACGGTGTCGTTGCCGAGGTCCACGGCGAGGACGTGGCCGCCGTCGGGGGTGGTGACGATCTGGTGGGCGTGCGGCCCGTCCCGGCCGGGGCCGGGCGGTGGCGCGTCGTGGGCGACCAGGTCCGTGCGCTCCCCCAGCGAGCCGTCGGCCCGGACGGGGTGCACCGCGACGCTGCCCGAGGTGTAGTTCGCGGTGAGCAGCCATCTGCCGGTGGGGTGGACGGAGAGGTGGACGGGCCCCGCCCCGCCCGTGTCGCGCGCCCCCAGCACCCGGTGGGCTCCGTCGGGCGAGAGGGCCACGGCCGCCACCCGGCCCCGATCCTGTTCGGCGACCGCGTAGACGGTGGCGCCCGAGGGGTGCAGGGCCAGGTACGAGGGGTCGACCACGCCCGTGATCACGGGGCCGGCGGAGATCGCCCCGGTGCGGGGGTCGCAGGTCGCGGTCCCGATGCCCGTGCCGCCGCCCTCGGCGGAGGTGTACGTGCCGAGCAGCAGACGCGGGGCGGTGCGCGGGCGCGCGGCGGCGGCGCGCCCCGGATCCGGCGCGGCTCCCGGACGCCGGGGCGGGCCGGGCGGGGCGGGGGCCACCGAGAGGGCGGCGCCGCCGATCAGCGCTCCCAGGACGGCGCGTCGGCTGGTGGCGTGGTTCATGCGGGACACCTCGCACGGGGTCGGCTGCGTCGGACGCACCAGCCACCCTGTCCCGCCCCGGGTCCCTCCGGCAACCTGCGCGATTCCGGTCCCGCCTCGCGCAACCCTCACGAAGGCGCCCGGCCCGAATTCCGGGCCCCCTCTTGACAGCCTCCACACCGCCGGGCAATCTTCCGTTTTGTAGAAACTAACTTCCGCAATACGGAAGGAGCGCCGAACCCTCATGGGCTACCCGGACCAGCGCTTCGATGTGAACCTTTCGATCCTCTTCACCGAGCTCCCGCTCCTGGAGCGTCCCGCGGCCGCCGCCGCGGCCGGCTTCACGGCGGTCGAGCTGTGGTGGCCCTGGATCGAGACCCCCACTCCGCCGCAGGCCGAGCTCGACGCCCTCAAGAAGGCGCTCGACGACGCCGGCACCCAGCTGGTGGGGCTGAACTTCTACGCCGGCCGGCTGCCCGGCCCCGACCGGGGCGCACTCTCCGTACCGGGCGCCGAGTCGGAGCGCTTCCGCGCCAACGTCGAGGTGGCGGCCGACTTCGCCGCCTCGGTCGGCTGCAGGGCGCTCAACGCGCTCTACGGCAACCGGGTCGACGGTGTGGACCCGGCCGCGCAGGACGAACTCGCCCTGGAGAACCTGGTCGCCGCCGCCCGTGCGGCCGACCGGATCGGGGCGGTGCTCCTGATCGAGACCCTCAACGCCCCGGAGTCCCCGCGCTACCCCCTGGTGAGCGCACCGGCCGGAATCGAGGTCGTCGACCGGGTCAACGCGGCGACCGGCCTCGGGAACGCGAAGTTTCTCCTCGACCTGTACCACCTGTCGATGAACGGCGAGGACCTCGGCCGGGTCATCGCGCGGTACGCCGGGAAGACCGGTCACGTCCAGATCGCCGACAACCCGGGGCGCGGCGCGCCCGGCACCGGATCGCTGCCGCTGGAACAGCTCCTCGACGAGCTGACGAAGGCCGGTTACGACGGCTGGGTCGGCCTGGAGTACAAGCCGGGCGACCGGCCGAGCGCCGAGGCCTTCGAGTGGCTCCCGGCCACCGCGCGGGCCGCCCGCTGAAGGCGGCCGCCCCCTCGTACACACGCTTATCGGAAGGCACCCTCATGAGCAGCAATCTCCCCAAGGTCGCGTGGATCGGGCTCGGCATCATGGGCTCCCCCATGTCCGAGAACCTGATCGGGGCCGGGTACGACGTCACCGGATACACCCTGGAGCAGGCGAAGGTCGACCGGCTGGTCGCGGCCGGCGGCACCGGGGCGGGCTCGGTCGCCGAAGCGGTCCGGGACGCCGATGTCGTCATCACGATGGTGCCCGCCTCCCCGCAGGTCGAGGCGATCGCCTACGGCCCCGACGGCATCCTGGAGAACGCGCGGCCCGGCACCCTGCTGATCGACATGTCGTCGATCACGCCGCAGACCTCCGTGGACCTCGCGAGGAACGCGAAGGACAAGGGCATCCGGGTGCTCGACGCCCCGGTCTCCGGCGGCGAGGCCGGCGCGATCGAGGCGGTGCTGTCGATCATGGTCGGCGGCGAGCAGACCGACTTCGACGAGGCCGGACCGATCCTCCGGGCGCTCGGCAGGACCATCGTGCTGTGCGGCCCGCACGGCTCGGGCCAGACGGTGAAGGCCGCCAACCAGCTGATCGTCGCGGTCAACATCCAGGCGTGCGCCGAGGCCGTCGTCTTCCTGGAGAAGTCCGGCGTCGACCTCGCCGCCGCGCTGGACGTGCTCAACGGCGGGCTGGCCGGTTCGACGGTACTGACCCGCAAGAAGGACAACTTCCTGAAGCGGGACTTCGCCCCGGGCTTCCGGATCGACCTGCACCACAAGGACATGGGCATCGTCACGGACGCCGCCCGCAACGTCGGCGCCGCGCTGCCCGTCGGTGCCGTGGTCGCCCAGCTCGTGGCCTCGCTGCGCGCGCAGGGCGACGGCGGCCTGGACCACTCGGCGCTGCTGCGCGCGGTCGAGCGCCTGTCGGGGCAGCCCGTCCAGGTCTGACCGGCGGGGCCCGCGGCCCGCGCGGAACGCCCCGGCACCCCTGACTTCCGGACGGCGTCGGCGCCGACACCTGTCCTGTCGCGCCCAGGCGCCGGCGCCGTCCGGAACACCTCGCACCCAGGTTCAACAAACTGTTGACGCCGGGTTCGGAGCGTACTTACGCTCCTGGAGCCCTGAGCCGTCGCAGTTCAGCAGTTCAGCAACTCAGCAGCTCCCGTACGGAAGGTCGCCCCGACACCATGACGCAGCGTGTGCTTACGACCGAGTCAGGCGCCCCGGTCGCCGACAACCAGAACTCCGCCACCGCCGGTGTCGGTGGCCCGATCCTCCTCCAGGACCAGCACCTGCTGGAGAAGCTGGCCCGCTTCAACCGGGAGCGCATCCCGGAGCGCGTGGTCCACGCCCGCGGTTCCGGCGCGTACGGCTACTTCGAGGTGACCGACGACGTCACCGCCTTCACCCGGGCCGACTTCCTCTCCGAGGTCGGCAGGCGCACCGAGACGTTCATCCGCTTCTCGACCGTCGCCGACTCGCTGGGCGGCGCGGACGCCGTGCGCGACCCGCGCGGCTTCGCCCTCAAGTTCTACACGGACGAGGGCAATTACGACCTGGTCGGCAACAACACGCCGGTGTTCTTCATCAAGGACCCGATCAAGTTCCCCGACTTCATCCACTCGCAGAAGCGCGACCCGTTCACGGGCCGTCAGGAGCCGGACAACGTCTGGGACTTCTGGGCCCACGCCCCCGAGGCGACGCACCAGGTCACCTGGCTGATGGGCGACCGCGGCATCCCCGCCTCGTACCGTCACATGAACGGCTACGGCTCGCACACGTACCAGTGGACGAACGCCGAGGGCGAGGCGTTCTTCGTCAAGTACCACTTCAAGACGAACCAGGGTGTGCGCTCCCTCTCCAGCGAGCAGGCCGCCGAGCTCGCGGGCAGGGACGCCAACTCGCACCAGACCGACCTGCTGCAGGCCATCGAGCGCGGGGTGCACCCGTCCTGGACGCTGTACGTGCAGGTCATGCCGGCCGCCGAGGCCGCGGACTACCGCTTCAACCCGTTCGACCTGACCAAGGTGTGGCCGCACTCCGACCACCCGCTGCAGCGGGTGGGCCGGCTGGTGCTGGACCGCAACCCGGACAACGTCTTCGCCGAGGTCGAGCAGGCCGCGTTCTCGCCCAACAACTTCGTGCCCGGCATCGGCCCCTCCCCGGACAAGATGCTCCAGGGCCGGCTGTTCGCCTACGCGGACGCGCACCGCTACCGGCTCGGCGTCAACCACACCCAGCTCCCGGTGAACGCGCCGCGCACCCCGGTCGTCGACAACTACGGCCGCGACGGGCTGCACGCCACCCGCAACGGTTCGCGCCACGACAAGAACTACGAGCCCAACTCGTACGCGGGCCCCGCCCAGACCGACGCGGCGCTCTCCGCCCCGCTCGCGGTCCACGGCTGGACCGGCACCCACGCGGCGCCCGCCCACACCAAGGACGACGACTTCTTCCAGGCGGGCGAGCTGTACCGGCTCATGTCCGAGGACGAGAAGGGCCGTCTGGTCGCCAACATCGCGGGCGGACTCTCCCGGGTGACCCGCGACGACGTGATCGAGAAGAACCTCGCCCACTTCCGCGCCGCCGACGCCGACTACGGCAGGCGCGTGGAGGAGGCCGTCCGCGCCCTGCGCGAGGAGTAGTACCGGGAGGGGCACCGGCCCCTCCCCCGAGAACCCTGCCCGTGCCGTGTACCCGGATGAGGGGTGGCACACCGCACGGGCAGGAACGAGGCTGCGGTGGCGTGCGACGTCAGTGCGGTGGCGGAGGCCGTGGCGTCTCCTCGTCCCCCGACCTGAAGGGGGCGGGGGTCCACGGCCCGCTCGCCGCCGCCGCGGCCCCTGTCACTCCCCGGACCGGGGCGTGGAGCACGGGGACGGTTCCCGTGCTCCACGCCCCGGCCGCGTTCCGGGTGCCCCGTCCGGGGCCGTTTCCCTCATCTGCTCAGCAGATCGTCCAGCGCCTCCTGTGCGGCGAGGGTGCTCGGGTGCTCCTCGCCCAGGACGCTCCCGCGGTCGGCCCGCACCGCACGCATCATCTCGACGGCGGCCGGCACGTCCCCGAGCTGCGCGGTGACCAGGGCCCGGCCGTACGACGTCGTGATCACCTCGGCGTGGCGGGGGTTCCGGTAGCGGGCGAGCCGGTCCACGTGGAGGGTCTCCAGCTCGGCCAGGGCGGTGGCCGGGTCGCCCAGTTCGGCCTTCAGCATGGCCATGTTGTAGCGGGAGATCATCACCGTCGGATGGTTCGCGCCGTTGACCCGCCGCTGGTCCTCGATCAGGGCCTCGTGCAGGGTCCACGAGGTCTCCGGGTCGCCCAGCTCCCAGGTGTAGCGGGCGATGTTCAGCCGTACGAGCAGCGTGTTGGGGTGGTCCTCGCCGCGCACGCGCTCCACGTCCGGCAGGAGGTCCCGGTACGCGTCGAGGGCCTCCTGCCGTCGCCCCGCCTCTCCCAGGAACTTGCAGATGTTCATGCGGCTGAAGACGACCTGCGGGTGGCCCTCGCCGAACACCTCCAGCCGGTCCCGCAGCAACGCGTCGTGGAGGGCGAGCGCCCGCAGCGGCCGTCCGAGCGCACCGTGCCAGTACGCGACGTAGTGGCGGCTCTCCAGGACGTCCTGGTCCCGTTCGCCGAAGGCCCGGCGCTGGTCCTCCAGCAGCTCCTCGTGCAGCCGCAGCCCCGTCGCCATGTCCCCGCCCCGGCCCGTCCAGTACGCGATGTGGTGCCGGGTGGCCAGGGTGCGCCGGTCGTCCGGCCCCAGGACGCGCGTCTGGTCGGCCAGCACCGCCCGGTGCAGTTCCACCGCCGCGGTGAAGTCACCGGTCTCGCCCGTCGCGTACGCGATCCGGTGCCGGGTCTCCAGCACGTCCGGGTCGTCCTTCGCGAGGACCCGCGACTGGTCCTCCAGCAGCTCCTGGTACAGCTCCCGGGAGCGCCGGTAGGAACCGGCCTTCCCCGTCCAGTAGGCGGCCCGTCCCCGGGCGCGGAGCACGAGGGGGGTGCCGGCCCCGAGGCGCTCCGCCAGCCGCTGGGCCCAGGCGGCCCAGCGGTCGCGGTTGACCGTGGGTTCGGCGGCGGCACGCCGTTCCAGGACGGCGAGCAGCCGCTCGTACAGTTCCGGTTCGCGGATCGCGGCCTGCCACAGGTGTTCCGGCTCGGCCTGTTCCGCGTAGGCGTGCAGCGGATCGTCGGGCGCGTGTTGGTTCATGGGGGCCATGATCTCCAATGCCCGGCACAGCGCACGGTGCCCGCGCACCACGTCGAGCGTCTCGCACAGGTACTCGACCAGGGTCTGGTGGTGCACGCCGAGGAGTTCGCTCCCCTCGGGGTGGTGCGCCCGTACGATCAGGCCCGGCAGCAGGTCCAGGACCTGGTGCAGCGCGTCCTCGTCGGCCGGTCCGCCCAGCTCCCCGACCGCCCGGAGCAGCAGGGCGCGGGGCAGTTCGGCGCCGAGCCCGCAGGCCGCGAGGACGGCGAGAACGGCGTCGACCCATTCCTCCCGTCCCTCCGGCGCCGCGTCCCGGGCCGGGAGGAGCACCCCCGCGTAGAGCTCCTGGTACGACACGCTTCCGGCGTGCGCCAGGGGGCCGAAGTCCGCGAGCAGGCGAGTGATCTCCCAGTTCCCGGCCGCCTGGCGGAGGATCTCCCGCCGGGTCTCCCCGGAGTGGCTGTGGGCCTCCAGGTACGCGCTGAGCTGCCGTTCCCCCGCCGTCGGCAGGAGCGGCTCGCGGTGCCAGTGGTCCGGCAGCCGCACACCGTCGCGGCTCGTGACCACCAGGCCGAACCACGGCGGTGCCGATTCGCTCAGCGCGGCCAGTTCGCGCAGGACACCGGCCCGGTTCGTGGGATGGACCTGGTCGAGCCCGTCCACGATCACGCGGACGGGTTCGCGCGGCTCCATCAGCCCGAGCGGCCCGGCGACGCCGAACTCGGCAGTCCGCAGGGAGCCCTGGTCGTCCGCGGACGTCCGCGCCCGGTACGTCTTCTCGGCCTCCGGGAATCCCGGCAGGTACCGGCGCAGCTGCCCGGAGAGCTGCGTCATCGAGAGGCCGGAGGTCCAGGCGGGGTCCGAGAGGCGGACGAGCGCGCAGACCTCCGGGGCCTCCCGGTCCGGGAGCAGTTCGGCGCGGCACAGCGCGGCGGCGAGTGTCGATTTGCCCGTGCCCATGGCACCGAGCACGGCCACGACGCGGTGTCTGCGGACCGATTCGGTGAACCGCGCCAGCTCGTCGGGGGCCTGGAAGTACTGGAGCGCGGGGACGAGTTCCCTGGCGGGGCGCGTGCCGGCCAGCACGCTCAGGGCCGCGTTGTGCGCGACGTTGTGGGCGATCCAGACACCGTACGGATCTGCGGAGGTGCTTCCACCGCCGTCGTACGAGGCCGACTGCGGGTCCTGGCGCACCAGTTGCGGGCCCACCAGCCGGCGCACCGGGCCGGTGTGCAGCTTTCCGCCCAGCCGGATGTCGCCCTGTCCGATCAGCCTGTTGAGGGCGACCGAGAACTGCAGGCCGTACGCCGGGCGGCCGTCCGCCGACGAGAGGATCTCGACCCGCCGGCCCGTGCGCATGGCGGCCGGGAACCAGGCGTTCGCCCCGGTGAGCACCGCGTGGCCCGACATGCACGCGTCGACGATGACGAGGAGTTCCCGGACGCCGCCGTGGCGTTGCGCCAGTCTGCGTAATTCCTGGGGCAGTGGGAAGGCCGTCTCCGGGCCGGGGGTGGCGGGGGTGGAGCGCACCGGGAAGAGGAACTCGCCCTCCCTGCCCGCGTGTCCGTGCCCGACGAAGCCGATCACCAGACAGCCCCCGCAGGCCGAGGCCCCGGCGAACGCCTCGGTGAGCGCGGCGGTCACCTCGTCGACCGTCGCGGGGTCGGTCAGCAGGCCGTTCCCCCAGGCCGGGGCGCATCCGCCGCGGAGGGGGTCCAGCAACAGGTCCCCCAGCTCGGTCGCGCAGGGCTCCAGCAGATCCAGTCCGCTCCCGGGTTTCTCCTCGCGCGCTTCCCAGTGCGAAGCGATCACCAACGCCTTGCGTTCAGCTGCCACCCGCCCATTATCGACAGCTGTCCGATCATCAACCAGATGCCCGTGCCGTCGAGTTGAGGAACTCGCGGGAATCGTCGTTCGTCGTTCGTCCTGGCGAGGGAGTGACGGTGCGCACGCGGGCGACCCGGGCGCGGAATCGGCGGGAGAGGCATGGCTGAGCTGGTCATGGTGCACGGGATCGGTCCCGAGGACGAGACCGAGGAGCAGCTGAGGGCGGACTGGGTGCGTGCCCTGGCGCGCACCCTGCGCGACAACGGCCACCGGGAGCGGGCCGACAGGATCGAGGACGGCTCGACGACGGTCGCCATGGCCCATTACCGCGGTCTCTTCGCCCCCTATGTGCCGCAGGACGACTGGGACGTGCCGTTCCCCGAACAGATGGCGCTCACCAGCGAGACCGTCGGCGAGAACATCATGGACAACATCCACCGGCACGCCTCCGACCCGGCGGACAGCGCCGAGGCCGCCCGTGAGCTGACCGGGCTGCGCGCGGAGGTCGGCCCCGAGCAGGGACCGTACGCTCCGGTCCGGCTGGTCGTCGCCATGCTGGGGCGGCTCGGTCCGGTCGCCCGCTCCGGATTCGCCGCGCTCAGCAGCACCGGAGTCTTCCACCTGGGCCAGGTGGCCGCCTATCTCGACGACGAGTCGATACGCGAACGGGCGATCGAGTCGGTGCTGTCCCGGGTGACGGCGGACACCAGGGCGGTGGTCGCGCACTCGCTGGGCACGGTGGTCGCCTACGAGGCCCTGCACAGGCTCGACCGGCCGCTGCCCCTGCTCGTCACCTTCGGCTCGCCACTGGGCCTGCGCTCGATCATCCGGGAACGGCTGCGCCCCCGGCCGCTGCGCACCCCGGACCACATCGAGCGCTGGGTGAACGTCGCCGACCGCGACGACTACATCGTCTCCACCCTGCGGCTGAGGACGCTGTTCCCCGACACCGACGACGTGCTGGAGCGCACCCGTCTGGTGAAGAACGCCAACAGCGATCCCCACGCGGCGGTGGAGTACCTCAAGCACTGGGAGACCGTGGAGCCCCTCGCGCAGGTGCTCTGACCCCTGCCGGGGACGCCGCGGCCCCCGCCCGGGATCCGGGGGCGGGGGCCGCGGCCGGCCGGAGGGTGCTCAGGACACCGCGAGCGGGCGGATCGCGGTCGGCGCGTGGGACGGCTCCGTCGCGAGGTCCTCGAACTCGTTGACGGACGCGATGTCCGTGCCGCTCATCGCGATGTTCGTCACGCGTTCCAGGATCGCCTCGACCACCACCGGGACCCGGAACTCGGCGGCCAGCTTCTTCGCCTCCTCGAAGGCGGGCAGCAGCCGGTCCGGCTCGGTGACGCGGATCGCCTTGCAGCCCAGCCCCTCGACGACCTTGACGTGGTCGACGCCGTACACGCCGAGCTCCGGCGAGTTGAGGTTCTCGAACTCCAGGTTGACCTGGAAGTCGATGTCGAAGTTGCGCTGCGCCTGGCGGATCAGCCCCAGGTAGGAGTTGTTCACCAGGACGTGGACGTACGGGATGCGGTGCTGCGCGCCGACGGCCAGCTCCTCCAGCATGAACTGGAAGTCGTAGTCGCCGGAGAGCGCGACGACGGAGCCCTCCGGGTCGGCCGTGGCGACGCCGAGCGCGGCCGGGACGGTCCAGCCGAGCGGTCCGGCCTGGCCGCAGTTGATCCAGTGGCGCGGCCGGTAGACGTGCAGCATCTGGGCGCCGGCGATCTGGGAGAGGCCGATCGTGGTGACGTACCGGGTCTCGGGCCCGAACGCCCGGTTCATCTCCTCGTACACCCGCTGCGGCTTCAGCGGCACGTTGTCGAAGTGCGTGCGGCGCTGCAGCGCGGCCCGGCGTTCCTGGGTGGAGGCGGCCCACCGCGAGCGGTCCTTGAGCCTCCCGTCCGCCTTCAGCTCGCGCGCCACCTCGACGAACAGTTCCAGCGCCGCCCCGGCGTCGGAGACGATGCCGAGGTCGGGGGCGAAGATCTTGCCGATCTGGGTGGGCTCGATGTCCACGTGGACGAAGGTGCGGCCCTGCGTGTAGACGTCCAGCCTGCCGGTGTGGCGGTTGGCCCAGCGGTTGCCGATGCCGAGGACGAAGTCGGACTCCAGGAAGTTGGCGTTGCCGTAGCGGTGCGAGGTCTGCAGGCCGACCATGCCCGCGTTCAGCTCGTGGTCGTCGGCGATGGCACCCCAGCCCATCAGGGTCGGGACGACCGGAATGCCCGTCAGCTCGGCGAACTCCACCAGGAATTCGGACGCGTCGGCGTTGATGACACCGCCGCCCGCGACGATCAGCGGGCGCTCGGAGGCGTTCAGCAGCTCCAGCGCGCGGACGATCTGCTTGCGGGTCGCGGCGGGCCTGTGCACCGGCAGCGGCTCGTACAGGTCGGGGTCGAACTCGATCTCGGTGAGCTGGACGTCGATGGGCAGGTCGACGAGGACGGGGCCGGGCCGGCCGGTGCGCATGAGGTGGAAGGCCCGCTGGAGGACGCCGGGAACCTGGGCGGCCTCCAGGACGGTGGTCGCGGCCTTGGTGACCGGCGCCGCGATCGAGGCGATGTCGACCGCCTGGAAGTCCTCCTTGTGGAGCACGGCGGTGGGGGCCTGGCCGGTGATGCAGAGGATCGGGATCGAGTCGGCGATGGCCGAGTAGAGGCCGGTGATCATGTCGGTGCCGGCCGGCCCCGACGTGCCGATGCAGACGCCGATGTTGCCCGGCCGGGCCCGGGTGTAGCCCTCCGCCATGTGGGAGGCGCCCTCGACGTGCCGGGCGAGCGTGTGGTGAACCCCGCCGGAGGCCTTGAGGGCCGCGTAGAAGGGGTTGATCGCCGCGCCCGGCACACCGAACGCGTTGCTGACGCCTTCGCGCTTGAGGATCTCAACTGCCGCTCGGGCGGCGGTCATTCGAGGCATTGAGTGCTCCTGCTGGGACCTGGCGGATTCGGGCTCTGTCGCGCCACCTGAGAGCACCAATTCCGTATCACGGAAGTTTTATTCTGTTATGTGGAAGTCAATCTAAAGTGCGCCCCGACAGCCGTCAAGGGACGGCGCACGGAGCGGACCGTGCGCCCGCCACGGCCCGCGAAATGTGCCAAGTCCCTCCCCAGGGCCTCGCTCCTGGTGAACCATGGACGGAGAACGGAGTGGGCCCACCGGCCGGCACCGGCGCGTCCCGTGCGCCGGAGCGGCCCCGCCGCGGGACGGCCCCGGGCCCGGAGGGAGACCATCGTGGAGTCGGTGCCGGTACGCTGCCCGGCCTGCCGCCGCGACCACGCGTACAGCGGCCCGGTGTACCCCTGCCCGTGCGGTGCCCCGACCGCCCCGCCCCTGCTGCCCGGCGCCCCGGTCGTGCCGATCACCCACCGCACCTGGAACGACGACTGGGTGACGGTGCGCTGTCGCGCCTGCGGACGCCACGACCAGTGGCCGCAGCCGGAGCTGTGCTGCCCCTGCGGGGCGGTGCTGCGCATACCGGTCCGGCCGGTGGCGGCCCCCGGCGACGGCCCCGCCCCCGACGACGCGGCCCCGCCGTCCCACATCCCGCTGCCGCGCACGGCCCCGGTGCCCCGGCCGGCGTTCCGGCCCGCGGCCATCCTCGGCACGGACGACGCGGTCGCCACCGCGGCCCGGTACCTGCGGTGGCTGGGCTACCAGGACGTCGTACGGCCGTCGCGCCCCTCCCCCGCACGGATCGACCTGCGGGCCCCCGGGCTGCTGGCCCAGGTCGACACGGCCGCCCGCGCGACCGCCCTGCGCGACGTCGAGTGCCTCTGGCTGCACGCTTTGGGCGCGTCGGCCACCGGCGTGTTCTTCTCCCTCGCGGGATACGAGCCGGAGGCCGGGGCACGCGCGGACGGACTGGGCATGCCGCTGTTCATGATGGACGCGACGGGCACGCCCCAGCCGGTCAACAGCCCGGCCGACGAACTGCTGGGCACCGGGGCCTGAGGGCTGTCCCGTAATCCCCGGTGGATCAGCGCGCGGCGTCAGATGCGGTGCATCGCAAGGCGGAGGGGCGTCCGCATACCGGATGTATTCGGACGTTCCGACAACGCAGCGAGGATGGGGTCTCCCCTGCTCGAGCGCAGCCGAGAGCTCGGGGAAGTGGCTGTCGTCGCGCGCCCGCCGGGGATTACGGGACAGCCCTTAGGGTCTTTTCGTCTGGATCATGCCCGGACCGCGGCGCCCGTGCGGACCGCGGCGCCCGCGCGTCCGGCCCCGGGCGAGCGGAGGAGACCGGGGCGACATACTGGACGCATGCGCATCCGTACCGCCCGCCGCTCCGATCTTCCGTTGCTCCAGGACATCGAGCGCGCCGCCGGTGAGCCGTTCCGCACGCTCGGCATGACCGCCGTCGCGGACGACGATCCCCCGCCCCTCGACCTGCTGGACGAGTACCGCCGGGCCGGCCGTGCCTGGGTGGCCGCGGACCCCGACGACCGCCCGGTCGGTTATCTGATCGCCGATCCGGTAGACGGGGCGGCCCACATCGAGCAGGTCTCCGTGCATCCGTCCGCCGCCCGGCGCGGCCTGGGCGCCGCCCTGATCGCCCACCTCGACGGGTGGGCGGCCGGTCTGCGGCTGGACGCGCTCACCCTGACGACCTTCTCGCACGTGCCGTGGAACGGGCCGTACTACGCCCGGCTCGGCTTCCGCACGCTCGGCGAAGCGGAACTCACCGACGGGCTGCGGAAGATCAGGGCGGAGGAGGCCGAACACGGCCTGGACCGCTGGCCGAGGGTCTGCATGCGGCGCGAAATCCCGCACGCCGCACACCAGTCGCGCCTTACCGGAACCGGAAGACCGCAGTGAGTGCAATCGGTCACGTTCGGGCCAGGGCACCACAAATGTTCGGCCTGTGTCAGTGGCGGGCCCTAAAGTAGTGCCCATGGTTTTAACTGCACGGCACACTCCATCCACCGACAGACCGCGCGCGACCCGTTCGAAGCCCCGCTCCGCCGCCCAGGCGAACGAGGCGATACGGGCCTTCGTGGACGCCCGGGCCGGTCAGGACTGGTCCTCCGTGGAATCCGCGGCCTACGAGGTGCTGCTGATCGAATGGGCGGCCGCGACCCGGGGCGGTACCGGCGACATCATCGAGGCCGCCTGACCGCACCCGGGCCGGTCGGGTCCTACCGGCCGTAGCCCTCCCGCAGTTCGATCTTCCGGACCTTCCCGCTGACCGTCATCGGGAAGGTCTCCAGAATCTGCAGCCGCCGCGGGACCTTGTAGTGGGCCAGCTGCTCGCGGCAGTACCCGGTCACCTCCTCCAGGCTCGGCGGGTCCGCCGGGTCCCTCGGGATGACACAGGCCAGGACCTCCTCGCCGTAGGTGTCGTCGGGAACGCCCACCACCTGCACGTCCGCGATCTTCGGGTGGCGGTGGAGGAATTCCTCGATCTCCCGCGGATAGATGTTCTCACCGCCCCGGATGATCATGTCCTTGATCCGGCCGACGATCTGTACGTAACCGTCCTCCCGCATCACCGCGAGGTCGCCGGTGTGCATCCAGCGGCCGGCGTCGATCACTTCCGCGGTGCGCTCGGGCTGTTCCCAGTAACCGAGCATCACGCTGTAGCCCCGGGTGCAGAGTTCGCCCGTCCTCCCGCGTTCCAGCGTCACCCCGGTCACCGGGTCGACGACCTTGATCTCGACGTGCGGCATGACGCGGCCGGTGGTCCCGGTGCGGCGTTCCAGGTCGTCGTCGCGGCGGGTCTGGGTGGAGACCGGCGAGGTCTCCGTCATGCCGTAGCAGATGGACACCTCGGCCATGTGCATCTCGGCGACGACCCGCTTCATCACCTCGACCGGGCAGGTCGATCCGGCCATGATGCCGGTGCGCAGCGAGGAGAGGTCGTACGAGCCGAAGTCGGGGAGGTTCAGCTCCGCGATGAACATGGTGGGGACGCCGTAGAGCGAGGTGCAGCGCTCCTGCTGCACGGCGGCGAGGACGGCGGCGGCCTCGAAGGAGGGGGCCGGGATCACGATGCAGGCGCCGTGCGAGGTGGCGCCGAGGTTGCCCATGACCATGCCGAAGCAGTGGTAGAAGGGCACCGGCAGGCAGACCCGGTCCTGCTCGGTGTAGGCGATCGACTCCCCGACGAAATAACCGTTGTTGAGGATGTTGTGGTGGGAGAGCGTGGCTCCCTTGGGGAAGCCGGTCGTGCCGGAGGTGTACTGGATGTTGATCGGGTCGTCGCAGGACAGCTCGGCCTCGCGCGCGGCGAGCTGTCCGGGCGTCACCGCCCCGGCCGTGGCCAGCAGTTCGTCCCAGGTCGGGTCCCCTATGTAGTGCACGGCGCGCAGCGCGGGGCAGCCGGCGCGGACCTGGCCGACCAGGGCGCGGTAGTCGCTGGTGCGGTGCGAGAGCGAGGCGACCAGGAGCGAGATCCCGGCCTGGTTCAGGACGTACTCCAGCTCGTGCGCCCGGTACGCGGGGTTGATGTTGACCATGACGGCGCCGATGCGGGCGGTGGCGTACTGCACGAACACCCACTCCGGGCAGTTGACCGCCCAGATCCCGACCCGGTCCCCCTTGGCCACGCCCGACGCCATGAGCGCGCGGGCCAGTTCGTCGACCGCGGAGCCGAACTCGGCGTACGTCCAGCGCCGCCCCGACGGGACGTCCACCAGCGCCTCGCGCTCGCCGAACGCCTCGATCGCCCGGTCGAGGTTGCGCCCGATGGTGTCGCCGAGCAACGGGGTGGTGTCGGCGCCGTGCGCGTAGGAGAGCTCACTCATCGCAGGTCCCCCTCGTCGTACTCGGTGCCGGTGCCGCGGGCCGTGCGCTCGCGCAGTTCGATGCGGCGGATCTTGCCGGAGACGGTCTTGGGCAGTTCGGCGAACTCCAGCCTGCGGACCCGTTTGTAGGGGGCGAGGACCGACCGGGAGTGCTCGAACAGCAGCTTCGCCGTGTCGGGGCCGGGTTCCCAGCCCTCCGCCAGGACGACGTACGCCTTCGGGACGGCGAGCCGGACCGGGTCGGGGGCGGGGACGACCGCGGCCTCGGCGACCGCCTCGTGCTCCAGCAGAGCGCTCTCCAGCTCGAACGGCGAGATCTTGTAGTCGGACGCCTTGAAGACGTCGTCGGCGCGGCCGACGTAGGTGATGTAGCCGTCCTCGTCGCGGGAGCCCATGTCGCCGGTGCGGTAGTAGCCGCCGGCCATGGCTTCGGCGGTCCGGTCCGGGTCGCCGTGGTAGCCGGTCATCAGGCCCACCGGGCGGGCCGACAGGTCGAGGGAGATCTCGCCCTCCAGCGCGCCGGGCTCACCGGTGACCGGGTCCAGGAGCTCGACCTTGAAACCGGGGCTGGGCCGGCCCATCGAACCGGCCTTGAGCAGCTGGCCGGGGGTGTTGGCGACCTGCACGGCGGTCTCGGTCTGGCCGAAGCCGTCCCGGATGGTGACGCCCCAGACACGCCGCACCGTCTCGATGACCTCCGGGTTCAGCGGCTCGCCGGCCGCGACGACCTCGCGCGGCGGGGTCTTCAGCTGGGAGAGGTCGGCCTGGATCAGCATCCGCCAGACGGTGGGCGGGGCGCAGAAGCTGGTGACGCCCGAGCGGTCCATCTCCGCCATCAGCCGGCCGGCGTCGAAGCGGGTGTAGTTGAAGATGAAGACGGTCGCCTCGGCGCTCCAGGGCGCGAAGAGGTTGGACCAGGCGTGCTTGGCCCAGCCGGGCGAGGAGATGTTGAGGTGGACGTCCCCGGGCTTGAGGCCGATCCAGTACATCGTCGCCAAGTGGCCCACGGGGTAGGAGATGTGGGTGTGCTCGACGAGCTTGGGGCTGGCGGTCGTGCCGGAGGTGAAGTAGAGCATCAGCGGCTCGTCGGCGTCGGTCTCCCGGTCCGCCTCGAAGGTCTCCGGCTGTTCGTCGGCGCCGGTGTACGACAGCCAGCCGGGCACGTCGGCGCCGACGGAGATCCGGGTGTAGTCGCCGGGCACCTCGTCGAACTTGGCGGTGTCGGCGTCCCGTACCAGGACGTGCCGGACCCGGCCGCGCTCCACCCGGTCGCACAGGTCGACCGGGCCCAGGAGCGGGGTGGCGGGGATGACGACGGCGCGCAGCTTCATCGCGGCGAGGGCGGTCTCCCACAGCTCGACCTGGTTGCCGAGCATGACGAGGACGCGGTCGCCGGCCCGTACGCCCCGGGCGCGCAGCCAGTTCGCGGCCCGGTTGGAGCGGGCGGACATCTGCGCGAAGGACACCTCGGTGCGGCCGCCGTCCTCCTCCACGATGTGCAGGGCGGTGCGGTCGTTGTTCTCGGCGATGACGTCGAACCAGTCGAGCGCCCAGTTGAAGTGGTCGCTGCGCGGCCAGCTGAAGCCCTCGTAGGCCGCGTGGTAGTCCTCACGGTGCCGCAGCAGAAAGTCCCGGGCGGCCCGGAACGTTTCCGTCGCACTGGTTGCCGACATGTGCCCTCCTCATTGCGGACCGGACCGGTCACTTAACATCATGTAAACAGTGACCCAGGTCTCACCACCCCCGAACGGGGGTGCAGCAAGGGGTGACCGAGGCCCCGGGCCGGTCAGGGAGGCGTCAGCGTGCCGGAATCCGTCGATGCGGTCGAGATGCAAGCCGCGCTGCTGCGGCTGCGCCGGACCAGCGGGCTGCCCGTGGCCTTCGGCGGACTGCTCGCAGATGCCCGCCATGCCCGCATCGCCGAGCTGAACGGGGCGCAGACCACCGCTCTGCGCGGCCTCGTCATCTCGGCGGGCAGCGGGCTCGGTGGCAAGGCGATCGCCCTGTCCCGGCCGTGCGCGGTGACCGACTACCACTCCTCGCGCCACATCAGCCACGAGTACGACCTGGCCGTGGCGGCGGAGGGGCTGCGCTCGGTGGTCGCGGTGCCCGTCGTCGTGCGGCGCAGGGTGCGCGGAGTGCTGTACGGGGCGCTGCGCGAGCCGGTCACGCTCGGGGACCGCACGTTCGACGCGGCGGTGTCCGCCGCCCGGGACGTGGAGCAGGCCCTGGTCGTGCGGGACGAGGTGCAGCAGCTGCTGACCGCGACCCGGGAGCAGGTGACGGACCCGAGGGCGGCCCCGGAGGCGTGGGAGGACGTCCGCGAGGCGCACCGCGAGCTGCGTTCCCTGGTACCGAAGGTCGTCGACCCGGCCCTGCGCGACGAGCTGCTGTCGGTGTGCGGGCGGCTCGCGTCGGCGGCCGGTTTCCGCACGTCGGAGCCCTGTGGGGTGCGGCTGGCGCCGCGCGAGGTGGACGTGCTGGCCTGTGTGGCGTCGGGGGCGACGAACGCGGCGGCGGCGAAGCGGCTCGGGCTGCGGCCGGAGACGGTCAAGGGGTATCTGCGTTCGGCGATGCGCAAGCTGGGGGCGCACACCCGTCTGGAGGCGGTGGTGGCGGCGCGGCGCGCGGGGCTGCTTCCCTGAGCCGGCCCGGGGTGTTTTCCGTGCCGGGCCCGCCGCGCACCGTCCTCACGCGCGCCGTCCTCATCCGAAGTCGATGAACGTCGCGAACCGGATGTCGTGTCCGTGCGCGTCGACGGTGTCCGGTGCCGTCCGCGCCGTCAGGGTGGTGAGCATCCGCGCGGCCTCCTCCGTGACGGCGTCGCGGTCGGCGCGGCCGAGTCTGCCGAACGGCTGCACGGTGAGGACCGTCCCCCCGGAACCGGTGCCGGTGCCGGTGCCCAGTCGCCAGACGGCTGCGAGGAAGCCGTCGACCAGCACCGTGCCGTAGGTCTGGTTGCCTTTCCCGTTGCGTCCCCGGTACTGCTGCGGGATCACGCGTGTGCGGTCCGCGTGGCCGAGCAGCACGTTGTCGAACTCGGGCAGGAAGCGGGGCGGGGCGGGGGTGTCCTCGTCCGGACGCGGGGCGTCCGGCAGGTCGAAGAGTTCGGTCCCGTTCCCGTCCCGGAAGGTGATCAGCCGCGGGCGCAGCCGTTCGAAGACCTCGCGCAGCCGGGTCAGTCCGGCCCAGGTCTGCATGTCCTGGACGGAGGCGGGCCCGAAGGCTCCCAGGTAGCGCAGGACCAGGTCGTCCGGGGAGGGGACCCGTTCCGGGGCGCCGTCGAGCCAGTGTCCGGCGGTGGTCAGCGCGACCCGGCCGCTCCTCCCCCACACCCCGCGCGGGGTGACCTGGACCAGCGGCAGCAGGCAGCGGGCGGCCGTCCCCAGGGCCTGCGGGTCGGCGTCGGGCCATTCGGCCGCCAGTGCCCCGCGGATCTCCTTGGGCGTCCGGGGCCGCTCCTCGACGAGTTCCCGGGCGAGCGACCGGAGCCGTTCCCGGTCCACCCCGACGAGCCCCTTGCGGAACATTTGGAGCTCCCGGTCGCGCGCCGGCTGGACGAACGGGCGCAGGGTGAGCGCGTCGGCCGCGGTGTGCAGATGGATGGTGGACCGCAGGGTGACCATGCGGACCGCCTCGCGGGACTCCAGCAGCCCGGCGAGCTCGGCCGGGTCGAAGCCGTCGAGGCGGGCGAAGAGCTGGTAGTAGGGCGGCTTGGTGTTCTGCGCCTGGAGGCCGACCAGATGCTCCACGGCGTCCTTCGCCGACATCGCGGTGCGGCGCAGCAGCAGCTGACGCTCCAGCGTGGCGCGGTTCAGCGCGCGGGCGGACAGCACCGCGGACACGGCGGAGTTCTTCCCGGCGGCGGGGTTCTTCGTGGCGGAGGCATGCTTCGTGACGGCCATGAACGGCACGGTACGCACTCTTGCGGACAGTTTCGGTCCTCATTGGAGTACGTACATCGATGCGTACGCCCCGCCGGGCCGTCCGGCGACGCCCCCCGCCCCCGGGCGGGCCCGGACGAACGGGGCCGGTACCGCAGGCGCGCCCGCCGGGAGCGGGCCGGGACCGATTGTTGCGATCGGGTCGCGCGACCCGATCGACCGGGGCTATTCTCCGGTCGAGCCATGTGTGGCGAACGGGCAAGGGGCCCGGTTCTTTGTTTGGGGGTCGGTGTGGTTTCTGGTCGCGTCGTGCGGTTCGACGGAGCTCGGGGATACGGGTTCATCGCGCCCGATCACGGTGGTGAGGACGTCTTTCTCCATGTGAACGACATGCTGATCCCCGAGTCGTACGTGCATACGGGTACGGCGGTCGAGTTCGAGATCGAGGACGGCGACCGCGGGCTGAAGGCCTCGTCGGTCCGGCTCGCCGAGGGGCCCGACGGGAAGCCCGTGACGCCGCCGAGGCCCGCGGCGGTCTCCGGGGCGTCGGACGACGACGCCCTGTGCGACGTACTCAGCTCGGCCGAGTTCACGCGGGACGTCACCGACGTCCTGCTGGAGTCGGCGCCGACGCTGACGGGCTCTCAGATCCTGCAGATCCGGCGCGGGTTGCTGCAGTTCGCGAAGAACCGCGGCTGGACCGAGGGCTGATCGCGGACGGCGCACGCACCGCAGGGCCCGACGCCCCGCGACCGGCCCACCGGGGCGTCCGGGTCGCGGGGCGTCACCCTGTCCGTGCCCATTCCGCCCCCGCCGGTTCCGTCCGTGTCGGTTCTGTCTGCACCGGTCTGTCAGCGCTGGTTCCGCCCGCGCCCACCGCATCCGCACCGGTCCCCTACACCGGTCCGGCGTCACCGCGGGGCGTGCTCAATTGTTCGTCCTTCATCTCCCGCACCACGAGCGGAGTGCCGAGCACCTGGTGTCCGCCGCTGGCCAGCATGCGCACCTCGCCCCGGTCGCTGATCTCCGCGCGCACGATCCCGGTCTCGTCCTCGTAGACCGGGTATCCCCCCGCCCCCGACTGGGCCGTGCGCCAGACGGTCACCGTGTCGTCCTCCACTGCGGACGCCTGAAACACCAACTGGTAGCTCTCCGGGTAATCCATGGCGGCCTCCCGTGACGGGTGGGGCAAAGCATCTTCCCCCTGTACCTTCCATGGTCCCTCCGTCCGGCCCGTCACGCCCGAGCAGCGGCCTCCCGCCCCGGCCACTTATCCTGAACCCGTACGGACGGTTCGACGACATTCGGGCACACACCGCACGAAGACCCCCTTTTGTCCCGAGTCGTATGCGTCGCGTGCACGGCATGCACGGCATGTGCGACCGGGATCCCCGAGGAGCGGGAAGGGACACACCATGAATGATGCCGACAGGGGAGATGACGTCTACCAGCCCCAGCAGCCGGAGGCCTCGGACCCCATGGAACAACTCGACGTCGAGGACACCCTGGACCACCGGGGTCTGACCGACGCGCTCGACGAGGGCTATTCCCCGCCCGAGCGGCCATGGGCGGTGGAGGACCTGGGCACCACCGCCGCCGAGCAGCACACCGGTGAATCGCTGGAGAGCCGGCTGGCCAGGGAACTGCCCGACATCGCCGGGGCCGACGGCGACGGGGACGGTGTGGGGGACCTGTCCGACGGCGACGGCGAGCCGTGGGACGACGAGGTCGGCACGGTGCGCGCCGGCCGGCTCACCCGGCAGCTGGACATCGACGAGCCGGACACCCTGGCCGCCGAGGACGTCGGCATCGACGGGGCGGGGGCATCGGCCGAGGAAGCGGCCGTGCACGTGGTGTCGGACGGTTAGGGCGTATTTCGAAAGTCCCGCCCGGCCGGGAACGCCCCAGGCCACCGCGCCCGGAAAAAGCCGCCCCGCCCTCGCGCGTGGCCCCGGGCATGACCTCGTGGGTAATCGACGCCCTCCGCACCTTCGGCCATCGTGGTTCTCACCAGCACACGGAAGCCGGCCCCCGGGCCGGACCGCGAGGAGAGGACACACCCGATGGCCATGTACGAGGACGCCGTCCGGCGCTACTTCGCCGCCTGGAACGCCGCCACGCCCGAGGACCTGGCGAAGGCCGTCGCGGCCGCCTTCACCGAGGAGGCCACCTACACCGACCCGTTGGCCGACGTGCGCGGCCACGAAGGGCTCGCGGCCACGATCAGCGGCGCCCAGCAGCAGTTCCCCGGTTTCGAATTCCGGCTGACCGGCACCCCCGACGGGCACCACGACATCGTGCGCTTCGGCTGGGACCTGGTCTCCACCGCCGACGGTTCGGCGCCCGCCGCCGGGTCGGACGTGATCACCCTCGCCGACGACGGGCGCATCGCCTCGGTCAGCGGCTTCCTCGACCGCGTCCCCGGGGCCTGAGAGCCGGCCCTCCCCCGGCCCGGGGCCGCGCGCCCTCCGCCCGTGTCACCGCGTCGTCGCGGACGGTCCCGCCGCCCGCAACGACGCCGCCCGCGACGACGCCGCGCGGGACTGGGCGGGAAGTGCGGCGAGGCCGGGGGCCGACTCCAGCGGACGATCGGTGAAGAAGCGTGCCGCGAGGTCCGCGACGTCGTCCGGGCGCTCCAGCACGACCCAGTGGTCGGACTCCCCGATCGTGACGAACCGGCTGCCCTCGATCGTGGCCGCGAAGGCACGCTGTCGTTCGGGCGGGGTCACCGTGTCGTGCTCACCGGCGAAGACGAGAGCCGGTACGCCCGTCAGCCCGCCGGAGAAGTCCGGCCGGTGCTCCAGCGCCCGCTGCAACGACCGCGCGGCGTGCGGGGAGTGGTTCAGGGCGTGCAGGAACGTCCGCCGCACATAACGCCGCGCCAGTTCGCCCCGGTGGACCCGGCGCTCCGGGTCCTGGCACATCAGCACCCCGGCGGCCAGGGCGGCGAGCCCTTCCATGTCCCCGCTCTCCAGTCGGCCGACGGCCCGGCTCCACCGGTCGCGCTGCTCGCCGGTGATGTGGGACGGCACCCCGCCGAGGACCAACCGGGCGACGCGGCCGGGATCGCGCCGGGCGCAGCCGAAGGCGATCGACGTGCCGTAGGAGAACCCGAAGAGGTTGACCTTCGGCACGCCGAGGTCGTCGATGATCCCGGCGACGGCGGCGTACAGGACGTCGTAGCCGGTGCCTTCCGGGAGGGGGTCGGCGTCCCCCATGCCGGGCAGGTCGGCGGTGACGACGGAGGCGAACGGTCCCAGGTGGTCGTCCATCTGCGGCCAGCCGTACATCCCCTGGAGCGCGCCGCCGAGCACGAGGACCGGTTCGGTGCGCGGGGAGGGCTGTCTCAGGACCCGGTAGCCGTAGCGCAGTCCGTCCACCGACAGGGTCCGGATGATCTCGTCGGCCATGGTGGCTCCGTGTCTCTCGGTTTCCGGTCAGGGCCTGGTGAGAACGAGTGCGGCATTGTGCCCGCCGAAACCGAGCGAGGTCTTGACGGCCGCGTCGAACGTTCCCCGCCGGGCCTCCTTGCTCACCACGTCGACGGGGATCCCGGGGTCGGGGGCGTCGAGGTTCACGGTGGGCGGTACGAGTTGGTGCTGGAGCGCCAGGACGGTCAGCGCGGTCTCGATGCCGCCGGCCGCCCCGAGCGTGTGCCCGGTCATCGCCTTCGTCGAGGTGACCAGGGGGTGTTCGCCGAGGACTCGGCGCAGCATCGTCGCCTCGACGAGGTCGTTGGAGACGGTCGAGGTGCCGTGGGCGTTGACGTGGCCGATGTCCCGGGCGTCGACCCCGGCGTCCGCGAGTGCGGTGCGCAGGGCCCGTTCGATGCCCAGGCCCCCGGGGTCGGGGGCGACGGCGGAGTAGGCGTCGCAGGCGGCCCCGTAACCGGCGAGGTGCGCGCGAATGGTGGCGCCGCGGGCCAGGGCGTGCTCCGGCCGTTCCAGTACGAGGAGTCCGGCGCCCTCGCCGACGACGAACCCGTCGCGGTGGGTGTCGAAGGGGCGGCAGGCGGCCTTGGGGTCGTCGCGCCGGGTGGAGACGGCCTTCAACTGGCAGGCGCTGGCGATCAGCAGCCGGGAGCAGACCGATTCGGCGCCGCCCGCGACGACGATGTCGCAGGCCCCGGCGCGGAGCATCTGGTGGGCGGTGCCGATGGCGACGGTCCCGGAGGAGCAGGCGGTGGAGACGGCCTGGCTCGGTCCGAGGGCTCCCAGGTCGGTGGAGACGCTGCTGGCGGCGCCGTTGACGACGGTGAGCGGGGCGAGTTTCGGGGAGACCCGGCGTGCGCCGCGTTCGGTGAGGACCGTGTGCTGTTCGTCGTAGAAGGGCAGTCCGCCGTGTGCGGAACCGATGACGACGGCAACCCGTCCGCCGTCCCAGAGCAGGGGGTCGAGACCTGCGTCGGCGACGGCCTCGCGGGCCGCGATGACGGCCAGTTGCGAGAAGCGGTCCATCAGCCGCGCGGTGGCCACCCCGAGCAGGGCCCGGGGGTCGAGGTCGGTGATGGTGTATATGAAGTCGCAGGGCAGGCCGTGCAGTTCGGGCCGGTGCAGGACCGAGGGCGCGTCCGACGCCTCGGTGACGGCGCTCCAGGTGGCCCCGGTCCCGGTGCCCGCCGAGGTGACCAGGCCGATCCCGGTGACGGCGGCGGCGAACGGCTCGGGGCGGTAAGGGCGGCCCGTCACGCGGCGACCCTGCAATGCACCGCGCCGACGAGTTGGCCGACGGTGTCCCGCGAGGTCAGGTGCACATCGTCCAGGTCGACGTCCAGCCGGTCCTCGATGAGCAGCCGGAGCTCCTCCAACGCCAGGGAATCGAGCCCGATGTGACGCAGCGGCACCTCGGGATGGATGGCGAGGGGATCGGTCCCGAAGTTCGCCACCAGCAAGTCGTTGATCTCTTCTGCCGTGCTCATGCGGCGCTCCTGCGCTCTCGTACGCGGTGACGCCCTGCCGCGTGAGGGGTGAGTGCCATCGGGGGACGCCGGCCGGTCCGGAGGAACCCTTTATACGCCTTCGCGAAGAAGAAACCGGTCCGCGTTCCCCCGTATGACGGCAGGGCGGCCGGGTGTGCGAATCCATCGGCCCGTGCCGCCCGGCGCGTCGGCGGTCACGGGCCCCGTCCGGGAGAGGAACCGTCCGGGACGGAGAACCACCCGGAAGGGGTCATGGGAAGGGCCTCCCGGGCAGACATCCGCCTCTCCCTCCTGCCGCACTTCGCCCGTACACTCCGCGATCATGACGATCGATACGAATCGGACCGACGGACCGGCGCTCTTCGCCACGATGTCCACCATGCGCGCGATGCGCCGTCTGAAGCCGGAACCGGTGCCGGACGAGACGCTGGAGCAGTTGATACAGGCGGCCGTCTGGGGCCCCAGCGGCGGCAACATGCAGTGCTACGAGTACGTGGTGGTGACGGACCGCGAGGTGATGGCCCGTCTCGCGCCGCTGTGGCAGCGGTGCGTGGACGCCTATCTGGCGACGACCGGGAAGTACGCGCCGAAGGGCATGGACGAGGCGGCGTACGGTCGGATGGTCGCCGCGATCGAGTACCAGCGCGACCACTTCGCCGACACCCCGGCACTGATCGTGCCCTGCTACCGGTTCCCGGAGCCCCGGCTGGACGAGGAGGGGCTGCTGGCCTCCGCGCGGGCGCTCGGCCCGGCCGCGACCGAGCACATGGCGAACACCGGGACACGGTTCCAGGCGCTCGCCGAGGGCTCCTGCGTCTACCCCGGTGTGCAGAACCTCCTGCTCGCCGCACGGGCCCTGGGGCTCGCCGCGAACATCACCATCTGGCACCTGATGCTGGAGCAGGAGTGGAAGGAGGTCCTCGGCATCCCCGAGGACATGCACACCTACGCCGCCGTCCCGGTCGGGTGGCCGCAGGGCAACTTCGGCCCGGTCCGGCGCCGTCCGGTGGCGGACGTCATCCACCGCGACCGCTGGTAGGACGGCTCCCCGCCCCGAGCCCCTGTCCCTGCCCGACGACCGGCCGCCCTCGCCCGGCGACCGGCGGCCCGGTCGCCGGGCAGGTCCCCGGGCCTTCCGGGCGAGGTCGCCGGCCCCTTCCGGGCGACTCTCGGTGTCGACTCAACTCCGTTGGAGTGACGGGCAGTTCGACACACCGACAGATGATTGTCATGCTCTTAACAGATAGATAGTCTGGGCGGGCTTCATGGCCCCTCGGCCCACCCCACTCGGGCCCGGGGGCCATTCCTCTCTCCCCCACACCCCCCACCGAGCAGGAGCAGGTATGCCCAGACGTTCCGCCGCCCTCACGACGGGCCGTGCCTCCGTCCTCGCGGCCCTCACCGCCACCGTCCTGACCGTGACCGGTACCCCGGCCCTCGCCGCCCCGGGCGACGACCACCCGATGAACCGGGCGTTCGCACGGGCCGCCGCGGAGTTCGACGTACCGCGTGATCTGCTCGCGGCCGTCGGCTACGGCGAGACCCGCCTCGACGGCCACTCGGGACGCCCCAGCCAGGCGAACGGCTACGGCGTGATGCACCTGGTGAGCAACCCCACCAACCGGTCGCTGGAGCGGGCCGCCGACCTCACCGGCGAATCCCTCTCCGAGCTGCGCACCGACACCGGGGCCAACATCATGGGCGGCGCGGCGGTGCTGCGCGCCCACGCGGACAAGCTCGGCCTCGACGCCCGGGACCGCGACGACATCGACGCCTGGTACCCGGTGGTCGCCCGGTACAGCGGCTCGCAGGGGGCCCTCGCCACCCTGTACGCCGACACCGTCTACACCTTCCTGGCCGACGGGCTCGACGCCGTCGCGCCCGGGGGCGAGCGGATCTCGGTGACGAGCCGTCCGGTAGCCCCGCAGAAGGGCTCGCTCTCCGCCACCGGCGTGCGCACCCAGAGCACCGACTACCCGTCGGCGCTGTGGGCCGCGGCCCACACGAACAACTACACCAAGGGCCGCACGGCGAAGATCGACAAGATCATCGTCCACGTCACGCAGGGCTCGTACGCGGGCTCGATCAGCTGGTTCCAGAACCCGGCGGCGGAGGTGAGCGCCCACTACGTGGTGCGTTCCTCCGACGGCCAGATCACCCAGACGGTGCGCGACAGCGACACCGCGTACCACGCCCGGAGCGCCAACGCCTCGTCGCTCGGCATCGAGCACGAGGGGTTCATCGACGACCCGTCCTGGTTCACGGACACGATGTACCGCTCCTCGGCGGCCCTGACCAAGCACCTGTGCGACCGGTACGGCATCCCGAAGGACCGGGCGCACATCCTCGGGCACAGCGAGGCGCCGGGCAACGACCACACCGACCCTGGCCCGTACTGGGACTGGAACCGCTACATGCAGCTGGTCGGCGGGGACACCGGTGGCGGCGACAGCAGCGACGGGCTGAGCTTCACCGCGTACGCGACCCAGCAGAGCGGCTCGACGGGCGCCCAGGTCAAGGCCGTCCAGCAGCTGCTGAACGAGCAGGGCCAGAACGCGGGCGCGGTGGACGGCAGCTTCGGGCCGACCACCAAGAGCGCGGTGATCTCCTACCAGAAGGCGCGCGGCCTGGTGGCCGACGGCGTCGTGGGGGCCAAGACCTGGACCGCGCTGTTGTCGGCCGGTTCGACGACGGCCGTCCAGCAGGGCGCGTCGGGCGACGCGGTGAAGCGGCTCCAGCGCTCGCTGACCGCGGCACTCGGTTCGACGGTCGCCGTCGACGGCAGCTTCGGACCGGCGACGACGACCGCGGTGCGCAGCTACCAGACGAGCCGGGGCCTGGTGGCCGACGGCGTCGTGGGGGCCAAGACCTGGGCGGCGCTGCAGGCCGGGCGCTGACGGACCCGGACACCGCCACGGGCGGGGCGGCACGGACCGTGCCGTGCCGCCCCGCCCGTCCGCCCGTCGGCCCGCCACTCGGACGGCGGGCCGGCGGGGCACCGCCCGCGGCGTCGTACGCACGCAATGTCCGGGCAACCTTCCGGAAACCCTTGACGTTTCTCCCGACTCGTTCTTAACCTCACTGCGTAGTTCGTACTTCTTGCAGTTCACGTGCTGCGGCGCTTTCCGCAGTGTTTTGACAGGCACAGACACAGACCACCTGTCGGTGGTTTCGTCGTGCCTGTTTTTCTGTGCTCCCCGTGCCACCGATGGGTCTTCCTCGAAGGCGGATTCATGGCACAACGTCCGAGTGTCAAAGGCGTCGGCGACGTCGTTGCGCTCATCGACGGGCTGGGAAGGATCACCGGCCGGGCGCGGGTCATCTGGTTCCTCGTGTTCGGCGGGCTGTTCCTCGACGCCTACTCGAACGCCGCGCTGAGCGCCGGTCTGGGGCCGATGACGACCCAGATGGAGCTGACCAGCACCCAGGTGTCGGTACTCACGGCCACCGCTCCGGCCCTGGCGATCGTCTTCAACCCGGTGGGCGGCTGGCTCGCCACCCGGATCGGCCGCGTCCCCCCGCTGCTCATCGCCAAGGTGTTCGCCATCGCGGGGGCCCTGCTGGCCGCCTTCGCCGGTGACTTCACCACGGTCTGGCTCGGCCGGGTCCTGGTGGGGGTCGCGTACGGCGTCGACTTCGCCGTCGCCATGGCGCTGCTCGCCGAGTACACCCCCGCGAAGCTGGGCGGTCGGCTGAACCTGTGGCAGGCCGTCTGGTACGTCGCCACCACCAGCAACCTCGCGCTCGCCCTGGTCTTCTTCAACCTGGACGTCGGCGCGGACATCTGGCGCTGGTCGGTCGGCTCGGCCGCGGTCGTCGCGGGCGTCCTGCTGGTGGGCCAGTGGCTGATGCTCAAGGAGAGTCCCACCTGGCTGGCGAGCAAGGGCCGGCTGGACGAGGCCGTCGCCAACCTGGACCGGATCTACGGGATCGAGGCCGTCGCCGGCCGGCCCGACGAGGTGACCCGGGCCGCGGCCGAGGCACCCGCCATCGGCTTCCGCCAGGCCGGGCTGCTGTTCAAGGGCGAGTACCTGCCCCGGACGGTCCTCTCCTCGGTCATCTCGCTCGGGCAGTCGATGCAGTACTTCGCGGTCGGCTGGTACCTCCCGCTGATCAGCCTGGCGATCTTCGGCGAGAGCTTCGAGAAGGCGACGATCGGCTCGATGGTCTTCAACGCCTTCGGCATCGCGGGCGGTCTCCTCTCCGCGTACTTCGGCCGCCGGCTCGGGCTGCGGCTCAGCTCCGCCGCCGGGTTCGCCGGGGTCTTCGTGGCGCTGCTCGCGATGGGGCTGACCTTCGAGAAGGTGCCCACGGCCGTGGCGTTCCTGCTGCCGGTGCTGTTCATCCTCTGCCACTCCGCGGGCCCCGGCGCCAACGGAAAGTCCATCGCCGCGCTCTCGTACAGCAGTGACGTCCGCGCGCTCGGCACCGGGGTCACCGGGATGGTCGGCAGTTTCGGCAGCGTCGTCGGGCTGTACGTCTTCCCGCAGATCAAGGACTCCCTCGGGCTCGCCGACACCTTCCTGGTGCTCTCCGTCGTGCCGCTGCTCGGCCTGATCACCTGTCTGGCGATCAAGTGGGACCCGACGAGGGCCGCCTCCCCCGACGAGGTCGCCGGACGGGGCGGGTCCGCCGCCCGGACCGACGCGCCGGAATCCACCCGCTCCGCGGCCGCGCGCTGACCGGCCGCCGGGCCCGTCGCACCCCACGATGGTCCCCTCCCCTCCGTATCCCTCCGCACGGCTCGCTCGCGATGCCCGCAACGAAAGGGCTGCCATGACGCAGACGTTCCCCGGCGCCGCCCCACGGCGCGGTGTGCTGTCCATCGACGAGGGCACCACGGGCACCAGGGCCGGGGTCGTCCTCGACTCCGGGGCCGCCCACGAGGTGTTCTACCGGTCGATCCAGGTCGCCCACCCGGACGACCTCTCGGTCGAGCAGGACCCGATGGAGATCTGGACCGCCACCGTCGAGGTGGCGCGCCGGGCCGTCGGCCGGGCCCGTGCGGAGGGCATCGGGATCACCTCGGTGGCCCTCTCCACCCAGCGGGCCACCGCGATGCTGTGGGACCGGGTCACCGGACGGCCGCTGCTGCCCGCGGTGGTGTGGCAGGACCGGCGCCACGCGGCCGAGCTGACCGCGTACGGGACCGAGTGGGACGCCGCCCTGCTGGCCCGTCAGGGCCGGCCGGTCGGCGCCCGCTCCCCCTTCCTCTGGGCCGCCCGGCAGATCGCCGCGCACCCGGAGACGGCCGCCGCGCACCGCGCGGGCCGACTGCTCTTCGGCACCGTCGACACCTGGCTGATCTGGCGCCTCACCGGCGGCGCCGTGCACGCCACCACGCCGACGAACGCCGCCTCCACCGGTGGTTACCTGCTGGAACGGCACGCCTGGGACGAGGAGTGGATCGGCCACCTCGGCTTCCCCCTCGACCTGCTGCCGGAGCTCCGCTCCGACGACGCCGGATTCGGCACCACCGACCCGGCCGCCCTCGGCATCGCCGTCCCGCTGGCCGCCTCCATGGGCGACCAGCACGCCGCACTCGTCGCGCTCGGCGGCCTCGCCGCCGGGCAGGGCATGTGCGTGTACGGGACCGGCGCCTTCGTCGACGCGGCGACCGGCACCACGCCCGCCCTGCCCCGGCCGGACATCTCCGGGGTGCTCGCCCAGCCCGGCCGGCGGCAGGGCGGCACCAGCCACTACAGCCTGGAGGCGTACACCTCCACGGCGGGTTCGGCGCTGCGCTGGCTCTGCGACGGCCTGGGGCTGTTCGCCTCGCCGAAGGAGCTCGGTGAGGAAGCGGGCCGGGTCCCCACCCGGCCGGGCCGCACCCCGCGTTTCGTCCCGGCGCTCGCCGGGGTCCGTACGCCGGTCTGGCACCCGGAGGCCACCGCCTCCCTCACCGGGCTCACCCTCGCCACCACCCGCGCCGATCTCGCACGCGCCGTCCTCGACGGGATCGCGCACTCGGTGTGCGACCTGATCGACGGCGTCGCCGACACCATGGGCACCCCGTTCACCCGGCTCCGGGTCGGCGGCGGAGTCTCCGGCAGCGACCCGCTCATGCGGATCCAGGCCGACCTGACCGGTCTGCCACTGGAACGGGTCTCCGACTCCGCGACCGCGAGCCTGCGCGGCACCGCCTATCTGGCCGGGGTGGCCCAGGGCCTGTGGTCCTCGCTCGAAGAGGTCGTCGAGGCGCAGCCGCAGGGCCGGATCTTCGAACCCTCGATCACGGCGGCCGAACGCGCCGCCCAGCGGTGCGCCTGGCGTGACGTGCTGATCGCCCATCTGGACGATCCCGCGCTGCTCCCGCTGAAGGCCCCCGAACCCCATGACCCTCGCTGACGGCCCCGGCCGTCGCCCCGGTGGCCGCACCCGACCACGCGGCCACCGCACCGGAACACCAGGAGTTGATGTTGTGATCACCATGCCCGCCAGGAAACCGCGGCGCTCCGCCGCGGCGACCCGCCGTACGCCCCTGCTGCTCGACCGGGCGGCCCTCAAGCGCCGGCTGGCCGACGACACCTACGACGTGCTCGTCATCGGCGGCGGCATCACCGGGGCGTACGCCGTGCTCGACGCGGTCTCGCGCGGTCTGCGCGCGGCCCTGGTCGAGAAGGACGACTTCGCGTCCGGCACCTCGTCGAAGTCCTCGAAGATGGTGCACGGCGGTCTGCGCTACATCGAGCAGGGCAACGTCAATCTGGTCCGTCATTCGCTCCTGGAGCGGCACCGCTTCCGGAAGAACGCCCCGCACCTGGTGCACCGGCTGCCGTTCCTCTTCCCGGTGCTGGAGAAGGAGGGGGTGTTCGACGCCCGTCTGGCCAAGGGTTTCGAGGGGCTGCTGTGGACGTACGACCTGGTCGGGGGGTGGCGGATCGGCAAGCTCCACCAGCGGCTCACCGTTCCCGAGGTCCTCGCGCAGGCGCCGACGCTGCGCTCGGAGAACCTCAAGGGCGGGCTGATGTACTTCGACGCCCGCACCGATGACGCCCGGCTCGTCCTCACCATCGTCCGCACCGCCGCCGCGCTCGGCGCGACGGTCCTCAACGGGGCCGGGGCCGAGGGCCTGCTGATGCGGGCGGGCAGGGTGTCCGGGGCCCGGGTCTCGGCGGACGGCGACAGCATCGACATCCGCGCCCGCGCCGTCGTCAACGCCACCGGGGTGTGGACCGACGAGCTGGACGCGAAGGCGGACGACGGGCACAGGCCGCAGGTCCGGCCCGCCAAGGGCGTCCACATCGTGGTGCCGTGGGACAAGGTGCGGATCAACTGCACGGTCACCGTGCCGATCCCCGGCCGGGCCCGCCGCGCGACCTGCACCCGCTGGGGCAACAGCGTCGTGCTGGGCACCACCGACGAGGACTACCGGGGCTCCCCCGACGACGTGCACTGCACCCGCGAGGAGATGGACTTCCTGCTGGAGGGCGCCAACACCGCCTTCGAGGGGAAGCTCACCCCGGACGACGTGGTCGGCTCGATCGGCGGTCTGCGTCCGCTGGTCGGCGGCAAGGAGGGCGCGACGCTCGACATGCGCCGCGACCACCACATCACCATCGGTCGCACCGGCATGGTGACGGTGACCGGCGGCAAGCTCACCACCAGTCGGCACATGGGCGAACTCGTCATCGACAAGGTGATGACGGTGCTCGGCCGCAGGGGCCGCAGCCGCACCGTCGACCTCCCGCTGCTCGGCGGCGCCGGGTACGACGCCGAGGCCGTCGCCGCGTCCGGCGGCATCGCCGCGCACCTGGGCGAACGCTTCGGCACCGAGGCCCGGTTCGTCGGCGACCTGATCCAGGACGACCCGTCGCTGGCCGAGCCGGTCGTCGCGGGACTCCCGTACACGAAGGCGGAGGTCGTGTACGCGGCCCGCGCCGAACTGGCCCGCTCGGTCGACGACGTGCTCTCGCGCCGGCTGCGCGCCCGGCTGTTCGCCCGGGACGCGTCCGTGGACGCCGCCGGGGCCGTCGGAGCGATCCTCGGCCGGGAACTGAACCTCACGGAGGCGGAGGTCGAGCGCTCGGTCGCCGAGTACCTCGCGGCCGTCCGTCACGAAAAGTCCGTACTCCTCGAAGGGGCAGCAGCATGATCAGCCGTCAGACCATCACCCATCCGTTCAACCGGGGCGACTACACCGTCGGCGCCCCCAGCTTCGCGAAGTGGGCGCGCAACACCCCGGTCGGGGACGGCGAGGCCGCGCTCCAGGTGGACCCGGTCGAGGTTCCCGCGGCCGTCGTCGAGGCGCTGCGCGAGGCCGCGCACGCGGTGCACACCTCGCGCGAGGAGGTCGTCACCCGGACCCGCGACTGGTGGGCCGGGTCGATGATCGGCGAGACCGAGGGCCGTCCCGCGACGCCGAACGCCGTGGTCGTCGAGGCGGCCGACGCCGACCAGGTCGCTGCCGTGCTGCGGATCTGCCACGAGGCGGGCGTCCCGGTCACCCCGTCCGCGGGCCGCTCCAACGTCACGGGCGCGGCGCTGCCCGTGTTCGGCGGCGTCGTCCTGGACGTCTGCGGGCTGGACGCGATCACCGGCTTCGACGCCGAGTCGAACATCGTGGACGTCCAGGCCGGCATGTTCGGCGACCTCTTCGAGAAGCAGCTCCAGGAGGAGTACGGCGTCACCACCGGCCACTGGCCGTCCGCCTTCGCCGTCTCCACGGTCGGCGGCTGGATCGCCTGCCGCGGCGCCGGTCAGCTCTCCACCCGGTACGGCAAGATCGAGGACATGGTCGTCGGCGTGGACGTCGTGCACGCCGACGGCACCCGGGCCACGTACGGCGACTACGCGCGCGCCGCGGTCGGCCCGGACCTGCGTCAGCTGTTCGTCGGCTCCGAGGGCACCCTCGGGGTGATCGTGTCGGCGCGGCTGCGGGTCCACCCGCTGCCGGAGTACGCGAACGCCGTCGCGTACGGCTTCAAGACCTTCGCCGAGGGGCTGGACGCCTGCCGCAGGATCATGCAGCGCGGCGCCACCCCGGCCGTCCTGCGGCTGTACGACGCCCTGGAGTCGGGCACCCACTTCGGCCACCCGGAGACCAATCTGCTGCTCGTCGCCGACGAGGGCGACCCGGCCGTCGTGGACGCCTCGATCAAGGTGGCGGCCGAGGTCTGCGCGGAGTACGGCCCCGAGCTGGACAGCAGGGCGGTCTTCGAGCGCTGGCTGAACGAGCGGATGCTGGTGGGCAAGTCCGCCGACGGCTTCAAGCCGGGTCCGGGCTTCGTCGCCGACACCCTGGAGATGGCCGCGTCCTGGACCGACCTCCCGGTGATCTACGACGAGGTGGTCGCCGCGATCCAGTCGGTGGACGGCACCCTGGCCGCCTCGGCCCACCAGTCCCACGCGTACACCGACGGCGCCTGCGTCTACTTCTCGCTGCGCGGCGACGTGGCTCCCGAGTCGCGCCGCGACTGGTACCGCTCGGTGTGGGACGCCGCCAACGCCGTACTGATCAAGCACGCGGCGGCGCTCAGCCACCACCACGGCTGCGGTCTGCTGCGCGGCCCCTACCTGGAGGAATCCCTCGGGGCGGGCTTCGCGACCTTCGTCGCGGTGAAGAATGCCCTGGACCCGGCCGGCATCCTCAACCCTGGCAAACTGGGCCTTCCCAGCCGATTCGGTACGTCCCCGCTGAGCTGACACCGGGCCGGCAGCCACCAACCCCTCCTCCCAGGCAGGTCCTTGCCATGACCCCTTCCCCCTCCCGGTCCGGTGCCGTGCTCGACCCCCGGCTCGCCTCGGTGTTCGCCGAGGTGCCGGTCGTCGCTTCGGTCGTCGGCACCCAGCCGCTGCGGCAGTTCCTGACCGCGCCGGCCAAGGTGTGCATCCTCGCCTCGCTCGCGGTGGGGCAACTGCCCCAGGTCGTGCCGGCGCTGGGCCGGGCGGGGAAGACCGTGTTCGTGAACGTGGACAGCAGCCCCGGTCTGGCCCAGGACCGGGGCGCGCTGGAGTTCATCAAGAACATGGGCGCGCACGGCGTGGTCAGCACCCGGCTCTCGCTCATAGAGAAGGGCCGCCCGCTCGGCCTGCTGACGATGATGAAGGTGTTCGTCACCGACCGGTCCAACCTGCGCCGTTCCACGGACGCGATCTCGCGCGGGGCGCCGGACCTGGTCGAGATCATGCCCGCCCCGATCATCGGCCGGATGAGCGCGCAGGCCCAGCGCGCGATGTCCCCCTCGATCGCCGCGGGCTTCGTGGAGTCCCCCGCGGACGTCGCGCTGGCGCTGGCCCTGGGTTCGGCCGCCGCCGCCACGTCCGACCCCCGCCTCTGGCACCTGCGCCGGGACCAGCTGCCGCCGGTCCCGCCCACCGCCCTGAAGAGGCCCGCCGCACCACCCCAGGAGTAACCCCCATGTCCTACGTAGTCGTCGCCCGCTACCGCACCAGGGAGGGCGCGGAGAACACCGTCCTCCCCCTGCTCGACACGATGGCCGCCGCCTCCCGGCAGGAGCCGGGCAACCTCGCCTACCGGGTCCACCAGGGCACCGAGGACCCGCGGGCGATCGTGCTGTACGAGGAGTACGCCTCCGAGGCCGACTTCACCGCGCACTGCGCCACCGCGCACTTCCGGGAGATCGTGCTCGACAGGGTCGTCCCGCTGCTGGAGAGCCGTGACGTGCTGCGCTGCGCCCCGCGTCCGGAGGTGGCCGCGTGAGGACCCGTGCGGCCGTGCTGCGCGGCGTGTCGACCGCCCGCCCGTACTCCGAGTCCCGCCCGGTCGAGGTGGAGGAGCTGGAGCTGGGCGCCCCGCGCGAGGGCGAGGTGCTGGTCCGGGTCGCGGCCGCCTCGCTCTGCCACTCGGACCTCTCGGTGGTCAACGGCGACCGGGTCCGTCCGCTGCCGATGGCCCTGGGCCACGAGGCGGTGGGGGTGGTCGAGGAGACCGGGCCGGGCGTCGGCCGGGTCTCCCCCGGTGACCACGTGGCCCTGGTCTACGTGCCGAGCTGCGGTTTCTGCCCCGACTGCGCGGCGGGCCGGCCGGCGCTGTGCGCGCGGGCCGCCGCGGCGAACGGTTCGGGCGCACTGCTGCACGGCCCGTCGCTGCTGACCGACGCGTCCGGCGCCCCGGTCCACCACCAGCTGGGCGTCTCCGCCTTCTCCGAACACGCGGTGCTGGCCCAGGAGTCGGTGGTGCCGATCCCGAAGGACGTCCCGTTCGCCGTGGCGTCGATGTTCGGCTGCGCGGTGCTGACCGGTGCCGGGGCCGTCATCAACACGGCGGCGCTGCGCCCGGGGCAGTCGGTGGTGGTCTACGGCCTGGGCGGGGTGGGCCTGTCCGCGGTGCTGGGCGCCCGCGCGGCCGGCGCGTACCCGCTCGTCGCGGTCGACCCGGTCCCGGAGAAGCGCGAACTGGCCCTCCGGCTGGGCGCGACCCACGCGTTCGCCCCCGACGACGCCCCGCGACTGATCCGCGAACTCACCTCCGGCGACGCCGAGGTGGCGGTCGAGGCGGTGGGCAGCCCGAAGGTGATGGCCGAGTGTCTGACGGCCGTGGCCCGGGGCGGCAAGGTCGTCTCGGTGGGCCTGCCCGCCCCCGACCGGGTGCTGGAGGTACCGGCGCTGGCGTTCGCGGGCGAGGGCAAGTCCCTGCTGGGTTCGTACATGGGCGACGCGGTGCCGCGCCGTGACATACCGAGGTTCCTGGACCTGTGGCGGGCGGGCCTGATGCCGGTGGAGCGGATGCACACGGGCACGCTGCCGCTGGCCGACATCAACACGGCGATGGAGGAGCTGGCCTCGGGCCGGGCGATCCGTCAGGTCATCGACACCTCGGGCCTGCTGACCGACTGACGGTCCGACCCGTGTCGCGGCCACCGGCGTTCCCCTCCCGCCGGGCAGGCTCCGGTGGCCGCGACGGGCCTGGTCACGTGCGCTGCTGCGCCGTGTGCGCCTCCTGCCCGTCCGGCGCGCCGGAGGGCACGCCGTGCGGGACGATCCTGCGCCTGCCGACCCGCCAGCCATGCTCGCCGCGGACGATCTCGTCCTCGAAGGTCACGGTGCCGCACCCGCCGTCCGCACCGATGCCGATGCCCTTGGACCGCGCGTGCACCCGGCCGTCCCCGGCCTCGGTGAGGACGATGTTGGTGACGTGGTGGCCAACGGGCCCGTTCTTCGCCGCGGCCCGTGCCCGTGCCATGTCGCGGAAGGCGGCAAGCCCGCGCAGCTGGCCGTGCCCGAGCGCCGAGGCGTCGTAGACGATGTCCTCGGTGACCAGCTCGTCCAGCCGGTCCAGTTCACCGTTGTCGACCAAGTGCCCGTGCAGGGCGAGCAGTTCGAAGATGGCCAGACGTTCATCGGCTCCGAGTGTCATCGCCGGTCCTTTCATGAGATCTCGCGACGGTGCGGCCGTTATACGGGGCGGGCGCCCCGTGCGGCCCGGTGCGGCACCGCTCGGGGCGCCGCGGCCCGGCGAGTTCATTCCGGTGGAGCAACCGCGCGGCGCTCGTAGCGCAGGAGCACCACCTCGTTGCCGAAGGCCCTGGTCCCGGCCGGGGTCAGCTCGATCCGGCCTGCCGACGCCGGGAACAGCGGCTCGCCCCGGCCGAGGACGACCGGATGGACGTAGAGGCGGTACTCGCCGATCAGGTCCAGCCGCATGAAGGTCGCGGCGAGGCCGGCGCCCCGAGACACAGGTCCCCGCCGGGCTGCGCCTTCAGGGCCTCGATGGCCTCGGGGTCGACCTCCCGCATGATCGTGGTGTTCCAGTCGGTCCGCTCCAGGGTCCAGGAGAACACGATCTTGGGCATGTCGCGCCAGATCCCGGCGAATTCCGCCTCCGGCCCGGAGCTGGACGGATCGGCGTCGGCGGTCGGCCAGTAGTCCTCCATCAGCCGATGGGTCACCCGGCCGTCCAGGAAGCCGCCCCCGTCCGCCGGGACGGGGGCGGCGCGCCTCGTGCCCGCCCGCTCCGCGCGGATGCCCCGGAGCCCCTCTCGACGCGCCGTCCGCCCTGGTACCTTGACCGGCGTGTTCCTCTCCCGTGCGTAGGACCCCGTGACCGACCGCGCCCCGTCGTTGCACCGGGTGCGGCCCCTCGGTGTCCCCGCATGCCCGCAGCGCCGTGCGTCGTGCTGCCCTTCACGAGGAACGTCCTCATGCTCTCGTCGTCACCCGCGCCTGCGCGCACCCCTTCGTACGCCGCCGTCCTGCGCACCCCTCATGCCGCCCGCACCTTCGGTTCCGCCCTGCTGGGGCGGCTCTCGTACGGGATGGTCTCGCTCTCCCTGATGCTGGCGGTGAACGACGTCACCGGCTCGTACTCCGTCGCCGGTACCGTCATGGCCCTGTTCGGGGCCACCAGTGTCCTCCTCTCCCCCGCCCGTGCCGCGCTGATCGACCGGTACGGGCCGCGCCGGGCCCTGCCGCCGATGGCCGGGACCTACGCGGCACTGCTCGCCGCCCTGGCGTTCGTCACCTGGCGGCCGGGCGCCTCGCCGGTCCTGCTGGGGGCGCTCACCATGGCCGCGGGTGCCTCCACGCCGCCGCTGGGACCGGTGATGCGGACCCTGTGGAGCGGCCTCGTCCCGGAACAGGAGCTGCTGCGGCGGGCGTACAGCCTGGACGGCGTCGCCGAGGAACTGCTGTACGTCACCGGGCCGTTGCTGGTGGGCGTGGTCATCGGTTTCACCGTCCCCGCGGCGGGCGTCGCGATCAGTGCGGCGCTCGTGCTGGTGGGCACCCTGGCCCTGGTGTCCTCGCCCGCGGTGGGCGGCGGGGGCGCGGCCCCGGCGGCGAAGGCGGCCGGGGCCCGGCAGGACGCTCCCCGCGGGCAGCGGCTGCTCGGCCTCGTCGGGGTGCGGCACGCCGCGATCGTGGCGGCGGCCGTGGGGCTGTGCCTGGGCGGTCTGGATCTGCTGGTGGTGGCGTTCACCGAGCAGCATCACCGGGGCTCGGCCGTGACCTGGGTGCTGGCCGCGCTCTCGGCCGGAAGCGCGGTCGGCGGGCTGGCCCACGGTGCCGTCTCCTGGCGCGCGTCGAACCGGGTGCGGCTGCCGCTGTCGGCCGCCGGTCTGGGGGTGGCGCTGGCCGTGGCCGGGCTGTCGCCCGATGTGTACGTGCTGGCCGGGGTGGTCGCGGCTGCCGGGCTGTTCGTCGCGCCCGCCCTGACCACCGCCTATCTCGTCGCGGACGAGTCCGTGGCGGAGGGCGGGCGCACCCGGGCGGGTGCGTGGGTCAACACGGCGGTCAACGCCGGGTCCTCGGTGGGCGCCGCCGCCGTGGGGCTGCTGGTGGACCGGTTGTCGCCGGCCGTCTGCTTCGCGGTCGCGGCGGTTCCCGCGCTGCTGTGCGCGGTCGTGGTGGCACGCGGGGTGGTGACACGGGGTCCGGTGGACCGTGGTGCGGTCAGCCGTTCGTGACCGGAGGGCCGGCTCTCCGGGTCCTCCCGGACGGCAGCCGGTGCCATGCGGTACGGGAGGGGCCGCACACCCCTGCACGAGGGGTGTGCGGCCGTTTCGAGGGCGGGTCTCAGCAGGTCACTTCAGACCGAACGCCCGGATGATCTCCTGGTCGACGCCCAGCCCGTCGGCCGCCTCGGCATGCGCCTTGAGGGAGACGAACGAGCCGGCCCGCTCCGGGGTCTTGAACCGGGCGGTCCAGGAACCGGCCGCGTCCTTGCGCAGCTGCGCCGCTTCCCAGGTCTTCCCGTCGTCGTAGCTGACCGACAGCGACGCCTTCGTCGCCTTCACCACGCCGTCCAGCCACTCCTGCGTGCCGGAGGAGAGCCCGACCTCGGTCCACCGGCCGGCCTTCACGTCACCGGCGAGGTCGGTGTCGACGGCGTAGTCCAGCTGGAGCAGCGGGATGTCGGCCTGGAAGGGGCCGTTCTCGTCCATGGCGCCCGAGACGAAGTTCCACTCGGTGTGCGTGCGGGTGGACGTCTTCCACACGTCGCCGTCCCGGGTGGAGTCGAGCACGAACCGGTACGGCAGCTTCTCGGCCGAGACGTCCCAGGCGAACCCGGCCCGGCCCTTGACCTTCTTGATCAGCGTGTCGCCCTGGTAGAAGGCGGTGGAGGTGGTCTCGTACTCGTCCTCCGACATGGCGCCCGAGTGACCGGCGCCGCCGTCCGTCCACGGTGTGAAGTTGAACTGGATGTCGTTGTACACGGAGCGGAACGGACCCCAGTAGCCGGTGCCAAGACGCGGGCGGGTGACCGGGGCGAACCACTGGGCGGGGTGGGTGCGGCCCGCCGTGTAGTCCATCCTGCCGCTGCGCATCTCCTGGGCGAAGTCCGTCCGGTCCGCGTTGAACACCGAGTGGTTCTCGTACCAGAAGGAGGCGCCGGGCAGCGGGGTGACCCACTCCTCGCGGGTTCCGGGGAACTTCTCGTACTCCTCGAAGCCGATTCCCGGGCCGTAGTCCGGGATGTCGTAGCGGTAGCCGCCGCCGAGCATGTCCTCGTGGCCGTAGAAGGTGTTCTCCACCTTCGCCAGTTGGCGGGCCGAGGGGGCGTATTCCAGCGGGCGGTCCGGGACGACGCCGTCGTGGCGGTCGACCAGGTCGTACACGTAGCGTGCGAACTTCCGCTGCGCGACCGTCAGCTTCGTGCCGCGCCGGACGGACTCGATCAGCTTCTCGCCCGCCAGCCGCCGGACCGAGGCGACCGGGATGGCGGCCTCGGTGCCGTAGGGGGTGTAGCTCTCCATCAGGACGCCGTCGCCGTCGTTGACGACGAACAGTGCCCCGGCGCCCGCGGCCACCGCGTGGGCGAGCCGGTCGGCGGGAGCGACCGCGGCGCTGCGGCGGACGACGACCGCCTTGCCCCTGGCGTCCAGGCCCCGGTAGTCGGCCTCGGCGCCGTTGCCCGCGAAGACCGCCTCCAGCTTCTTCTCGCCGCTCTCCGCGACGGGCGAACCGCCCTGCACGGCGACCGGCACGTCCTGGCCACCGGCCGTCAGGTCGATCAGCTTCTCGCCCTGCCGCCAGCGGGTCAGGAAGGAGAAACTGCCCTGGGTGACCTTCTCCGTGGGGCTCGCCCACAGCTGGTCGTACATCATCGGGATCTGGTAGGCGTCGCGCTGGACGGTGCCGTCCGGTGCGGTGCGCGCCATGTCGTACCGCAGCTGCCGGGTCTCGGTCTCCTTCGGCGTCCGCACGCTCACCTTGCGGGCCTTCGAGGCGTCGAGGGTGACGGTGGTCGGCTTGCCGAGGATGATCTCGGGGGCCGCGAGGAAGGCCAGGGCCTTCGAGTCGGGGCGGTCACCGGCGACGTCCGCGGCCGTCCAGGCCGTGTAGTTGCCCGGCGGCAGCCGCAGCGTGGTCTCGCCGGACACCGCGACGGGCTGGAGCTGCGGGTCGCCCAGCGCGCCCACGACGACGGTGCCGTCCATCGGCTTTCCGGCACGGTCGCGGAGCTTCAGCGTCAGGTCGTACCGCTCCTGCTCCTTGGTCAGGGCGAAGCCGGTGTGCGCGACGACGGTGCCCGCCTCGTTCCTGGCAACGACCTGGCCGGAGAACTGCGTGTTGTTCGCGACCTTCGACGGGTCCAGCGAGAGCACGGCCTCGGCGGTGGAGCCGGCCGGCACGGTCAGCTTCTTCGTCGACAGGGTGTAGGCGTCGGCGTCCGTGTCCGTGGCCAGGTCGAGCGTGACGTCCTTCGCACCGGTGTTGCGGTAGGTGACGGTCCGCTCGGCGACCGGGTCGGACGGGGAGTGCGGCCAGTCGTAGGTGGCGACCGCGACGGAGCCGGTGGCCTCGATCGTGGTGTCGATCGCCGCCTTCACGTCGAGCCGTCCGGTGCCCTGCTCGTACGGGTTGTACGCGTCGAGCCGCTTGGACGAGCTCATCAGCGCGTCCTTGATCCGCTGGCCGGACCAGTCGGGGTGACGCTGCTTCAGGATGGCCGCCGCGCCCGCGACGTGGGGCGTGGCCATCGACGTACCGGACATCGACCGGTACATGCCCTCGGTGCCCGGGACCGCCTGCGAGGCCGCGGCGTTGATGTCCACGCCCGGCGCGGAGAGGTCCGGCTTCAGGCCGTGGGACCGCACCAGCGGGCCCATCGAGGAGAAGTCCGCGCGGTTGTCCCGCTTGTCGACGGCGGCGACGGTGAGCGCCTTCTTTGCCGAGCCGGGCGCGCCGATCGTGCCCGCCCCGTAGGCGTTGCCCGCGGCGATCACGAACAGCGGGCCGCCGTCGGCGGAGAGCGCGTCGACCGCCCGCGACATCGGGTCGGAGCCGTCGTCCGGGACGGGGGAGCCCAGGCTCATGGAGACCACGTCGGCGCCTTCGGCCTTCGCCCACTCCATGGCCTCGATGATGCCGGAGTCCGCGCCGGAGCCCTCGTCGCTCAGCACCTTGCCGACGAGCAGGCCGGCACCCGGGGCGACGCCCTTGTTGGCGCCGTCGGAGGCGGCGCCGGAGCCCGCGATCGTGGAGGCGACGTGCGTGCCGTGGCCGTGCCGGTCGACGACCTCCTCGCCCGGGACGAAGCTCCTGGCCTCCAGGACGCGGTCCTTGACGTCCGGGTGGGTGGCGTCGATGCCGGTGTCCAGGACGGCGACCTTGGTGCCCTTGCCGTCGTAGCCGGCGGCCCATGCCTGCGGGGCGTTCACCTGCGGGACGGAGTCCTTGAGCACGGCCTTCGCCCGGCCGTCGAGCCAGAGCCCGGCGATGCCGTTGTCGAGCGAACGGGCCTTCTCGGTACGGGATATGTCGTTCCAGAAGGACCGGGCGGTGTCCTTGTCCGCCTTCAGCGCGGCACCGTGGATGCTGGCCAGGACGCGGGTGCGCTCGGCGCCGCGCGGGGCGGCGGGCAGCGAACGGCCCCGGCTCGCCGGGTAGGTGGCGATGAGCGGGATGCCGTCCGACCTCCGGTCGTCGTACCCCATCTCGGCGAGGACCCGGACGTTGAACAGCCGGCGGTCCAGCTTGCCCGCCGCGATCAGCGACCGGGCCTCGTCGGGCAGGACGTAGAGGTCGTCGCCCGCCTGCTGGACGCGCACGCCGCCGACCGCGCCGTCGGGGCGGTCGACGGTGACGGTGTCCTGCTTGCCGACGCCGTCCGCGTAGTGCACGACGTCGCCCGTGAGCAGGGTGATGTCGTACTCCTTGAGGGGGGCGGCGGCCTGACGGCCGGTCGTCCCGGGCCGGTCCGCGGCGGAGGCGGAACCCGTCACGGGGAGCAGCGCACCACTGACCAGGGCGACCGAGGTCGCCACCAGGAGGGCCCGGCTCCCCGCGCGGACGGGTCTCGCCCGGCCGGGTGCGAAGGAGGAAGTGGAAGTCATGCGCAGATCAAATAGCCAAAAGCCCGGCTACCGCACGGTTCACTCCTGGCGTAAAGCCGCCTTGGCGGGAACCCGCCCTCCAACGATCATGATTTCAGGGCGGGTTCAGGCCACGGACGTGATCACCGCGGTCGGCGGTTCGCCCGTCTCGTGGTGGATCGGGGTGTGCGCGCCCTTGAGCGGCAGACCGCTGCCGCCGCGCCGTTCGGCGACGATCTCCGCGACGATCGAGAGCGCCGTCTCCTCCGGGGTGCGGGCGCCCAGGTCGAGGCCGATCGGCGAGTGCAGCCTGGCCAGTTCCAGTTCGGTGACGCCGACCTCGCGCAGGCGCTCGTTGCGTTCCAGGTGGGTGCGGCGCGAGCCCATCGCCCCGACGTACCCGACCGGCAGCCGCAGGGCCAGTTCCAGCAGGGGGACGTCGAACTTGGCGTCGTGGGTGAGGACGCACAGGACGGTGCGCGCGTCGACGTCGGCCGTCGCGAGATAGCGGTGCGGCCAGTCGACGACCACCTCGTCGGCCTCGGGGAAACGGGCCTTCGTGGCGAAGACCGGGCGGGCGTCGCACAGGGTGACGTGGTGGCCGAGGAACTTTCCGGCCCGCACCAGCGCCGCGGCGAAGTCGATGGCCCCGAAGACGATCATCCGGGGCGGTGGGACGCTCGACTCGACGAGCAGGGTGAGCGGCCGTCCGCAGCGCGAGCCGTCCGCGCCGACGGTGACGGGGCCGGTGCGGCCCGCGTCCAGCATCGCGCGGGCGTCGGCGGCCGCCGTGCGGTCCAGTTCCGGATGGCCGCCGAGCCCGCCCTCGTACGAGCCGTCGGGATGTACCAGCAGTGGACGGCCGAGGAGTTCGGCGGGCCCGTCGGTGACCCGGGCGAGCGCCGCCGCCTCCCCTCGTGAGGCGGCGGCGAACGCGGCGGCGAACACCGCCCGCGCGGGGTCGTCCGCCCGGACCGGTGTCACCAGGATGTCGATGACGCCGCCGCAGGTCAGTCCGGCCGCGAAGGCGTCCTCGTCGCTGTAGCCGAACCGTTCACGCACCGGGACGCCGTCCTCCAGCGCCTGCCCGCACAGCTCGTACACCGCGCCCTCCACGCACCCGCCGGAGACCGATCCGATCGCGGTGCCGTCGCGGTCGACGGCGAGTGCCGCCCCCGGCTGCCGGGGCGCGCTGCCGCCGACCGCCACGACGGTGGCCACGGCGAAGTCACGGCCCTGCTCGACCCACCGGCCGAGCTCTTCGGCGATGTCCAGCATGGGTGCTGCTCCTTCCAGAGGTGTGCGGAGGACGTCGTACGGGTGTGTGCGCGGGGTCCGGCGCTACTCGGCGCCGAGCCAGCTCTCGATCGGGCCGAGCGCGAAGTACACGACGAACACGGCGGTCAGGACCCACATGAAGGCGCCGACCTCGCGGAACCTTCCCTGCGCCGCCCTGATCGCGACGAAGGAGATCACCCCGGCGCCGACACCGGCGGTGATCGAGTACGTGAAGGGCATCAGGACCACGGTCAGGAAGACCGGCACGGCCACGGAGCGGTCGCTCCAGTCGACGTGCCGGGCATTCTGCATCATCATCGCGCCGATGACGACCAGCGCGGCGGCGGCGATCGGCCCCGGCACGATCTGGGCGAGCGGGGTGAAGAACAGTCCGGCGGCGAAGAGGAGGCCGGTGACGACGGAGGACAGGCCCGTGCGGGCGCCCTCGCCCACCCCGGTCGCCGACTCGATGAAGACGGTCTGCCCGGAGGCGCCGGAGACGCCGCCGATCGCGCCGCCCGCGCCGTCGATGAACAGGGCCTTGGACAGGCCCGGCATCCGGCCCCGGTCGTCGGCGAGCCCGGCCTCCGTGCCGACGCCGATGACGGTCGCCATCGCGTCGAAGAAACCGGCCAGCACCAGGGTGAAGACGATCATGCCGACGGTCATGGCGCCGACACTGCCCCAGCCCCCGAAGTCGACGTGGCCGAAGAGTCCGAAGTCGGGCATCGAGACCGCGTCGCCCCGGAGTTCGGGCGCGCTGCCGCCCCATGCCTTCGGGCTGATGTCGACGACCGCGTTGACGACGACGGCGAGGACCGTGCCGACGACGATGCCGATCAGGATCGCGCCGGGCACGTTGCGGGCCTGGAGCATGAAGATGAGCAGCAGGGTGACGCAGAAGAGCAGGACGGGCCAGCCGGCGAGCTGCCCGCCCACGCCGAGCGCGACCGGGGCGCCCTTGCCGACGAAACCGGCGTTGACCAGGCCGATCAGCGCGATGAACATGCCGATGCCGATGGTGATGCCGTGCTTCAGCGGCAGTGGTATGGCGTTCATGACGACCTCGCGCAGCCCGGTGACGACCAGCAGCACGATCACGAGGCCGTACAGCACGCACATGCCCATGGCCTGCGGCCAGGTCATGTGGGGTGCCACCTGGGTGGCGAGGACGCCGGAGACGGAGAGCCCGGCGGCCAGGGCGAGGGGCACCTTGCCGACGAAGCCCATCAGCAGGGTGGACACGGCGGCGGCCAGGGCGGTCGCCGTGATCAGTCCGGCGTGGTCGAGCCGGTTGCCCGTCACATCCGGGCCGGACAGCAGGAGCGGGTTGAGCAGGAGGATGTAGCACATCGCCATGAAGGTGGTGATGCCGCCGCGCACTTCGCGCGCGACGGTGGAGCCACGGTCGGAGATGTGGAAGTACCGGTCGAGCCAGGATCTTCCGGCCGGAACGCGCGAGCCGGTGCCCGCGTCCTCCGCACTGGTCCTGGGCTCCACTGACTGCTGGGTCATGATGCCTGACTCCCAAGATTCACAGGGGCACCCGCGGCAAGGAATCGGCGCGCGGGTTTTGGGATGTCTGCGCTGGCGGCACGACCCGGGGGACGGCCCGAGACGAACTGTTCATGCAGAGCGGGATACGACGTGTGATGTGCGACGTGCTGCGTGCGACGTGTGGCATGGCGTGTGGCGTGTGGCGTCACCCGCACTGCCGGTGTCGCGATGCTGCGGTGTTGCGGCGTTGCTGTGTTGCTGTGTTGCGGGTGAGCGGTACCGCGAACGGCGGTACCGCGGTGCTCCGGGCGGCGCGTGCGGCGGAAGTGTGACGTTCCCGGGAGGCACGCACCGCCCGGAGGGTTCCGGAGGGAGCCGCGGCTCAGGAGCCGGTGAGGTGCTCGGGGCGTACCGGTGTCCTGTTCAGCTCCAGTCCCGTCGCGTTCCGGATCGCCGCGAGGACGGCCGGGGTCGACGACAGGGTGGGGGCCTCGCCGATGCCGCGGAGCCCGTACGGGGCGTGGTCGTCGGCGAGTTCGAGCACGTCGACCGGGATGGTCGGGGTGTCGAGGATGGTGGGGATCAGGTAGTCCGTGAAGGAGGGGTTGCGCACCTTCGCGGTCTTCGGATCGACGAGGATCTCCTCCATGACTGCGACGCCCAGGCCCTGGGTGGTGCCGCCCTGGATCTGGCCCTCGACGGAGAGCGGGTTGAGCGCCTTGCCGACGTCCTGGGCGCAGGCCAGTTCGACGACCTTGACCAGGCCCAGTTCGGTGTCGACCTCGACGACCGCGCGGTGGGCGGCGAAGGAGTACTGGACGTGGCCGTTGCCCTGTCCGGTGCGCAGGTCGAACGGCTCGGTGGGCCGGTGGCGCCACTCCAGCTCGATGTCGACCGCCTCGTCCTCCAGCACGTCCACCAGGTCGGCCAGGACCTCGCCGCCGTCGGTGACGACCTTGCCGCCCTCCAGGAGCAGTTCGGCGGTGGCCCATGCGGGGTGGTACGTGCCGAACTTGCGGCGGCCCATCTCCAGGACCTTCTCGCGGACGGCCTCGCAGGAGTTCTTCACCGCGCCGCCGGTGACGTAGGTCTGCCGGGAGGCGGAGGTGGAACCGGCGGAGCCGACCCTGGTGTCGGCCGGGTGGATGGTGACCTGGGCGACGCCGAGTTCGGTGCGGGCGATCTGGGCGTGCACGGTGACGCCGCCCTGCCCGACCTCGGCCATGGCGGTGTGGACGGTCGCGACGGGTTCCCCGTTGACGACCTCCATCCGTACCCGGGCGGTGGAGTAGTCGTCGAAGCCCTCGGAGAAGCCGACGTTCTTCAGGCCGACCGCGTAGCCGACGCCGCGGACGACGCCTTCGCCGTGGGTGGTGTTGGAGAGCCCGCCGGGCAGGGCCCGTACGTCGGGCTGTTCGCCGGCCACCTCCCACTGGCGCTCGGGCGGCAGCGGCCTGGCCTTGACCCGGCGCAGCAGTTCGGCGACCGGGGCGGGCGAGTCGACGACCTGGCCGGTCGGCAGGACGGAGCCCTGTTCCATGGCGTTGAGCTGCCGGAACTCGACCGGGTCCATGCCCAGTTCGGCGGCGAGCTTGTCCATCTGGGCCTCGTAGGCGAAGCACGCCTGGACCGCGCCGAAGCCGCGCATGGCGCCGCACGGCGGGTTGTTGGTGTAGAGCGCGATGGCCTCGATGTCCACGTCGTCGACGACGTACGGGCCGACGCCGAGCGAGGAGGCGTTGCCGACCACGGCCGGGGACGCGGAGGCGTAGGCGCCGCCGTCCAGCACGATGCGGCACTTCATGTGGGTCAGCTTGCCGTCGCGGGTGGCACCGTGCTCGTACCAGAGCTTCGCCGGGTGGCGGTGGACGTGCCCGAAGAAGGACTCGAACCGGTTGTAGACCATCTTGACGGGCTTGCCGGTGCGCAGGGCGAGCAGGCAGGCGTGGATCTGCATCGACAGGTCCTCGCGTCCGCCGAAGGCGCCGCCGACACCGGAGAGCGTCATGCGGACCTTGTCCTCGGGCAGGCCGAGGACGGGGGCGATCTGGCGCCGGTCGGAGTGCAGCCACTGGGTGGCGATGTACAGGTCGACACCGCCGTCCTCGGCGGGCACGGCCAGGCCGGACTCGGGGCCGAGGAACGCCTGGTCCTGCATGCCGAAGACGTACTCGCCGCTCACCACGACATCGGCGCGGGCCGCCGCCGCGTCCGCGTCGCCGCGGACGATGGGCTGGCGGTGGAGGATGTTGGGGTGGGGCACGTGCCCGGCGTGGTGGTCGTCGCGGTTCTCGTGGACGAGGGGGGCGCCGGGGGCGGTGGCCGACGCCTCGTCGGTGACGACGGGCAGCTCGCGGTAGTCGATCCGGATCTTCGCGGCGGCGCGGCGGGCCGTCTCCGGGTGGTCGGCGGCGACGAGCGCCACGGGTTCGCCGTGGTGGCGGACCTTGCCGTGGGCGAGGACGGGGGTGTCCTGGATCTCCAGGCCGTAGTTCTTCACCGACGTCGGCAGGTCGTCGTGGGTGAGGACGGCGTGGACGCCGGGCGTGGCGAGCGCCTCCGCGATGTCGATGGAGACGATCTCGGCGTGCGCGAGCGTGGAGCGCAGCGTGTGGCCCCAGAGCATGTCCTCGTGCCACATGTCGGAGGAGTACGCGAACTCTCCGGTGACCTTCAGGGTGCCGTCGGGGCGGAGGGTGGACTCGCCGATGCCGCCTTTGGCACGGGTGCCCTGGTTGATGCTGGTGGGATTTCCGGTGAGGCCCATCGTCAGACCGTTTCTTCCGCGCGGGCGGCCGCGAGGCGGACCGCGTCGAGGATCTTCTCGTAGCCGGTGCAGCGGCAGAGGTTGCCGGAGAGCGCCTCGCGGATGTCCGCGTCGGACGGCTCCGGGTTGCGTTCGAGCAGTTCGTCGGCCGCGACCAGGAGGCCGGGGGTGCAGAAGCCGCACTGGACGGCGCCGGCGTCGATGAACGCCTGCTGGATCGGGGAGAGTTCGCCCGCCGGTCGGCCCCCCTCACCGGTCGGCCGGGCCTCCCACTGCCGGGCCCTGTCGGGGTCGGTGCCGCAGGTGCCGGAGGCGCAGCCGCTGCCCGGGTGGGCCTGGGAGCGGTGGGCGGCGAAGTCGGCGAGGCCCTCCACCGTGACGACCTCCCGGCCCTCCACCTGTCCTGCGGCGACCAGGCAGGAGCAGACCGGCACCCCGTCCAGGCGGACCGTGCAGGAGCCGCACTCGCCCTGTTCGCAGGCGTTCTTCGAGCCGGGCAGGCCCAGCCGTTCGCGCAGCACGTAGAGGAGGGACTCGCCCTCCCAGACGTCGTCCGCCTCGTGCCTGCGGCCGTTGACCGTGAAATTGACGCGCATGATCAGGCGGCTCCTTCGGTGCTGCGGCCCTTGCCGCGGTATGTCTCCCAGGTCCAGCCGAGGGTGCGGCGGGCCATGATCCCGACGGCGTGCCGGCGGTAGCTCGCGGTGCCGCGCACGTCGTCGATCGGGTTGCAGGCCCCGGCGGCGAGCGCGGCGAACTGCGAGGCGATGGACGGGGTGATGATCGTGCGGCTGTCCCAGAAGCCGCCTTCCTCCAGCGCGGCGTTCAGGAATTCCTCCGCCGCCTTCGCCCGTACGGGTGTGGGGGCGGCCGAGCCGATGCCGGTGCGGACCGTACGGGTCTCGGGGTGCAGGGCCAGGCCGAAGGCGCAGACGGCGATGACCATCGCGTTGCGGGTGCCGACCTTGGAGTACTGCTGCGGGCCGTCGGCCTTCTTGATGTGCACGGCCCGGATCAGCTCGTCCGGTTCGAGGGCGTTGCGCTTGACGCCGGTGTAGAAGGCGTCGATCGGGATCATCCGCGTTCCGCGGACGGATTCGGCCTCGACCTCGGCCCCGGCGGCGAGCAGCGCCGGGTGGGCGTCCCCGGCGGGCGAGGCGGTCCCCAGGTTGCCGCCGACTCCGCCGCGGTTGCGGATCTGCGGCGAGGCGACGGTGTGCGAGGCGAGCGCCAGTCCGGGCAGCTCGGTCCGCAGGTGCTCCATGATGCTGCTGTACGGGACGGAGGCGCCGAGCCTCACGTTCTCCTGGCCCACCTCCCATTCGGACAGCTCCCCGATGCGGTTCAGGTCCAGGAGGTACTCGGGCCGACGGTGGTCGAAGTTGATCTCGACCATCACGTCGGTGCCACCCGCGATGGGTACGGCCGTGGGGTGCTCGGCCTTGGCGGCGAGCGCCTCCTCCCAGCTGGCGGGGCGAAGGAAGTCCATGAGTGGCTCTCTTCTTCTCAATCGGGTCGTTCGAGGGGGCCAGGGGCTGCCGTCGGCCCGCCGTCGTCGTCCGCAGGACGGCCGCGCGGCGGCTGGTGCGTGCGATCGCAAGGCGCCGGAGGGCCCTGGTGACGGAGCCACCCGGGGCCTTCGGCAACGCTGCGAGCGTGCGTGCCAGGCGTCGTACGGCAGACGGGGGGGCCGACGGCAGGCCCTGGGGTACGGCCGGCCCTCGACTGGTCCATGTTGTTGTTGACGCGATGTGTGACCCAGTACACAAGCCGTGCTCCACCCGGTGCAGTCACCGAAACCATGAAGGAGTTGGCCGGTCGAACCCCTCGTCTTGTAGATTCGAACGAATGACGGGGGTCGATGACCTCACCTCAATACCCAGTTTTCACCCGCACCAACGAAAGAGATCGGCGGCGACGAGATGCGGCTGCGCGCACTGCTGGAGACCGATGCGCTGGGCCTGCGGCTGCTCGGCGGCGAGGACGAGCTGGACCGGTCCATCCGCGGCGTGATGACCACCGACCTGCGGGACCCCAGCCGCTACCTGTCGGGCGGCGAACTGGTGCTCACGGGTCTGGCCTGGCGCCGGGACGCCTCGGACTCGGAGCCGTTCGTGCGCATTCTGACAGGTGCCGGTGTCACCGGGCTCGCGGCGGGCGAGGCGGAGCTGGGCCCCGTCCCCGACGACCTGGTGGAGGCGTGCGCGCGGCACCGGCTGCCTCTCTTCGCCGTCCACGAGACCGTTGCGTTCGCAACGATCACCGAGCACGTGGTGCGCCAGGTGTCCGGCGAGCGGGCGGGCGACCTGGCCGCGGTCGTGGACCGGCACCGCAGGCTGATGACCTCGGGCCCGGCGGGCGGCGGGCCCGAGGTGGTGCTCGACCTGCTCGGCTCCGACCTCGACCTGCGCGCCTGGGTACTCTCCCCCACCGGGCGGCAGATCGCGGGCGCCGGCGGGACGCCGCTGCCCGGCCCGGTCGGCACTGCGCTCGCCGGGCAGCATCTGGCCGCCGTCCGCACCGGCCGCCGCACCCCGCACCGGGCCGTGGTCGAGGGCATCACGTATTCGCTCTTCCCGATCCGGAACACCGGTCGCGGCGCCCTGCCCGCTTCCCGGGACGTGCGCGAGTCGGCGCTCTCGGACTGGCTGCTCGCGGTGGAGGCGGACGCGGGCGACTGGCCGGCCGCCCGGCTGGACCTGCTCCAGGGCGTCACCCAGCTGATCGCCGTCGAACGGGACCGGCGCGACGCGGCCCGTACGGTACGCCGCAGGCTCGCCCAGGAGGTCCTGGAGCTGGTCCAGACGGGTGCCCCGCCGGCCGAGATCGCCGCCCGGCTGCGGGTGGCGGCCCCGGTGCTGCTGCCGGGCGTCGGTACCGCCCCGCACTGGCAGGTCGTGGTGGCGCGGGTCGAATGGGGCGGGGACGGTCCGGCCCCCGAGAGCGCGGAAGCCCTCGCCGGCGGCCCGGTCGCCCAGGCGCTGCTGGAGGAGATCCTCGTCGATCCGGCGGTCACCGGCCCCGACTCGACGGACCGGATCGCGGTCGCCCACACGGGCGAGGAGGCAGTGGCCCTCGTACCGCTGCCCGCCGTGGCCGCGCCCGTGCGGGACGACGGCCCGGACGAGGGAGCGCCGGCGGAGGAGCTCGTGGCGCTGCACGCCGACGCGCTGCTGGACGCCGTCCGCGAGCCGCTCTCCGCGGGCCTCGCCGACGACGGCCGGCTGACCCTGGGGGTCAGCGCGCCCGTGCACTCCCCCGAGGGGCTGCGCGGCGCCCTGGAGGAGGCCCGGCACGCCCGCCGGGTGGCGGCGGCCCGCGAGGGCCGGGTCTGCGCGGCCGGGCACCACGAGCTGGCCTCGCACGTGCTGCTGCTGCCGTTCGTGCCCGACGACGTGCGTCGCGCGTTCACCGCACGGCTGCTCGACCCGCTGCGCGACTACGACCGGCGGCACCGGGCCGAGCTGATCCCGACGCTGGAGGCCTTCCTGGACTGCGACGGTTCCTGGACCCGTTGCGCGGCCCGGCTCCACCTCCACGTCAACACGCTGCGCTACCGCGTCGGACGAATCGAGCAGTTGACGGGACGTGACCTTTCGCGCCTGGAGGACAAGCTCGATTTCTTCCTCGCCCTGCGTATGAGCTGAATTCCCGGGCCCGCCAAGGGTTCCGGGAAGCGCGAGCGTTTGTGAAATTTTTCACCTGACATTGACCCGACCCCTTGGCCGGGCATGCCGATCCGTGCTGAGATTCCGCCCAGACCCAACAGCTCGATGGCGCGCTCGGGGAGGGCAATGTGGTGCATACCGCCATGTCTGGTTCCGGAACGACAGCCGATGACGATCCGCCGCTCCAGACAGCGGTATGGCGGCTGCGGTCGCGCGCCTGCTGGACGGACGCCGCAGCCCTGCTCGAACCCGACGCCGCCACCGATCCCGGGGCGGCGCTCCAGCGGACCGCCCTGCTGACCGAGCGGTGCCTGTACACCGGCCAGGGCTGGACCGACGCCGAGGACGCCCTGCGCACCGCCGAGGCCCTGGCCCACGACGACGAGGAGCGCGGTGCGGCGGCCTGCGAGCGCGGTCATCTGGCCTACGCGTCGACGCTGCTGGGGATGCGGGACCGGGCCGACGAGGCCAGCGTCGCCCTGAGCCGCGCCGCGGCCCTGCTCGCCCCGTCCGCGCCGGGCCGCCCGCTGCTGGACTACCGCCGGGGCCTGATCGCCCAGAACATCGCCGACTCGCCGCAGGCCGCGCGCGCCGCGTACCGCAGGGCCCACGCCGGGGCCGCCGCCCGGGGCGACGCGCTGCTGCTCTCCTCGACGTGGCGTCAGCTCGCCCTGCTCGCCCTGCGCGAGGGCGAGCTGGCGGAGGCCCGGCACGGTTTCACGGAGTGTCTGCGGATAAGGGAGGAGCTGGGTTATCTGATCGGTACGGCCCCGGCCCTCATCGCGCTGGCGGACGCGGAGCCGGAGCCGGAGGTCGCGACCCGGCTGCGCGCCGAGGCGGGCCGTCTCTTCCGGCTGCTCGGCGGCGTGCCGACCTGGCTGGCCCCGCATCTGGACCCGCCCCCGCCCCAGGCGGCCGAGGCGAACTGAGCCAAAGGAACCGGAGCCGCGCGCGCCGCCCGGAACCGGAACCGGGCCCCGGAGCCGCCCCGGTTCCGGACGCCGGCGTCAGACCTCCGCGCCGGTGAAGTGTTCGCGCACGAGCGACTGCACGACGGTCAGGTCCTGGGCGATCAGCGCGTCGAGCAGGGCGGTGTGCTCGGCGGCGTCGGCGAGCAGATCGGCGCGGCGGGTGGCGGGGTTGCTCACCAGGGGCCACTGGGAACGGCGGTGCAGGTCGTCGGCGACCATCACCAACTGCTCGTTGCCGCAGAGGCCGAGGACCGCGCCGTGGAAGGCCCGGTCGGACTCGGCGTAACTGGCCCGGTCGCCCACGGCCGCGGCGGCCACCGTGGCATCGGCCAGCGGGCGCAGGGCGCACCAGCCGGCGGGCGGGACGGTGCGGGCCAGCCGCAGCATCACGGGCACCTCGATCAGGGCCCGCACCTCGGCCAGCTCGGCCAGTTCGCGCGGGCCGCGTTCGGACACCCGGAAGCCGCGGTTCGGCACGACCTCGACGGCGCCCTCGACGACCAGTTGCTGCATCGCCTCGCGCACCGGGGTCGCGGAGACGCCGAAGCGTGCGCCGAGGGCGGGGGCCGAGTAGACCTGACCCGGGGCCAGCCGGCCGTCGACCAGGGCGGTGCGCAACGCGTCCAGGATCTGGCCGCGCACCGAGTGCCGCCGCACCGCGGCCCGCGGGGCGGGCGGTTCGCTGTGGGTGTGCTCGCCGCGCACCTGTTCGGGCACCCGCACCACCGCCGGGACGGAGGCGGGCACGGCGGTTTCGCCCGGCGACCTCGTCCGGTCACGCACTCCGCCCTGCTCCACTGGACACCTCCTCGGCCTGCACGCGGGCACGACTCGCGTGCACCGTGCCCCCTGTGCACGATAGGCGCAGGACGTCGCAGTTCAAACACCGATCCATTCGGGTAAGGTAAGGCTTACCTGCAAACGGTCGTGATTCGGTGGTCCTGCATGACACTCCCCGCCCTGCTCCCCCACGCCACCGGGTCCGCCGTGACCGGCGCCTACGCGCGTCTGGCCGAGGTCTTTCCCGGACTGCGCGCCCAGGTGCTGACGGACGACGAGCCGGCGCCTCGCGGCGCGGGCTGGGTCGGTGCGCAGGAGCTCGCGGCGGGGGGCGCGGCGCTCGACGCCTTCCTCGCCCGGGACCACGCGCAGGTGCTGCGGGACTACGGGCAGCAGCCCCGCCCCGACGTGGTCGCCAGCTTCGGACTGCACCGCTACGCCTGGCCCGCCTGCCTGCTGGTGACGGTGCCCTGGTTCCTGCACCGGCGGGTGCCCCGGATCCCCGTCGAGGACGTGGCGTTCCAGCGCACGCTGGGTCATCTGACCCTGCGGCTGCGGGAGTTCGCCTGCCTTCCGGACGATCCGGCCGCCGCGCTGCCGGGCGCCCGCGTGGTGCCCGACGAGGCCGCGCTGCGCGCCGAGGTGCTGACGGCCGTGGCCGACCACCTCGGCCCGGTGCTCGACGGCTTCGGTCCCCGGATGCGGCGCGGCAGGCGGGCGCTGTGGGGCATGGCGACCGACGAGATCGTCGAGGGCCTCTGGTACATCGCCCATCTGCTGGGCGAGGAGCGGCGGGCGATGGCCGAGCTGGAGGCACTGCTGCCGGGCACCACGAAGCCGTACGTCGGCTCGGCCGGGTTCCGCGAACTGACCGGACCGCACGGCGAGTCGCTGCCCACCCGCGACCGGGCGAGCTGCTGCCTCTTCTACACCCTGCGCCCCGAGGACACCTGCGTCACCTGCCCGCGCACCTGCGACGCCGACCGGGTCCGGAAGCTGGCGGCCGCGCGCTGATCGACACCGCCCGTACGGGTCGCGTGATTCGAACGCAACTCATCTGCCGCATACGGGCATTCGAGCAGATCCCGGTCATCCGCACGTCCCGCCGACCCATTGGCGTTCTCTTGCCCCGAAACCCTCCTGTGCGCAAGGAGGTTTCGGCAATCATGTCGCCCGAAATGCCCTACGCGACACAAGGGACCGCGCATGAGACTGACCGACATATCGCTGAATTGGCTGCTTCCGGGCGCCGTGCTGCTCGTGGGAGTCCTGGCGGCGGTGGCGGTGGTCGCACGCGGCAAGCGCGCCGCTGACACGTCCGCGGCCGACGACACCTGGGAACGCAGCGAGGAGCGCCGCAGACGCAAGGAGGCCCTGTACGCCACCGCCTCGTACGTCCTGCTGTTCTGTTGTGCGGCGGTGGCCGCCGCGCTCTCCTTCCACGGGCTCGTCGGCTTCGGCGAGCAGAATCTCGGGCTCTCCGGGGGCTGGGAGTACCTCGTCCCGTTCGGCCTCGACGGGGCCGCCATGTTCTGTTCCGTACTCGCGGTGCGCGAGGCCAGCCACGGTGACGCGGCTCTCGGCTCGCGTCTGCTCGTGTGGACGTTCGCCGGTGCCGCCGCCTGGTTCAACTGGGTGCACGCGCCGCGCGGGATCGACCACGCGGGCGCGCCGCACTTCTTCGCCGGGATGTCGCTCTCGGCGGCCGTGCTCTTCGACCGGGCGCTGAAGCAGACCCGCCGGGCCGCGCTGCGCGAGCAGGGCCTGGTGCCCCGCCCGTTGCCGCAGATCCGGATCGTGCGGTGGCTGCGCGCCCCCCGGGAGACCTTCTGTGCCTGGTCGCTGATGCTGCTGGAAGGCGTACGCACCCTGGACGAGGCCGTCGACGAGGTGCGTGAGGACCGGCGGGAGAAGGAGCAGAACCGTCTCCGCAGGAAGGACCAGGAGAAGCTGGACCGGGCCCACATCAAGGCGCTGAACCGGCAGAACCGGGCCTGGCACCGGGTCGGCCGGGGCGCCCCCGTGGACGTCCAGGCCATCGCCCCCGCGACGGGCACCGCACAGGCCGCCGTGGAGCCCGCCATATCCGAGCCGGGACAACTGCCCCTGCGCCCCCGGCCATCCCTGCAAGCCGTGACGGGGCCGAGCCCCGCTACTTTGGACCGGGACCCGGATGAACCGACCGCCGTCGACCTCACCGCCGAGGACGACACCCAGGCGCTGCCCCGGCTCGACTCGCTGGAGCGGAAACTGAAGGACCTGGAGCAGCAGTTCGGCTGATGCCCGGGGTTCTTCCGGAGCCGCCGCCCGGACGGCCGGGCGACGGCCCTCATCCATCGGCGGACCGGCCGTCGAGGCCCTGACGCAACCAATATCGACTGCGCGTCAGGGTCTTTCGCCGTCCAGCTCGAACCAGACCACCTTGCCCAGCGCCCGCGCGCTCACCCCCCAGGCGTCCGCGAGACTCCGTACCAGGATCAGTCCCCGGCCGTGCGTACCGTCGTCGGCGTCCGGTACGTACGACAGGGGCAGTCCGGAGACGAAGTCCCGCACTTCCACCCGTAATTTCGCGGGGGCCACGCTCACCGTGACGACCGCCCCGTGTCCGGTGTGGATCAACGCGTTGGTCACCAGTTCGCTCAGCAGCAGCTCCGCCACCTCGGCCGGCTCGCCCGGCCACCGGTGGCGCAGGAAATCCCGCAGCGCTCCGCGCACTTCGCCCACGGCCGCCAGATCGGCGCGGGCCAGTCTGCGACACAGCCGGACCGGCCGTGGTCCCCGCGCCCCCGGCCCGCGCAAGGCATCGTCCTCCATGGAATCGGTGTCTCCCTGATGTTTCGTCATGTCCCCCGCCCACACAGTGGATCGCCCCCAGGTCGTCGTTCCGGTCTCTCGTCCCGTCCGTCCGCTTCCCTGTTGCCGGGCGGTCGTCAAGCCCTTTCGCGGAAGACGTTCACGGGATGCATGCCCCACAGACGGGCTGCCACTCTTGTCGATTCATCAATAAGTGAACGGGGGCGGAAACCTGTCCGAGACCCGCAGGACATACGGAAGTCACGTGTACGCCTATCGGGTTAACTTCCAAAAAATTCACATCGGTTGACGTTGACGCGACCGCATCTACGCGCGTCATCATGGTGAGTATGCGAATCCCCCCACGGATCACCACGCTCGGTGGCGCAGCCGCCCTCCTGTCCGCTCTCCTGATCGGCGGCCCGGTCACTGCGACCGCGACCGCCGCGACCGACTCGGTCGGCAGCATCTGCTACTCGGATCTGCCCTCCCAGGCCCACGACACCCTCGATCTGATCGAGGCGGGCGGCCCGTTCCCGTACTCGCAGGACGGCACCGTCTTCCAGAACCGTGAAGGCGTCCTCCCCAGTCACAGCACCGGCTATTACCACGAGTACACGGTCATAACCCCCGGCTCCCCGACCCGCGGCGCCCGCCGGATCGTCACGGGCGAGCGGGCGCAGGAGGACTACTACACCAGCGACCACTACGACACCTTCGACCTGATCGACCCGGGCTGCTGAAGCCCGGACTTCCGAACCGGTCCGCGCCGTAGCCCCCCACCTGCGGCGCGGATCACGGACGCGGGGCCGCGGCCTTCCGGACCACGGGCCGCGGCCGGCGCTCGCCGCCCCGGCCGCGCTTGTACGCTCCCTCCCATGACCGTGACCTATGTGATCGACGGCTCCCGGGTCACCGGCCTGGAACGCTTCTGGGAAGTGATCGGCGAGGCCGTGAACGGCCCCGGCGGGTACTTCGGCCGCAATCTCGACGCCCTCGCGGACTGTCTGGGCGGCGGGATGGGCACCCCGGACGACGGCGACTTCGTCTTCGAGTGGCGGGACCACGCGCTCTCCGCACGGGCCCTGGGCCACGAGGAGACGGCCCGTCAGCTGCGGCGGAGCCTGGAGCGGGCGCATCCCACCAACCGGCCCGCGATGCGGAAGCGGCTCGACGAGGCGCTGGCCGGGCGGGGGCCGACGCTCTTCGACCTGATCGTGGAGATCCTGGCGGACGACGCGAGGCCCGGCACGCTGCGGCTGTCGTGAACCCCGGAGCGGGTCCGGCGGACGCGCCCCGGGACGGAACCGGCCGGCCGAGCGGGAACATCACTCGGCCGGCCGGCACCATGGGGGTCGTGGGGATCAGAACTCGGTGGTGACCTTGGCGCCGTCGAACGCCTCGTTGCCGTAGAGGCTGATGAAGTGGTAGCCCGGCGTCGGGTTGTTGATGGTCAGGGTGTGCTCGTTGCCCGCCCCGACGGACTTGTCGGTGTTGACCTTGGTGGTCGCCCACTCCTTGTCGCTGTAGTAGAGGTCGGCGTCACCGGTACCGCCGGACGAGGTGATCTTCAGCTGGGCGGTGCCGTTCGGGATGAGGACGGCCAGGTAGGCGTAGTCGCCCTTGACGGACTTCAGGTTGCTGCGCATGCAGTTCTTGCCCAGCATCCGGGTGTCGGCGTCCTTGCACTCGGTGATCTCACCGGGCGGGTTGGTGGAACCGCCGCCGCAGGCACCGGCCGCGCAGGCCTCCAGCCAGGTGTTCCAGTCGGCGTCGTAACGGTTGCCGATGGTCGACGTGAGCAGGGTACGGGCGGCGTCCCAGTCACCCTTGCGGTAGAGGCCGAGCAGGGTGTCGACGTCCGAGCGGTGCGACTCCAGCATGTAACGGACGGCCAGGTAGCCCCAGTTGTAGATGCGGGTCTGGTCGGCGTTCTCGTAGGTGGTGTCGAACAGGGTGCTCAGGGGGTAGGTGCGGTTCGCGGCCTGGGCGATGGCGGCGTCGTAGTTGAGCTTGCGGTACGAGTAGGAGACGAACTCCGCGAAGCCCTCGACCCACCAGACGGTCGGCGTGGTCATGCCCGCGGCGAAGTCGCCGTACATGTTGTAGCGGCCGTCGAGGTAGTGCGTGTACTCGTGGTTGAGGTTCCAGATCTGGAAGTCGGGACGGGCCCACTCGGCCTCGTAGGCGATGAACCGGGGCTGGTTGCCCTCGGCCTTGGGGTCGCCCTCCAGGTACATGCCACCGTTGTTGGTGTCGATACCGAAGATCACACCGGCGTAGGTCTGGTAGTCGGCACTGGAGTCGAAGGCCACGACCTCGATGGTCTTGTTGTTGTCGTCGGCGACCGCACCGTTGTCCCGGGCCACCTCGTGGAAGTAGGCGTCCTGGTTGCGCAGGCTGGTGCAGCTGGCTTCCAGCTCCTCCGCGGCCATGTCCTGCGCCCGGATGGTGATGCTGTCGCTACAGGTGTGCTTCACCGGCAGGACGACCTTCTCGAGACGCTCCGCGAGGTTGCAGGCGTCGTACTTCGCGCAGTTGCCCTTGTCGTAGGCGTCGACCATCTTGGCCAGGTTGATCCAGAGCGGGGCGGTGGGGCCGTCGATGGAGCTCTTGCCCATCAGTTCGAGCACGAGCGGGCTCGCCTTGTCCCGCAGCGAGTCCTCCTTGAGGAAGCGGCCGAGTTCGAGTCCCGCGTTGGCGGCCAGGAACGAGTTCTCGGTGCCCAGCAGGTCGATGTGGTTCGCGGCGAAGTCACGCAGCGAGGTCAGGACGCTCGGGTCGGCCTCGATGGCGGTGACGAACTCCGGCACCTGGTGACCGCGGAACATCACCGTGTACACGCTGTTCACGGCGTTCCGCATGTGCCACAGGTCGTTGTACGACTCGTCGTAGTCCGCCAGCATCTTCTTGACGATGTTCAGGTAGCGGGCGTTCTGCTCGGCGCTGTCGACCAGGATGATCGCCTCGGACAGGCTCTCGCCATTGGCGTCGGTGACGTCGAAGGCGTGCGAGGAGCCGAAGAAGCCGTCGAGCGCGCCCTGGATGGCCGTGACCAGGCGCGGCCCGTACTCCCCGACGGTGTCGGGGTCGTAGTACTGCACGTAGTAGCCGGCCCGGAGGAAGAGGATCAGCTGCGGCATGCCGGTGCTGGCGTCACCCGGGTAGGAGGCCGACGCGTCGCGCATAGCGTCGGCGATGGTGACCATCTGGTCCTCGCGGAAGGCGTTGTAGCCGTCCTGGCCCTGGATGCGGAACAGCGTGTTGACGCAGTCGGTGGTGGCCGCCTTGACCTTCTCGACCAGGGCGCTTCCGGTGTTGTTGGTGAAGTCGGTGACGTTGCACTCGGCAGCGGCCGTGCCGAGCTTCTTGGCGCGGCGCTTCTCGGCCTTCATGGAAGGTGCCGGGTGGCTCGGAAGCGCGGTGGCCTGGTCGTCGTAGTCCCGCTTGAGCGCGTCCTTGGACGCGGACAGCGGGGGCTGGTCGGCGGCCTTGAGCGGCTTGCGCTGGACATGAGCGGCATCGGCGGTGGGTGCCGTCAGCGACTCGGCGGTGGGACCACCGGGGTCCTCGGTCCGGGGTTCCGCCCGCTTCCGGGCGGTGTCCGGGGAGTGGGGGGCCGCAGCCGACGCGGCGGGGCCCTGCTCGACGGCCTGGCTCGGTGCCGTGAACAGGCCCACGCCCAGGCATGCAGCCAGGACCGCAGTGGACAATCCGGTTATTTTCTGTCGAACCCTCAGGTTCTTCACGTGCCGCCTCCCAGCGGAGTGGTGACCGCGCGACAGGGCGCGGTTGTGGGGGAATGCAAGAGGTCGGTGCCGGACCGGGTCTGACTGCGCTCACGTTGTGACGTGAGCACGACTCCTCTCCCTTGCGCGCTGTACAATGGCACATGTCACATGTTCTTCGGAACCCCTCTCACGCACATTCATCTGCGCGACAACTTCTCGTCGGAGTACGGGATGTGACACGCGGCCCCGGACGCACCGGCCGCCACCACCGGCTTCCGACCACCGCACCACCACGTCCCCGGAGAGCCGGAAAGCCGGAAAGCCGGAACTCCGGCCCCCACAAGAGCCCCCAGAGCCCTCAGAGCCCCGAGGAGCAAGCCCGTGTCCCGTTCCTTCTCCGCGCCCCGCACCGGCAGCCACGACCTGCCGGTGTCGCCCGCCCTGGACGCCTTCATGGGCACCGGGTGGGCCAAGTCCCCGCTGCCGACGGACCTCCGCGTCCCCTCCTTCGACCTCACCCCCGCCCGCCGCGCCCGGCTGGCCGCCCGCTTCCCCGGCGAGCGCCTGGTGCTCCCGGCGGGCGCGCTCGCCGTCCGCTCCAACGACACCGACCACCGCTTCCGGCCTCACACCGGCTACGCCTGGCTCACCGGCCTCACCGGCGAGGACCAGGTTGGCCACGTCCTCGTCCTGGAGCCCGACGGCGACGAACGGCACGAGGCGGTGCTGTACCTGCGCCCCCGGTCCCCGCGCGGCGGCCACGAGTTCTACCGCGATCGCAGGTACGGGGAGTTCTGGGTCGGCCGCAGGCCCGACCTGGAGGAGGCGGCCCGGATCACCGGCATCCGCTGCGCGGACCTGGCCGCCTGGGAGAAGCTGTTCACCGGACCGCAGCCGCCGGTACGGGCACTGGGCGGGGTGGATCCGTCCGTCGACGAACTCCTGGGCTCCCGCCGCTCGTTGCCGTCGACGCGATCGGTCCCGGCCGGTCTCGAAGCGGTGCTCAGCGAGCTACGTCTCGTCAAGGACCCCTGGGAGACCGAGCAGCTGCAGCACGCCGTGGACGCGACGGTGACCGGGTTCGAGGACGTGGTGCGCAGCCTGCCGCAGGCGCTGCGGCACCCGCGCGGGGAGCGCTGGATCGAGGGCGTCTTCGATCTGCGGGCCCGGCTGGAGGGGAACGGTCCGGGCTACTCCACGATCGCCGCCGCCGGGGCGCACGCCTGCGTGCTGCACTGGATCCGCAACGACGGCCCGCTGGACCGCGAGCGGTTGCTGCTGCTGGACGCGGGAGTGGAGACCGACACCCTCTACACCGCCGACATCACCCGTACCCTGCCGCTGTCCGGCCGGTTCTCCCCCGTGCAGCGCAGTGTGTACGAACTGGTGCTGGCCGCGCAGGAGGCGGGCATCGCCGCCCTGCGGCCGGGGGCCCGCTTCCGCGACTTCCACCTGGCGGCCATGCGGGTCGTCGCCGAGGGACTGCACGAGTGGGGTGTGCTCCAGCCGTCCGCCGAGGAGGCGCTCCACCCGGACAACGGCCTCTACCGCAGGTACACGCTCTGCAGCAGCGGTCACATGCTCGGCATGGACGTGCACGACTGCGCGCAGGCGCGCGCCGACGCGTATCTGGACGGGCGTCTGGAGGCCGGTCAGGTACTGACGGTGGAACCGGGGCTGTACCTCCAGCCCGACGACGAGACGCTGCCCCGGGCGCTGCGCGGCATCGGGGTGCGGATCGAGGACGACCTCGTGATCACGAACGACGGCGCCCGCCTCATGTCGTCGGCGCTGCCGCGCACCGCCGACGGGATCGAGGAGTGGATGGGCGCCCTGCTGGACGGCTGATTCCGGCCGGTCCTGTCGGCGGGCGTCCGTGCACGGGCGCCCGCCGACGGGGTCGGTGGGTCGGTGGGTCGGTGGAGCCGGTGGGTCAGCTCTCCGCGGCCGGCAGCGGTACGGTGGCGACCCGCGGGGCCGCGATGCCCGTGCCGTCGGCCCGCTTCTCGGCCCACAGCGACCTGACGTGCGACATGTGGGCCAGCATGCAGCTCTCGGCGCCCTGCACGTCACCGGCGACCATGAGGTCGAGCAACTGCACGTGTTCCTCGGCCGACTGGACCAGCTTTCCCGTCTCGGCGAGCTTGTTCAGCCCGAAGAGCCGCGACCGCTTGCGCAGGTTGCCGACCTCCTCCACCAGTCGGCGGTTGCCCGCCAGACCGAGCAGTTCGAGGTGGAAGCGGCGGTCGGCCTCCAGGTAGCCGATGATGTCCTGCTCGGCGGCGGCGTCGACGATCGCCCGCGCCAGCGGCCGGAGCGCTTCGAGCTCCTCGGTGCGGCCCATCGCGGTGATGCGGCCGACGGTGGGCACCTCGATCATGGCCCGGATCTCGGTGAAGTCGTCGAGGTCCTGCTCGGTCAACTCGGTGACCCGGAAACCCTTGTTGCGGACGGCTTCGACCAGGCCCTCGCGTGCCAGGTCGAGCATGGCCTCGCGGACCGGGGTGGCGGACACCCCGAATTCGGCGGCGAGCGCGGGAGCGGAGTAGATCACGCCCGGCCGGAGCTCCCCGGCGATCAACGCCGCCCTGAGGGCGTTCCCCACCTGGTCGCGCAAGTGCTCCTGCGCGGAGATGGCGTTGAGCGTCGTCAGGCGGGCCATATCTGTTCCTCCAGCGCCGTGCGGGGCCCCAGAATACAATGTCACGTTCCATGAGGGCCCGCCGTCCCGGAGTCGCGGGAGACCTGGTCAGGGCGTCGAAGCTCGGTGCACCGCCTCGGCGACGGCGAGGTCCTCCCACCCCGCTCCGACGCTCTTGAAGAACCGGGGCCGCCCGGCTCCGTCCGGCTCATCGCCGCCGCACCGGCCGGTCACCAGCTCGGCGAGGTTGCCGGCGACGTCCCGCGCCCGGAAGGCCCCTTCGGCGATCGGGATCAGCAGGTCACCGGCCTCCGCCAAGGCCGCCGACCGCGATTCGACGATCACCCGGGAGCGGGAGACCAGAGCGGTGTCGACCTCGCGGGCGTCGGGGGTGTGCGAGCCGACCGCGACGACCGTCGCCCCGTCCGGCACGAGGGCGCCGTCGAACAGCGGGGTGGCGGAGGTGGTGCAGCAGAGCACCAGGTCGGCCGTGGCGACCGCCGCCCCGTTCGCCTCCCCCGCGTGGGCGTCCGTGCCGAGCCGACGGGCGTGCCCGACGAGCGCGTCGGTGCGGTGCGGGGTGCGGCCGATCACGGTGACCCGTTCCACCCGGCGTTCCGCGAGCACCGCGGCGAGGTGCCCGTACGCCTGGGGGCCCGTGCCGAAGAGCACCAGATGGCGCAGGACCGGCTCGGTGAGGTGCCGGATCGCGAGCGCGGACACGGCGGGGGTGCGCAGCGCGGTGAGCGCGGCCCCGTCCAGCAGGGCGAGCGGCAGCAGGGTGGCGGCGTCGAGCAGCAGATAGCTTCCGGTGATCCGGGGCAGGCCGCGTGCCGGGTTGCCGGGGGCGACCCCGGCGATCTTCACTCCGGTCACCCGGCGGGTGGTCGCCGGCATGATCAGCAACTCCCCGCCGGGGACCGGGAGATGGTGCCGGGCCGGGGCCGACTCCGGGTCCAGCCCCCCGCGCAGTGCCGCCTCCAGGGCGTCCGCGGCTCCGGTCGGCCCCAGGGCCTCGATGTCGTCGGTGCCGAGCAGGGGAAGGGTCACAGCAGGAATCCTTCGGGGAAGGGGTCGGTCGGGTCCAGGAAATATTGTGCGGTCCCGGTGATCCAGGCGCGTCCGGTGACGGTGGGCACGACGGCCGGCAGCCCGCCCACGGTGGTCTCCCGGACGAGCCGTCCGGTGAACGAGGTGCCGATGAACGACTCGTTCACGAAGTCGGTGTCCAGGGCGAGTTCGCCGCGCGCGTGCAGCTGGGCCATGCGCGCCGAGGTGCCGGTGCCGCAGGGCGAGCGGTCGAACCAGCCGGGGTGGATGGCCATCGCGTGCCGGGAGTGGCGCGCGTCGGAGCCGGGGGCGATGAACTGCACGTGCTTGAGCCCGTGGATGTCCGGGGATTCGGGGTGGACGGGCAGGTCGGTGGCGTCGACCGTCTTCATCAGGGCGAGTCCGGCCGCCAGGATGTCGTCCTTGTGCGCCCGGTCGAAGGGCAGCCCGAGGTCGGCCAGGTGCACCATCGCGTAGAAGTTGCCGCCGTAGGCGAGGTCGTAGCGCAGGGTCCCGTAGCCGGGTACGTCCGCCGTCCGGTCGAGTGCGACGCTGAACGCGGGCACGTTGGTGAGGGTCACGGCGGTGGCCGCGCCGTCCTTCACCCGGACGTCGACCTCGACGAGCCCGGCGGGGGTGTCCAGTCGCACGGTGGTGACGGGTTCGGTGACCTCCACCATCCCGGTCTCCACCAGCACCGTCGCCACGCCGATGGTGCCGTGCCCGCACATCGGCAGGCAGCCGGAGACCTCGATGTAGAGAACGCCGTAGTCCGCGTCCGGCCGGGTGGGCGGCTGGAGGATCGCGCCGCTCATGGCGGCGTGGCCGCGCGGTTCGTACATGAGCAGGGTGCGCACGGCGTCCCGGTGCTTCTCGAAGTAACTGCGCCGTTCGGCCATCGTGGCGCCGGGGATGGTGCCGACGCCGCCGGTGATCACCCGGGTGGGCATGCCCTCGGTGTGCGAGTCGACGGCATGGAAGATGTGACGTGTCTGCATGGCTTCTCCTGGTTCGTCACGAGGGGAAACGGGACGGCGGCCGGCGGGGTGCGCCGGCCGCCGTTCTCAGCGCAGGCCCCCGGCGAGGACCTTCTCCGTGGCGGCGCGCACGGCGGCCGCGTCGTCGGCGGACAGAGGGTTGCGCGGCGGGCGGGTGGGACCGCCGTGGCGTCCGGCGACGTCCATGGACAGCTTGATGGCCTGGACGAACTCCGGCTTGGAGTCCCACCTCAGCAGCGGGTGCAGCTCCCGGTAGAGCGGCAGGGCGGTCGCCAGATCGCCGCTCACCGCTGCCCGGTACAGCTCGACGCAGCAGGACGGCAGCATGTTCGGGCTGCCGGCGATCCATCCGACGGCACCGGCGACGCCGAGCTCCAGCAGTACGTCGTCGGCGCCCACCAGGATGTCGAGGCCGGGGGCCCGCTCGGCGATCTCGTACGCCCTGCGGACGTCGCCGGTGAACTCCTTGACGGCCACGATGCTGCCCTCGTTGTGGAGTTCGGCGAGCAGGGCCGGGCTCAGGTCCACCTTGGTGTCGTACGGGTTGTTGTACGCGACGACCGGGACCCCGACCTCGGCCACGTCGGCGTAGTGGGCGCGCACGGCCGCGTCGTCGCAGCGGTATCCGTTGGGCGGCAGGAGCAGCACGGACCCGGCTCCCGCCTCGGCGGCCCGTTCCGCCCAGCGCCGCGACTCGGCGCTGCCGTAGGCAGAGACGCCCGGCATGACGCGGCTGCCGTCCCCGGCCGCCTCGACGGCGACCCGGACCATCCGGTCGCGTTCCTCGTCGGTGAGGGTCTGGTACTCCCCCAGCGATCCGTTGGGCACCACGCCGTCGCAGCCCGCCTCGACGAGCTGTCGCACGTGTTCGGCATAGGCGTCGTAGTCGATGGTGCGGTCGTCGCGCAGGGGAAGCGGGGTGGCGACCATGATGCCCTGCCAGGGGCGGGTGCGCGGGTGACTGTTCGTCTGCATGGTGACTCCTTGGGTGAGTGGCCTGTCGCGGTGCGGCATGGCGCGGTACGGCGGGAACGTGGTGGTGCGGGCGGTGGCGGGTGTGCCGGATCGCCGGGGGTGCGGGGAGAACGGGGAGGGCGGGCGACCCCGGCCGCCCTCCCCGGTGGGCCGGGGCCGGACCGTTTCTGCTCGAATGCCGGAGGGCGGCATTCGAGCGGGAAGCCTAAGGGCTGTCCCGTAATCCCCGGTGGATCAGCGCGCGGCGTCAGATGCGGTGCATCGCAAGGCGGAGGGGCGTCCGCATACTGGATGTATT
>NZ_JBSFFY010000016.1:0-168785 GCF_053596315.1 Streptomyces sp. NPDC001732
ATTGCCCATTTGTGCCCCGGGCTGTTGTGGGGGGCCCCCCTCCGCCCCGCGCCAGCCGCCCCCGGGCCGGGCCGGCCCGGGGGGGCCCCCCCCCCCCCCCCCCGGCCCCGTCGCCGAGTGCCTGTCCTGCGGGATTCGTTCCCGGCCCCGTTCCCGCAGGCTATTGACCGGGGGCCGACGACGAGCCGTAACCCGTGTCCGAGCCCGAGGAGGCCCCCTGCGGGAGTTCCGGCAGGCGGTACGCGGACAGCGACGCGCTCTGCGGGTCGGGCCGTACGGCGCCGAGCAGCGGGTTCGACGCCACCGGCGAGACCTTCACCCGCGAGCCCGGCCGGGGCGCCTGCACCACCAGGCCGTTGCCGATGTACAGCGCCACATGGGTGGCCTTCGGGAAGTAGATCACCAGGTCACCGGGGCGCAGCGCGTTCAACGGGACCTTCCGCAGCTGCCGCCACTGCTCCTGCGAGGTCCGCGGGATGACCCGGCCCGCCTTCGCCCACGCCTGCGAGGTGAGCCCCGAGCAGTCGAACGAGTCCGGCCCCTCCGCGCCCCACACGTACGGCTTGCCGATCTGGCCGATCGCGTACGCCACCGCCGCGGAGCCCGCCCCGGACGGCGGCCTCGTCGAGGACAGCGCCCCCGAGGCGGCCAGGGCGCCCTGGGCCTTCGCCGTGCCCTGCTGTTCGAGCCGGGACAGTTCGGTGAGCTGGGTGCCGGAGAGCGTGGACAGCATCTTCTCCACCGCTCGCAGCCGGGTCCGGACCGTGTCCCGCTGCTTCTTCTGCCGCGCGGCCAGGACCTGTTGCCGGTCGAGCACCTTGCGGGCCTTGGTCGCCAGTTCGTCGGCGCGCTTCTCGGCGCCGGTGAGCCGCTTCACGGCCGCCGCCCGCCCGGCCGCCGCCCGCCGGATCACATGCTCCTGGTCCAGGAGGTGTTCGGGGTCGGGGGACAGCAGGAGCCGCACGTACGCGGAGAAGTCGGACCGCCCCTGGTACTGCTCCCGCGCCAGCCGCCCGGCCTCGTCGCGGCTGTCGGCCAGCGCGGTACGGGCGGCGACGAGCGCGGCGTCGAGCTTCTTCGCCTCCTTCGCGCGCTTCTTCAGCTCCGCCGCGGTCCCGTTGTACGTCTCGGTGGACTCCTCGGCCTGCTGGTACAGCTTCCGGAGGTCGGTCAGGAGCCGGGGGACGCTTCTGCTCGCGCCCGCGGGGGCACCGGGTGCTCCGGCCGCGCCACTCGCGGCGGGGTCCGGGGCCGGGGGCGCGGCGACCGCCGGCGAGGTCGCGACGAGTGCCGCCAGGGTCGTGGTGCAGACCGTACGCAGGACTCTGCCTGACACGACATCACCTCCGGTGACGGGGCGATCACGGGATTGCCCCACGAGTGAGCGCAACGGGACAATACGGTCACTCGGTGCCGGGAGATGCAAGAACCGCGCGTGCGGCGGCGGACGGGTTCGCCCGGAAGGCGGCGAGGCCGGTGCGCCGCCCGGGTTCCGGGTCTCCTCGCCCGGAGCCCGGAGCCCGGAGCCCGGAGCCCGGGGGTCGGCGGGCGGAACCTGAAGCTCAGAGCCCCGGGGCCCGGAACCCAAAGCTCCGGGCCCCGGGCAGAAGGCGCCGGGCTCAGGCGACGGGCAGTGCGTAGAACATCCGGTCGCGCTGCACGACGACCAGCCGCCCGGTCGGCAGCACCCGGTACGGGGCGGTGACCGCGGCGCCCTTCGGGTCCTGGACCCCGATGTCCTGGAACTTCCACAGCCGTCGCCCGTCCTGCGCCGCGAACGCGGTGACCTGGGACCTGTCCGAGGCCAGCAGCGTCCCGCCGGTCGTGCTGAGCGTGACGGCGGGCGCGGCGGCACCGGGCAGCACCTCCGTGGAACGCCGCCAGCGCAGCCGTCCGGTCTCCCGCTCGACCGTGCCCACCTCCTGGGCTCGGTTGGCGGTGTGGAGCAGTGTCCCGCCGACGACCGGGGTCCCGAACGGGCCACCGGTGCCGTTCAGCGTCCACTTCGGCTTGCCGGACGGGGTCTCGAACGCCAGGAGGTCGTCGCCCACCGCCGCGTACAGCAGGCCCTGCTCGTCGCCCGAGGCCGCCCCGTCCGGTGCGACGGTGCCGAGGGGCTTGCTCCACAGCTGCTTGCCGGTCTTCCGGTCGAAGCTCCGGAAGACGGCCTTCCCCTTGGCGGCGTGCACCTCCTCGGGGGCGAGCGTGCCCGGAGTCTGGCGTACGACGATGTCGCTCTCCCGGAGCGCGATCAGCCGGTGGACGGGGGCGGCGGGGCCGCGCCCGTTGGGCACGGGGGCCCGCCACAGCTCCTTGCGCCCCACGGTGTCGTAGGCGAAGAGGTACGACTTGACGACCTGCTTGTCCTTGCCGCGCTTCTTGCCCTTCTTCGGCGGCGGGGCCTTGACGGTGACCTTGTGGGAGCCGGTGAACCAGACCACGGGGTCGGACGAGCCGACGATCTCCGACACCGTGAGGCCGGGCGCCCCGGCGAACAGGTTCGCGTGGGCCTCCCGGTGCGTGACCTTGCCGTCCTTCGGCGACAGCCACAGGAACTCGGACGGGCCGATGACGAAGCAGAGGGACTTCCCGGCGGCGACGGCCGCCTTCCCCCGGGCCGCGTCCGCGTTCTCCCAGACACGGCGGCCGGTCCGCAGATCGACGGCGGACGCCCCGTTCTCGCCGGTCAGCACCAGCAGCCGGTCGTTCCAGAGGGTGGCGGTGAGCGGCGCCGGTTCGGAGTCCGGGTGGGCGTACACCCAACGGGGGCGCGGCGGCAGCCCGGCGACGGCGGGGTCCTCGGGGCTCGAAGCGGGCTTGGGGTCGTCGGTCTTCCCCTCGTCGTCGTCACCGCCCAGCGCGAGCACGCCGCCCCCGCCGACGAGCAGTCCCGCGGCCCCGGCCGCGAGCCCGAGGAGCAGCCCGCGCCGACCGAGCGCGGCCTCGGCGGGCCGACTGGCGGAGGCCGGGGTTGCGGGGGAGGACGTGGGCCCGGCGGGGACCGGGAGCGGAGGTGCCGCCGTCGCCGGGGTGGCGGGCGGGAGGGCCGCGGGGAGGGCGGGGGCGGAACCCGTGCCGGCCGCGGGCCCGGCGGGCGGGGCCGGGTCGGGGCCCGGCTGCGGGCCGGTGAGCTCCTGCGGGACGGACAGCTGGGTGGTCGGCCGGTCGGTCTTCGGGACGCGACGTCCGATGCCGCTGAGCTGGGTGGTCCGGGTGTCCCCGGCGAGGGAGGAGGGATCGGCGGGCGCGGTGGGGGCCGTCGGCGTGGCGGGGACGGGTTCGAGTGCGGGCTGTCGGCCGGACGCGTCGGACGCATCGGACGTCGGGGCCGGGGTCGGGGGAGCGTCGGCCGGTTCGTCGGCGGTCTTCCCGGAAGTGTCGCCGGACGAGCCGCCGGCCGGGGCTCCGGTGGTCTCCCCGGCCGGGGTTCCGGTGGCCCCGTCACCCCCGTCGGCCGTTCCGTCGCCTGCTTCGTCGCCCGGAGCCCCGGCCGTTCCGCCGGGCGAGGCGCCCGCGGGGGTCTTTGCGGAGGCCGCCTCCGAGACATCCGCAGGAGTCTCCGCCCGTGTCACCGGCGGCAGGCCCGACGCCGTCGACTCCCTTACGCGCGCTTCCTGTTCCGCCAGCGCCGCGACCAGCCGCTCCGGCAGCCAGCCGTCCCGCGCGAGCTCGGCCGCCCCCTCCGGGGCCAGCTCCGCCGCCACCGTTTCCGCACTCGGCCGGTCGGCCGGGTCCTTCGCCAGACAGCGGGCGATCAGGTCGCGCAACTCCTCGGGAACCGCGCCGAGTTCGGGGTCCGTACGGGCGATGCGCTCGGCGCCCTCGGCGGCCGGGCCGTCGGCGAGCGGAGTGGTGCCGGTCGCCGCGTACGCCAGCAGCAGGCCCAGCACGAAGAGGTCGGAGGCCGGACCGGGTTCCTCGCCCTCGACCTGCTCCGGGGTGAGATAGCCGAGCCGCACGGACAACTGCCCGCCAGGCCGGGCCTCGGCGGCGGCCGCGGCACCCAGCGGACCGAACGCGGTGAGCCGCGGCCCGTCCTGGGCCAGCAGTACCGTCCGGGGAGCCAGGCCCTGGAACACGGCCCCGGTGGCGTGCACCCGGGCCAGGGTCTCGGCGATGCCCGCGCCCAGTATCCGCACGGTGCGCTCGGGAAGCGGCCCCGTGAACCCGATCGCCTCGGAGAGCGCCATCGCGGGCACATAGGGATGGGCAGTCCACGGCAGCTCGGCGTCCGTGGTGTCGCCCGGGACGTCCGGCCGGGGCCGGGCCCCGTCGTCGGCCAGCCGCTCCTCGGTGCGGGCCTCCGCCTGGAAGCGGCGCCGGAAGGCGGGCAGCGCGGCGAGTTCGGTACGGGCGGCGGTGATCACCACGGGGTCGTCGGCCGCCGGGTCGTGCGCGAGGTACCGCACGGCGCTCGCGGTCTCGCGCAACCGTGCCAGCACGGTGTACGGACCGAAGCGGCGTGGATCGTCCTGACGCGGCGCCTCCATGGCGCATCCCCCCTAGCTGACCGCGCCCGAGCCTAGCTGACCGTGCCCGAGCACCAGAGCGTCGATCTTAGAGTGTCCGGAAACCGGGGCGGGGCCCGCACCCGTCACGCTCTCAGTGCGGCTTGGACCAGGGCCACTTGGGGGTGTTCCGTACCCGCCCCTCGGGGACGTACTCGTACACCCAGCCACGCGGAATGCCCAGCCGCTTGGAGTGCCCGGCCGGCACGCGACGGTAGGCGTACACGGTCGGGGGGCCGCCGTCGGCGGCCGGGACCGGGACCTCGTACCACTTGGGCGGATGGCCGGTCGCACCCACCAGGACGGGCAGCACCCGCCCGTCCAGGGGGCCACCGGTGAAGGGGGTGTTCTCGCTTTTCACCGCCCCAGTCTGACCGATCGGTCCCCGGCCGGCAGACGGGCCGCCCCGCCGGTCACCGGGACCAGCCGCTCCACCAGTCGGCCGGCCGGACCATCGGCTGCCTCCAGCGTGAACAGCGCCTCCACCACCGACGCGGTCTGCGGGTCCGTCGTGGCCGTGGCGGTCAGCATCGCGAGCAGCTGATCGACCAGCCAGCCGCGCAGCTCGGCCGCGGCGGGCTGCTTCCCCTCGTCCAGCCAGATCAGGGACGCGGCCTCGACCGCCGCGATCCAGGTGCGCACCATCATCCGGAGCCGGGGGCCGGGCGCCGCCCCGGTGCCCGCGTCGAACCTGCCCAGGTGCAGCAGGATCTGCTCGGCCGCCGCGCGCCGCACCTCGTCGACGATCGCCGTCGTACGGGACGTCCCGACGACGCTGCCGCCGCGCAGCAACGCGCTGAAACCGGTGTCGTGTTCGTCGACGAAGGCGAGATAGCGGTCGAGCACCCGCGTCACCCGCTCGGTGGGCGGTCCCGCCTCCGGCTCGGCGAAGCACAGGATCAGCTTCTCCGCGGCGGACCGCAGCGCCGCCTCGTACAACTGCTGCCGCCCGCCGGGGAAGTAGCGGTAGACGAGAGGCCGGGACACCCCGGCGACCGTGGCGACCTCGTCGAGCGAGACCTCGTCGGGGGCCCGGTGGGCGAAGAGGGTGAGGGCCGCACCGAGGAGCTGGGTGCGGCGCTCCTCGACGCTGAGCCTTCGGTACGCGCGGGTCGGCGGCACGGCGGCGGCAGTCATGCCCAGAAGCCTAATCGGACCGTCACCGCTGCTCCCCGAGCGCGCGGGTGGCCTCTCGCTGTATGTGCGCGGAGCGGTCGAGGAACCCCAGGATCACGGCGAGTTCCGCGTCCGAGTACTCCGCGTACAGCTCGGCGAGACGGGCCGCGAAGGGGCCGAAGAGCGGGGCGAACCGGGCCTCGATGCCCGGATCGATCTCGACGTTGACCCGTCTGCCGTCCTGCGGGTCCTTCACCCTGCGGGCGAACCCCTTGCGCTCCAGCCGGTCCACCAGCCCCGTGACGGAGGCCGGTGCCAGGCCGGTGAGCTCCACCAGCTCGCCCGCGCTGAGCGCGCCCGAGCGCTGGAGCAGGTCGAGCGTCTTCTCCTCGACCGTGCTGAGGCCCATCCGGGCGCTGATCGCCGCGTGGTACATGACGGCCGCGTTGCTGTGCACCCGCCCCGCCTCCCCGAGCCGGGCGAGGAGTTCTTCCCTTGACGTTCCCATGAGCGCTCCATATATTTAGTTCGGCCGAACGAAATAATAGCAGAGGTGGAAGAGGGGGAGGAAGCACATGGACGCAGGGGAGACGGACGCCAGGGAGGCCGAGGTCCGCGAGCTCTTCGCGGAGTACTGCAGGACCTGGACGGAGGCGGACTCCGCCGGATTCGGGCGGCTGTTCACCGAGGACGCCGACTACGTCTCGTACGACGGCAGTTGGGCGGTCGGCTCCGCGGAGCTGGCGGGCAATCACGACAAGCTGTTCCGCGGGGTGATCGCCGGTTCGGCGATGGTCGGGGAGATCGAGTCCCTGCGTTTCGTCGCCGACTCCGTGGCCGTGCTGGTGGGCAACGGCTCGGTGCTCATGCCCTGGCGCGGCAAGCTGCCGAAGCGGCGGCTGTCGCGCCAGATCATCGTCTGCGTCCGGACGCCGGAGGGTTGGCGAATAGCGGCTATCCAGAACGGCCGGCAGCGGCCGGTGACCATCCCGGAGCCGGGCTCGATGCCGTCGAGGATGTCGCAGGGCGTGACGCGGCTCGCGCAGCGCTTCGGCATCGGCCGGGCGCGGGAGGTCACCCTGCCGTGAGCTGGGCCGGGCCCGGGGGCGAACCCGGAGAGGGAGCTGGGCCCGGGGGGGTGAACCCGGAGGCGGAGCCGGGCCCGGAGCCGGGCGGCTCAGGCCAGGAGGCCGGAGCTCTTCCACAGCCTGCGTCCCACCCCGTTGAGCACCCCGATGTCGTCGAAGAAGTCCGTCAGCCGCTTCGCGCCGGTCTGCATCACCTCCGCCCGGTGACCGCTCGCCTTCACCTGGGCGACGGCTTCGTGGCGGTTCAGGCCGACGTTCTCGTACACCTGCGGGTTGATGAAGCAGACGGAGAAGACGCGGGCCGCCTCGCCGCAGCTCAGCCGGGTCAGCCGGCGCTCCCAGTCGGGGGCGGTCACCATCTGCCGGCGCAACTCCTCGCGGGCGTACCGGACGTGCCGGGCCTCCTCGACCACATGGATGCGGGTCACGCCGCGCACCAGCGTCTGGACCCGCTCGTCCGGGAACGTCAGCCGCTGCATCCAGTCGAGGATCTCCTCGCCGAGCAGTGTCGCGGCGAACGAACCGGGCGTGGTGGAGATGGTCTTCAGCACGCGCGCGAGGTTGTGGTAGACGCGCGGTACGGGGTAGTCGGGCGCTCCGCTCCACTTGATCATGCGGCCGAACATCATCGAGTGCCGGCACTCGTCGGCTATCTCGGTGAGCGCGTAGCGGACGTGATTGCTGGTCACCGGACGGTCGTAGATGTGCCGGACCAGCAGCTGCATGAGGATGATCTCGAACCAGATGCCCAGCGAGGCCAGTGACGCCGCCTCGTGCCGGGAGAGGTCCAGCCGCTGCTCCTCGGACATCTTCCGCCACAGCGGGGTGTCGTAGAGGGAGACGAGCTCGGGCGGCCAGAACCACTTGCCGTCCTCGACCGCCGAGGCCCAGTCGAGTTCCTTGTCCGGGTCGAAGGAGTGCTTGGCCGAGGATTCGAGCAGCCGCTCGGCGACCTGCTCCCGGTCCCGGAGCGGGCCGAGCGCGTCGCGCAGCAGCTGGATGTCGCGTTCGGACACGGTGGTCATGGCTGGAGGCACCTCACGCATGGGTTACCGGGGGTCACTCCTTATGAGACGCTCCGTCAGCAAGGCCGTCAATCCCTCGCGCACGACTTGTTGACCCGGTGTCTACCAACGTGTGAACCTGCCAACTGACGCAACCGCCACGGGAATTGTCGGAGCATGCCAGGCGAAGGAGCCGTCCGTGTCGACACACGACCTCTACACCACCGCCCCCGAAGCACCGATGTGGCAGGTGCCGGCCTCCGGCACCGCCCGCTTCACCTGGGACTACGACGACGGCCGGGACCGCCTGCTCGCCCTCTACCAGAAGGGCAAGGACAAGCAGTGGGACGGCAACAAACGCATCGACTGGTCCCTGGAGGTCGATCCCGTCGACCCGCTCGGCACTCCGGACGAGGCCCTCACCCTGTACGGCACCCCGTACTGGGCGAAGATGACCGAGAAGGACCGGGGCGAGCTGCGCAAGCACTACGCCTCCTGGCAGTTCAGCCAGTTCCTCCACGGCGAGCAGGGCGCCATGGTGTGTGCGGCCAGGATCGTGGAGTCCGTCCCCGACCTGGACGCGAAGTTCTACTCCGCGACCCAGACCATGGACGAGGCCCGGCACGCCGAGATCTACGGCCGGTTCCTGCACGAGAAGATCGGGATGCTCTACCCGATCAACGACAACCTCCAGGGGCTGCTCGGCGACACCCTGCGCGACTCCCGCTGGGACATGCCCTACCTCGGCATGCAGGTCCTCATAGAAGGGCTCGCCCTGGCCGCGTTCGGCATGATCCGCGACACGACGACCAAGCCGCTGCCCAAGCAGCTCCTCGCGTACGTCATGCAGGACGAGGCCCGGCACGTCGCGTTCGGACGGATGGCGCTGCGCGACTACTACCAGCAGCTGGGCGACGCCGAACTGCGCGAGCGCGAGGAGTTCGTCATCGAGGGCTGCTACTTGATGCGGGACCGGCTCAGCGGGGTCGAGGTGCTGGAGAACTTCGGCATCGGCAAGCAGGAGGCCAAGGACCTCTCCGAGCACTCGGAGTACCTGCAGCTCTTCCGGAAGCTGCTGTTCAGCCGGATAGTGCCGTGCGTCAAGGACATCGGCCTGTGGGGCGAACGGCTCCAGAAGGCGTACGTCGACATGGGCGTCTTCGAACTCGGCGACTCCAACCTGGACCTGCTGATGGCCCAGGACGAGGAGCTGGCCGAACAACTCGACCGGGACCGCTTCGCGGCGGAGGAACGGGCCCGGGTCGCCGAGGTCGAGGAAGCGATCACCCGGGGCGGCTCCGGCACGCCGGGGGACTGAGGCGGGGCAAACAGGCGTACGACACCGGTCGGGGGCGGGAAGGGCGCGACGGGCATGACACCTCCGTCCACCCCCGCCACCGGCCCGCACCCCGCTCGCACCGCCACCCCGACGGGACCGCGGGCGGGAGCGCCGACGGGGCTGCGGTGGAAAGAACGCCGTGGGGCTACGGCCGCACGGCGGGCAGGGCGCTCTCCACCGCGCCGGCCGCGGCGAGCAGCGAGACGTCCGCCCCGCGCTCCGCGACCAGTTGCAGCCCGACCGGGCAGCCGTCCGCGGTGAAGCCCGCGGGCACACTGGCGGCCGGATGCCCGCTGAGGTTGAACGCCCAGGTCAGCGCGGTCGAGTAGAGCTCGCCGGGACCGTCGTGCCCGTGCGGGCGGTTGGGCGTGGTGGGGGTGAGCAGCAGTGGGGCACGGGCGAACAGCGCGTCGAGCCGGAGATCGTTCTCGCGCCGGACCTCCGCGGCGGCGGGGGGCACCTCCCCGCCCCGGACCGCCGTCCACGCCTCGCAGGGGTCGAGCAGTTCGCACGTACCGTCCACGAGCCGCACCGCCCCGGCCGCCACCAGCCGTTCCACCGCGCGCCGGACCACCCCGGCGACCTCCGGATCGACCTCGGCGTACCCCAGGGCGGGGCTGAAGACGGCCGGCACGGGAAGGACCGGCGGCACCGGCTCGTACACGTCCAGGACCGCGCGCAGATACGCTTCGGCCCCGGCCGCCGACCGGGCCAGCACCCCGGCGGACGCCAGTCCGGAACGGTCGGGGGAGGGCAGCAGCCCGTTCGTCGTCTTCAGGCCGAACACCCCGCACCACGCGGCCGGAATCCTCACCGACCCCGCCCCGTCGCTGCCGGTCGCCAGCTCCACCAGGTCCGCCGCGACCGCGGCCGCCGAACCCGCCGACGAGCCGCCCGGCGTACGGTCGGGACGCCAGGGGTTGACCGTACGGCCGTGGGCGCCCAGCCCCCAGGTCTGCCAGGCCGTTCCGGGGCCGGGCACCGAGGTCGAGCCGACCGGGACACCACCGGCCGCGATCAGCCGCCGGGCCGCGTACGAACGGATGCCCGCGCGCCCCTTGACCGCGAACGGCAGACCGGCCAGGGGCAGACCGGCCAGGGGTGGTCGACGGGCCCGTCCGGCGGCGGCGAGCGCCCGCTCGTGCCACACCTCGACGAACGCGCACAGCCGCCGGTCCGTATGGTCGATCCGCTCCAGCGCCCGGCGCACCTCGTCCGTCGTATCGGTCATCCGTTCAGTCTCGCAGCGCCGCCTCCATGACGGAACGCGCGATCGGGGCCGCGCTGCCGCCGCCGCTGATGTCGGCCCGCCTCGCCGCCGCGTCCTCGACGACCACGGCGACCGCGACGGCCGGCTGCGCCGAACCGGGCGTCTGCGCCCAGGAGATGAACCAGGCGTACGGGGTGCCCGTGTTGTCGACGCCGTGCTGCGCGGTGCCGGTCTTGCCGCCGACCGTCACCCCGTCGATCGCGGCGTTGGACCCGGTGCCGTTCTCCACGACGTCCACCATCATCTCGCGCAACTGCATCGCCGTCCGCGGGTTCATCGCCCGGTGATAGGTGCGCGACCCGTTCTGGCGGACGGTCGCACCGCCCCGCGTGGTCGTACGGTCCACCAGGTACGGGTACTTGAGGTCGCCGCCGTTCGCCACGGCGGACGCCACCATCGCCATCTGGAGCGGGGTCGCCGCCGTGTCGAACTGCCCGATCGAGGACAGCGCGAGCTGGTCCTCGGTCATCTCGGTGTCGAAATTGCTCTTCGCCACCCCCGAGGGGATCTTCAGCCCGGTGTCGTTGAAGCCGAACCTCTCCACCGCCTCCACCATGCCCGACAGCCCGACCCGCACCCCCAGGTCCGCCATCACGGTGTTGCAGGAGACCCGGATCGCCTCGGCGAGCGACGCCTGCTCACAGCCCCGGGACTCGTCGGGCAGCGTCGTCGTCGTGCCCGGCAGCACGTACGGGGACGGGGTGTCGGTCTCCGCGTGGGGATCGGTGACGACCTCCGCGTCGAGCGCCGCCGCGGCCGTCACGATCTTGAAGGTGGAGCCCGGCGGATAGGTCTGCCGGATCGCCCGGTTGAGCATCGGCCGGCTCCTCGCCGCGTTCAGCCGCTGCCAGGCGTCGGTGACGGAGGAGCCGGTGCCCGAGAGCAGTCCGGGATCGTACGAGGGGGTCGAGACCAGCGCCAGGACGCGGCCGGTCGACGGCTCCACGGCGGCGACCGCGCCCCGTCGCCCCCCGAGCCCGTCGTAGGCGGCGCGCTGCACGGAGTCCACGACGGTCGTGACGACGTTGCCGCCGGGCTGCTGGGCGCGGGTGATGTCGTTCCACAGCGGGAACGGGGCGAGCATCGGGTCGGTGCCGGAGAGGAGGTCGTCCTCGGTGTATTCGAGCAGGGACGTGCCGTACGTCTGCGAGGCGTAGCCCGTCACGGGGGCGTACAGCGGACCGTTCCGGTACGTGCGCTCGTACCTGAGCTGCTCGCCGGTGTCCTCGGAACCCGTGACGGACCTGCCGTCGACCAGGATGTTTCCGCGCGGCTGGTCGTAACGGGCGATCGTGAGGCGGCGGTTGGCGGGGTTGTGGTCCAGGCGGTCGGCGTCGATGACCTGGATGCGGGCGGCGTTCAGGAGCAGTGCCACGAGCAGCAGCAGGCAGAGCGCGGCGGCGCGGCGGATGCAGCGGATCACGGCCCGGCCTCCGGTGCTCGGGGCGGGCGCGGGGGCCCGGCCGACGGGTGGGGGCAAGGGGGCGCGGTGCGCGGGAACGGGAACGGGAGCGAGGGAGACGCGGTGCGCGGGAACGGGAACGGGCGTGGGGTCATCGGCCGTTCTCCGGCCTCGGGGCGACGACTCCGCTCTCCACGGCCTCGGGCTGCGGTCTGCGGGCCTGGTCGCTGAGCCGGATCAGCAGCGCCACGATGATCCAGTTGGTGACGACGGACGAACCGCCCTGGGCGAGGAACGGCATCGCCATGCCGGTCAGCGGGATCAGCCCCATCACCCCGCCCGCGATCACGAACACCTGGAGCGCCAGGATCGAGGCGAGGCCGATCGACAGCAGCCGCCCGAAGGGGTCGCGCAGGGCGAGCCCGGTCCGGTAGCCGCGGGCCACCAGGAGCGCGTACAGCAGGAAGATCGCGGTCAGCCCGGTGAGCCCGAGTTCCTCGCCCGCCGTCGCCAGGATGAAGTCGGACTTGGCGGCGAAGCCGATGAGGATGGAGTGGCCGAGACCGAGCCCGGTGCCGAGCATCCCGCCCGCCGCGAACGCGAACAGCGACTGGGCCAGCTGGCCGGGGCCCCGACCGGCGTCGATCGAGGCGAACGGATCGAGCCAGTCCTGCACCCGGCTGTGCACGTGCGGTTCGAAGGAGCCGACGACGAACGCGCCGAGGGCGGCGAGCAGCAGACCCACCGCGATCCAGCCGGTCCGGCCGGTCGCCACGTACAGCATGATCACGAACAGGCCGAAGAAGAGCAGCGAGGTGCCCAGGTCGCGTTCCAGGACCAGCACGCCGACGCTGAGGAGCCAGATCGCCACGATCGGACCGAGCACCCGGCCGGTGGGGAACTGGAGCTTCCAGAACCGGCGGCCGGTGTACGCGAGCGCGTTGCGGTTCGCGGCGAGATACGCGGCGAAGAACACGGCGAGCAGGATCTTGGCGAACTCGCCCGGCTGGAAGGAGAAACCGCCGACCCGGATCCAGATCTTGGCCCCGTTCACCGCCGGGAAGAAGATCGGCACGATCATCAGCGCCAGGGCCGCGGCGACCGAGAGGTACGCGTACCGCTGGAGCACCCGGTGGTCGCGCAGGAGGACCACCACGGCGATGAACAGCGACACACCCAGCGTGGACCAGACCAGCTGGGTGGGGGCCGCCTGGTCCTTCGGCGTCTCCAGGTCGAGCCGGTAGATGAGCACCAGGCCGAGTCCGTTGAGCAGCACGGCGATGGGCAGCAGCAACGGATCGGCGTACGGGGCGCGGAAACGGACCGCGAGATGGGCGAGGAGGGCGAGGAGCCCCAGCCCGGCGCCGTAACCGGCCACGTCGGGCGGCACCACACCGTTCCTGGCCAGGCCGACGGCGGTGTAACCGTAGACGGGGACGAGAACGGCTCCGACGAGGAGCAGCAGCTCGACTCCGCGCCGCTTGGGCAGGCGGGGAGCGGGCGGGAGCGCGTCCGCCGTCGTTGCGGTCATGCCACGCAACGTAGCAAGAGGTGAGGTGTATTTCCCTTATGTCGTAGTGAGTATGTCCGGCGGGCCGACATCCGACAGCCCGTCATTCCTGCCCGCGCGGACCGGATCGCGGATCGGTCCCGTCGTCCGGCGCTCCGGACCCCGGCGCCCCGCTGCCCGGAGTCCCGTCGTCCCGAGCCCTGCCGCCCGGTGCCCCCTCGTCCTGCGCTCCGTCGTCCGGCTCCGGGGGCTCGGGGAGCACCACCCGGGCCATCGCCCCGCCGTCCGGGGCGTTGAGGAACACGAGGTCGGCGCCGATCGCCTCGGCCTGCCCGGCGGCGATGGTCAGCCCGAGGCCGTGCCCCCGGCCGGTGCCCTCGGTGCGGAACCGCTGGGGGCCGTCCTCCAGCAGGTACTCCGGGAAACCCGGGCCGTGGTCGCGCACGGTCACCACCGGCCCGTCGACCGTCAGCACCACCGGGGGACGGCCGTGCCTGTGGGCGTTGGCGATCAGATTGCCCAGCACCCGTTCCAGCCGCCGCAGGTCGGTCTCGACGCGCACCCGCGCGGGCCGCCCCGGCCGGTCGGGAGCCGGGGCCGCGACGTGGACCCGGGTCTTTGTCCGGGAGGCGCGCACCACCCGTTCGACGAGCGGGACCAGTTCGTACACGGCGAGCTCGACCCGCTCCGTGCGGGCGTCGAGCCGGGAGATCTCCAGCAGGTCCTCCGTCAGCGCCCGCATCGCCCGGACCCGGTCCCGCACCAGCTCCGAGGGCCGCCCCGGCGGCAGCAGCTCGGCGGCGGCCGAGAGACCGGTCAGCGGGGTGCGGAGCTCGTGCGCCACGTCGGCGGTGAAACGCTGCTCGGCCTGCAGTTTGCGCTGGAGCGTGGCGGCCATCGTGTCCAGCGCCCCGGCGACGATCGCGACCTCGTCCTGCGGTCGCGAGGGGTCCGCCGTGCGCGGGTCGGCCACCCGGGCGTCGAGGTCGCCCGCACTGATCCGGCGGGCCACCCGGGCCGTCTGGTGCAGCCGCCGGGTGACCCGGGTGACGGCGAACGCGCCGGCCAGCACGGTGACGGCGATGGCCAGCAGGGAGGAGCCGACGATCGCCCTGTCGAGATTGTCGATCGTGCGGGCGCTCTGGCTGTAGTCCACCGTCGTGGCCAGTGCGTGGCCGTCCGCCGGAGCCGCCGCCCACATGACCGGATGCCCGTCCAGGTTGCCGACGAGCGTGCCGTGTTCGCCCCTCAGGGCCAGGGCGCGCAGTTCGGCGGGGAGTCCGGGCGGGTCGATTCCCGAGCCCGGCGGCATCGCCTCGCCCGTCTCGTACGCGACGGTGGCGTCCTCCAGCCGGGCCAGGGCCTTCTCACGGGCCTGGCCGACGGTCTCGTGGGTCACCCCGGTGTGCACGAGCGCGCCCAGCAGCGCGGCGAGCACACAGCACATCACCGTGATGAAGAGGGCCGCCTTCCAGGTGAGCGTCGCGGTCCAGGAGGGCACCCGCGCCCGGCGCCGACGCGGCCCGGTCCCGCTCGCGTGGTCCCGTCCCGGACCGGTTCCGCCTGCGCCGCCCCCTCCCGCGCCGGTCCTGCTCGCGCGTCCCCGTCCCGCGCCGGTTCCGCTCGGGCCGCCCCGTCCCGTGCCGCTCCGGCCGGGCTCCGGAGGTCCCGCGTCGCGGCGGCTCATGGGCGGTCCGCGAAGACGCCGGGCGACGAGGCCGGGGGAGAGGTGGTGGGCCGGGCGGTCGTGAGGGACGGCCGCGGCGTCCGGGACGGCGGAGTCCGCTGGATCTCGTCCCGGGCGGGCAGCATCGCGCGCTGCCCGGCGTCCCAGGTCCAGGCGGTGCGGTACTCGTATCCGGGGATCACCGACGGCACCCGCACGATCAGGTCCCGTCCGGCCAGCTCGACGCTGATCACGGCGTCCGAGGTGGACAGGACCCGGGTCAGCCCGCCCGAATCCGGCATGTACACCCGGACGGAGAGCTGACGGCCGGGCAACTCGATGCCGAGGACCATCTCCTCCCGGCCGTCGTCCGTCAGATCGCGGAAGTAGGGCCGGAGCACGGGACAGGACGCCGGTTCGGTGCGGCACGTGTCGATCTTCCGGACGACCTCGGCGGGAAGATCGGCCGCGCCGCCGGTCCGGTTGGTGCGGGCCCGGAGGCCGGCCCGCACCACCGCCACCGGATCCAGTCGGCGCACATCGCCGTCCGGCACCACGATGCCCGGGATGCGCGCGGTCTCCCCCTCGCCGTAGTCGTGCGGGGCGGCGGAGGCGGGCGGCAGCCGAGGCCAGAGCCGGGCGGGGCCGACGGCGGTCGGGATCGGCCCGGCGCTGTGCAGCCCGCCGGTGTTGCCGCAGCCGGTCGGCAGCGCGACGCCGACGACGGCCCCGAGGGCCACCGCCGTGCGACGCCACGTCCGGCGATGCGGGCGCATGACTCCTCCCTTCCGCGGTCCATACCCGATAGACCTTATGGGGAGGAAAGTCCGTTGCGCCTGTTCGGTGCCGACGAGGCCCTCCGCGCCGGTACGGAACGGGAGCGGACGCGGGCCCGGAGCCTCAGTTCTGGTACGGGTTCTGCCCCGGGGCGCCCTGTGCGCCCTGCGGGTGTCCCGGCCGGCCCTGCGGCTGGCCGAACGGGTTGCCGTTCTGCGAGGCCGCGTGCTGCGCCAGCAGCTGATCGGCCTGCTCCTTCGGGATCTGCTGCTCACCGCCGCAGAACGTGCACTGGGTCGCGTACTTCGTCGAGAACGGGAACAGCGGCACGAAGAACAGGGTGAATTTCGTGACCCTCCTGCGCAGCGTGTGGGCGGCCGGATTGCCGCACCAGCCGCAGACGAGCGTCAATATGGCCAGCTGGTACAGATACCCTCGCGTGCCGAAAATGATCATGTTGCGGGTCCCTTCCCCGTATCGCCCCGAAGAGCCTGCCGGCAGAACGCCAGCAGCTTCTCGTCCTCGTATGTGTCGTGGCTGCCGTATCCGCCGTCCATCGCGTTGTGACGGCGTACGGAGGCGAGTTCGGCGCGCAGCGCGCGTGCCACCTCCGACCCTGCACCGGCGACCCCCGCCCGCGCCAGGCGTTCCGCCACCCGGACCCGGGCGTGACGATTCGCCTCCCAGGCCGCCAGGAGCGGCGGAACGGACTCGTCGGCCCGCCCGGTCACGTCCCACAGCGCCACCGCCGCGTCCAGCCGCAGCCACTGGTCCTCGTGCCGCAGCAGCGCGCGCAGCCGCGGCGCGGTCACCGCCGCCCGCTCCCCGAGGCCGCCCAGCGCGTTCACCGCGGAGCGCCGCTCGTGGACGCGTTCCGCCTGGAGGCCCTCGATCAGCACCGGCAGCACGGCGTCGGCGTCCCCGTCGACCGCCCACAGGGCCTGCGCGACCTCCGTCGCCGACGCCGACCCGGGACTCCGCAGCAGCGCCCGCAGCTCCGGCACGGCGTCGTGCGCCGCGGGCCCGAACGAGGCGAGCGCCCGCAGCGCCGCGGTACGCAGCCACTCGCCCCGGTGCGCCGGCCCGCCCCGCAGTATCCGCAGCACCTCCGGCAGCGCCTCCTCGGCCCGCAGCGCGGCCAGCCCGGTGAGCAGCGGGCCCGCCCGGTCGTGCGCCCTGCCGTCGAGCGGGACCTCGCCGAGCCTGCGGCACAGCACCTCGGCCAGCGGGGCCGCCGTCGCCCCCAGGAAGCCGATGGCGAACCCCACGTCGTGCGGCACCTCGGGCCGCTCCAGCGCGGCGGCCAGCGCGGGCAGGGACCGGGCGTCCCCCAGCCGGGCCAGCGCCTTCGCCGCGCTGCCGAGCCCCGGCGGCCCGCTCGACCAGTCCTTCACCCAGGCACCGGGATCCGCCGCCACCCGCGCCGCCAGCGCGTCGGCCGCGGGCGCCGCGAGCCCGAAGAGGTCCTCCAGCACGTGCGAGGCGGCCTCGGCCAGCTGCGGATCGGGGGTGGCGAGCTGTTCGCCGACCAGCCGGACGAGCTCCCCGTACGAACCGCGCCAGACCCGGATCAGCCCGCTGCTCATCCGGAGCGCGTCGATCCGCTGTTGGCGGTCGGGGCTGCGCAGCTGGTCGGTCAGGAGCGCCGTCCGCTCGGCGACCCGGTCGTCGAGCCCGACGTGCAGGGTGCGCAGCAGATCCGCGGTCCAGGGGGCGGCGCGCCCCGCGGCCTCCGCGTCGGACAGCCCCCGCAACTGCCCCACCATGGTCGTCGGCGCGGACCGCTCCTCGGCGGGCGGCTCGCCGGACCCGCCCGCGTCCGGGTACGCCTCCACGGCCCCGACCGGCTCGGCCTGCTGCGCGTCCGCCGCGGGGGCCGTTCCGGTGGCGGCGGCCGCTCCACCCCGGCGCGCGGGCGCCGAGCGCAGCTGCCGCAGCAGCCCCGTCACCACCCGTACGACGTCGCCGGGCAGCGCGTCCGGTGCGCACCGCGCCAGCTGGGCGAGCGCGGCCAGCCGCAGCCCCGGCGGGAAACCCTCGCCCGCCAGCCGGCTCAGCCAGGCCGCCGACTGCCCGGCCAGCGCGCGGTGGCGCAGGGCCACCCGTCCCGCGGCCTCGACCAGGGCGAGCCGCACCTCCTCGTCCGGCTCGATCGGCAGGCGCTCCCTCAGCAGCGCGAGGACCCGGTCCGGACGGCCGTGGAGCGCGGCGAGCGCCAGGGGCGCGGAGAGCCGCACACCCGGATCCTCGTCGGCCATCAGCTCGAAGAAGACCCCGGCGCCCGCGGTGACGGCGGTCGCCGCCATCGCGTAGTTGGCCGCGCCCTCGATCTCCTCCTCGTCGATCTCCTCCTCGTCGTCCTCGTCCAGATCGATGCCGCCGATGCTGGTGAGCAACTCGACGATGCCGCCGCGGTCGTGGATGCCCGGATCCACCACCAGCTCGAAGAGAAAAGGAATGCTGGCCAGCGTGCAGGCGTACACATCGCCCTGGTGGTGCACGGCCCCGTACATCCCGTCCAGGGCCGCCTCGCGCTCCGCCGGATCGGCGGACGCCAGCCCCCGCAGCATCGCGGGCACGTCATCGGCCGGCCCGTAGGCATGCTCCATCGAGGCCCAGTCGACCTCGTCGATTCCTGCGAACACGCCATCGCCTCCCCACGCAATTCAACGAAGCAGTGTCTGCGAGGAGTGTGCACCACGGGCCGGACGGTCCGCCCTCCACATGCGGTCTTTTCCTGGCGAGCATGACAAAGGCCGGTGTCATGCGCTATCAGCCCTTGCCCCGGGCGACCTTGCCCACGGACGGCCGGAAGCATGCCATCGCGCCACTCCCCGACGCCCCATGAGGTCACACCCGGCGCAGGGCGACGGCCGCCCCGGGAGCGGCCCGGAACGGCCGTCGGCACACACGCGCCGGAACGCGCCCGCCGGGGCGCGTCCACCGGCACACATCCACCGGCGCGAAGGAACGGTGGCACGAAGAAGCGAACGACCAACGGCGCACAACCACAAGGATGTTCACCCCCCGCGCCCCGCCGTCCCGCCGTCGGCCGCGGCGTCAGCGACGCCGGTGGTACCAGCGGTACGACCCGACGTATCCGGCCGCCGGAGTACCGACCCCCGTCACGTCGTCGTAGCCCCCGACCGCCTTGAGCGAGGCGTCCTTGCCCAGGCTCCGCACCGACGTCAGCAAGCCGTCCGCCGCATCCACACCATTGGCGAAGTCGACCCGGGCCACCGCGAGATCACGGTTCGGTCCCAACGGGTGGTCGGTGACGTCGTGGTACACCTTCGAGCCGTACCGGGCGTAGATCGCCGGGTTGGCGAAACCGATCGGCAGCCCGTGCCGGGCCTGCTGCGCGAGGGCCTGGACACCCGCGACGACCGGCGCGGCCAGCGACGTGCCGCCGATGCGGTACTCGTCGTATCCGAGCGAGCCGTCGGGCAGCGTCGTCGCGGTCCTCGAACCGTAATAGGTGGAGAACGGGCCGGAGTTGCGGAACACCGCGTCCGGCGGCGGCAACACCTCGTCGTGGCCCGCCCGGTGCGGCGCGTCGTCCAGGCCGGAGACGGCGAGAACGGCGTGGCCCAGGGCGGCGGGCACGGAGGCGGTGGCGGAAGGGGCGCGATAAGTGCGGTCGCCCTTGCGGTAGTTGCGCAGCCGGGTGCCGAACGCCTTCTCGGCCGCGGCGACCTCGCCGGTGGCCGAGACGTAGTGCCGGTTGGTGCCGGTGACGGTCAGCCCGTTCGACCCAAGCCACCGGGCGACCCGGTCGATCTGCTGGGGGGTGGCCCCGAACCGGGCCTGCGCCCGGCCGGCGCTCGGATACTTCCCGTACGAGGCGGACCGCGGGTCGGAGACGGCGGCGGCGTAGGCGGCCAGCCCCTTCGCGTCCCGGCCTGCCAGATGGACCCGGAGGCGGACCTCGCCACTGTCGGACGCGGCCCCCCGGTCGGCCCCGGCGGTCGCCCGGGCGGGCCTGGTGCCCTGCAGCGCGTCACGCCCGCCCGGCGCGGAGGCCGCGCCGGCGTCCGGTGCCCCGAGAACGAGCGCACCGGCGAGCAGCGGCAGCGTCGCCGCGATGCTCAGTGCGGTGCGACTTCTCGCACGGCTGGTTCTCATACAACCCCCTGCGATGTGGGTCTTCGCGTGTGACGCATGCGCCGGATGATGTGCACATGCAGTGCGCCACTCTGGCGAGGAACCCCTCATGCAGGGGGCATGCATTCACCAAGAATCGATCAAATGGTCGAGCGGATAAGGCAGTTCGCGAGGCGGTTCGCGGTGGAAGGCGCGGATTGCCCTTCCTGTGCGTCCGGGGGAGCTCCCGGATGACGGCGTGTCGGCGAACCCGGCGTCGGACCGGCCGCACCACCCCGCACCTATGCTCGCCGGATGGAGCAGAGCGAAGTGGTGAAGCGTGTGGTGGGCATCCTCACGGAGGCGGGTGAGATCCGTCGGCTCCTCGAAGAGAACGCCGACCGCGACGACCTGGACACCGACCCCGGCGTGGTGACCGTCCTCCTGAACGAGACCATGCCCCGGATCTCCATCCCCGAGGACGCCTCGATCGACGAGGTGGCGGCACTCGTCGGCCGTGAGGTCGGCGCCGCGGTGGAGCAACTGGTCGGCGCGTTCACCCTGGCCTTCGCGCTGCTGGCCCAGGTGCACGACTCCGGACAGACGGACGTGACCTCCGCCGACGTGCTCCAGGACCTCGCCCTGCGGGCCGAACAGATCGGCTCCGGGGGGTCGGAGGAGCCGGGGGCGTAGCCCGCCGCGGCCCTGATCGGCCGGCGCGCATGCACGGGACGAAGGGGAGCGGGCATGAGAAAGGCCCTCCGATCGGGCTTGCTGCCTGATCAGAGGGCCTGTTCGGCACCTTTTGCAAGGTGCCCCCGGCAGGATTCGAACCTGCGCACACGGCTCCGGAGGCCGATGCTCTATCCCCTGAGCTACGGGGGCGTATCGCTGTGTTGCTCGGCGACGGGAGAAACACTACCAGCTTCCGGAGGGTGTCCGTGAACAGGTATTTCCGGGCCGCCGGGAGTGGCTGCGCGGGGGCCGGGGAGGGGGGCGTGCGGTGCGTGGCGGATGCATCCGGCCATGCCTCGCACCACCCGTCCGGGGGCGGAAGTGGGTAAAACCCGGACGCAGCCGTGGGGGCGCACCTACCCTCGGAGTGTGTCAGGGGCGTGTGGCCGCGTGCTTGTTGTCGACGACAACAAGGTCATCCGGCAGTTGATCAGGGTCAACCTGGAGCTTGAGGGCTTCGAGGTCGTGACCGCGGCCGATGGTGTCGAGTGTCTGGATCTGGTGCATCGGGTCCTTCCCGATGTGATCACGCTCGATGTCGTCATGCCCCGGCTGGACGGTCTGCAGACCGCCAGCAGATTGCGCTCCGATCCCCGGACCAGACATCTGCCCGTGGCGATCATCAGTGCCTGCACGCCCTACGAGGTGGACAGCGGGGTCGCCGCGGGTGTCGACGCGTTCCTGGCGAAGCCCTTCGAGCCGAGCGAGCTGGTACGGCTCGTGCGGCGGCTGGCGGACCGGGAGGGGACCTCGTCGCTCGACGGCAGGCGCGGGGCCGGGAGGGCGGAGAGCGCCGCGGGGTGACCGCATGGCGAAACGGGGTCGCGATGTGCCCCCCTTTCTCCCATACGCTTGTCCCGTGACCCCCGCCGATCTCTCCAGGACCGTGCTGCACGCCGTGCGCCGCGCGGTCGACGAGAACGCCCTGCGCGCGCCCGTGCCCGCGCGCGTGCGGGTGGAGCGGACCAGGCCCGGCGGGCGCGGGGACTACGCCTGCGCCGTCGCGCTCCAGCTGGCCGGACCCGCGGCGCTGCCCGCCGGGGACGTGGCCGAGATCCTCCGGGACCGGATGCGGGAGACCCCGGGCATCGCGGACGTCGAGGTCACCGGACCGGGCTTCCTGAACTTCACCCTGCCGGCCGCCGCGCGCGGACTCGGTCCGCTCGTACGGACCGTCCGGGAGCACGGGATCGCGTACGGGCACGGGGCCGCCCTCGCCGGTACGGCCGTCTCGTTCGTCCCCGTCGAGGAAGTGCGCGCCCTGGTCGTCACCGGCACCGTCGAGCGACTGCTCCGGGCCCAGGGGGCGACGGTGGGGGAGCGGACCGCCGACGGGGAGGCGCTGCACGTGGTGCCGGTGCCCGCCGCCGACCGCGACCTCTTCGAACGGCTCGGGACCGACGCCGCGCGCTGGGCGCTGCTCCGGGCCGCCCCGCACGACCGGCCCCGGGCCACGGGGAGCACGGAACTGCTCGTGCAGCAGGAGAACAACCCGCTGTTCCGGGTGCGCTACGCGTACGCACGGACCCGTGCGCTGAGCCGGAACGCCCGGCAGCTCGGGTTCGGCGCCGCGTACGAGGAGGACGTCGCCGCGCCCGCGCTCGGCACGCTGCTCGCCGACCACCCAGAGGTGCTCGCCGCCGCCGCCCGGCACCGCGAGCCGGACCGGGTCGCCCGGCAGTTGGAGGCACTCGCGGCCGCCTTCTTCGACTTCCACGACAACTCCTCGCCGCTCCCCGTCGGTGACGAGAAACCCTCGGCCGCCCACCGTTCCCGGCTCGCCCTCGCCGAAGCCGCCGGGACGGTGCTGGCCGGCGGCCTGTCCCTGCTCGGCGTCAGCGCACCCGAAGTCCTCTGAGAGACCCGAGAGAACAGAGCAACACGATGAGCCGATCCGCACACCCCGCCGGGCCCCGCCACGCCGACGTCATGACGGAGGGGCACTACACGGCCCCGCCCGCCGACCTCAACGCCCTGGACCCCAAGGTCTGGGCCCGTACCGTCACCCGGGACGAGGAGGGCGCGGTCACCGTCGGCGGGCTCGGCGTGACACGGCTGGCCGAGGAGTTCGGCACCCCCGCCTACGTCCTCGACGAGAGCGACTTCCGGGCCCGCTGCCGGGCCTGGTCCGACGCCTTCGGCCGGGACGCCGACGTCTTCTACGCGGGCAAGGCGTTCCTGTCGCGCGCCGTCGTGCGCTGGCTGAAGGAAGAAGGACTCAACCTCGACGTCTGCTCCGGCGGGGAACTGACCTGCGCCCTGGACGCCGGGATGCCCGCCGAGCGCATCGCCTTCCACGGCAACAACAAGACCGCCGCGGAGATCGAGCGGGCGGTCACCGTCGGCGTCGGGCGCATCGTCCTCGACTCCTTCCAGGAGATCGCCCGGGTCTCGCACATCGCGCAGCGGCTCGGCAAGCGGCAGCGCGTCCAGATCCGGGTCACCGTCGGCGTCGAGGCACACACCCACGAGTTCATCGCCACCGCGCACGAGGACCAGAAGTTCGGCATCGCGCTGGCCGGGGGACAGGCCGCCGAGGCGGTGCGCCGGGCACTCACCCTCGACGGGCTCGAACTCATCGGCATCCACTCGCACATCGGCTCGCAGATCTTCGACATGGCCGGCTTCGAGGTCTCCGCCCGGCGCGTGGTGCAACTGCTCGCCGAGGTGCGCGACGAGCACGGCGTGGAACTGCCCGAGATCGACCTGGGCGGCGGCCTCGGCATCGCGTACACCTCCGAGGACGACCCGCGCGAGCCGCACGAGATCGCCAAGGCGCTCGGCGACATCGTGTCCCGCGAGTGCGAGGCCGCCGGGCTCGCCACCCCCCGGATCTCCGTCGAGCCGGGCCGCGCCATCGTCGGCCCGACCGCCTTCACGCTGTACGAGGTCGGCACCGTCAAGCCCCTGGAGGGGCTGCGCACGTACGTCAGCGTCGACGGCGGGATGTCGGACAACATCCGCACCGCGCTGTACGACGCCGAGTACACCGTCGCGCTCGCCTCGCGCACCTCCGACGCCGAGCCGATGCTCGTCCGCGTCGTGGGTAAGCACTGCGAGAGCGGCGACATCGTGGTCAAGGACGCGTTCCTGCCGTCCGACATCGCTCCCGGCGACCTGATCGCGGTGCCCGCCACCGGCGCGTACTGCCGCTCGATGGCGAGCAACTACAACCACGCCCTGCGTCCGCCCGTCGTCGCCGTGCGCGACGGAGAGGCGCGAGTGATCGTCCGGCGCGAGACGGAGGAAGATCTCCTGCGTCTCGACGTCGGTTGATGAAATAAATGTCTCAGGATCCGGACGGTTGACAGAAACTCCCGTCCGGTGAGTGAGACTGGTTCACACATCGGATGAAGAGGAAACGAGGTCGGATGATGCGTACGCGTCCGCTGAAGGTGGCGCTGCTGGGCTGTGGAGTGGTCGGCTCAGAGGTGGCGCGCATCATGACGACGCACGCCGACGACCTCGCCGCGCGCATCGGTGCCCCGGTCGAGCTCGCCGGGGTGGCCGTGCGCAGGCCCTCCAAGGTGCGCGAGGGCATCGACCCCGCGCTGATCACCACCGACGCGACGGCCCTGGTCAAACGGGGCGACATCGACGTCGTCATCGAGGTCATCGGGGGCATCGAGCCCGCCCGTGCCCTCATCACCACCGCCTTCGAGCACGGCGCGAGCGTCGTCTCCGCGAACAAGGCGCTGCTCGCCGAGGACGGCGCCGCCCTGCACGCCGCCGCCGAGCAGCACGGCCGGGACCTCTACTACGAGGCCGCCGTGGCCGGTGCCATCCCGCTCGTCCGGCCGCTGCGCGAGTCCCTCGCGGGCGACAAGGTCAACCGGGTCCTCGGCATCGTGAACGGCACCACCAACTTCATCCTCGACCGGATGGACACGAGCGGGGCCGGATACTCCGAGGCGCTCGACGAGGCCACCGCGCTCGGTTACGCCGAGGCCGACCCGACCGCCGACGTCGAGGGCTTCGACGCCGCCGCCAAGGCCGCCATCCTCGCCGGGATCGCCTTCCACACCCGGGTCAGGATCGGCGACGTGTACCGCGAGGGCATCACCGAGGTCACCGCCTCCGACATCGTCTCCGCCCGCCGCATGGGCTGCACCGTCAAGCTCCTCGCGATCTGCGAGCGCGCCGCCGACGGGAACTCCGTCACCGCGCGCGTGCACCCCGCGATGATCCCGCTGAGCCACCCGCTGGCCTCGGTCCGCGAGGCGTACAACGCGGTCTTCGTCGAGGCCGAGGCGGCCGGACAGCTCATGTTCTACGGCCCCGGCGCCGGCGGCTCGCCGACCGCGTCCGCGGTCCTCGGCGACCTCGTCGCGGTCTGCCGCAACAAGCTCGACGAGTCCACCGGCCCCGGCGAGTCCGCGTACACCCGGCTGCCGGTGAGCCCCATGGGCGACGTCGTCACGCGGTACCACATCAGCCTCGACGTGGCCGACAAGCCAGGCGTGCTCGCCCAGGTCGCGACGGTCTTCGCCGAGCAGGGCGTATCGATCGACACGGTCCGCCAGCAGGGAAGAAATCCGAGCAGCGGCGACGAAGTCGCCGTCGAGCAGGGTGGCGGCGGGCGACGGGTGGGCGGCGAGGCGTCCCTCGTCGTCGTCACCCACCGCGCGTCCGACGCCGCCCTCTCGGCGACCGTCGAGGCGTTGCGCAAGCTCGACACCGTGCGCGGTGTCGCCAGCATCATGCGTGTTGAAGGGGAGTAAGGACCCATGACCAGCAAGGGCACCCACCAGTGGCGCGGCATCATCGAGGAGTACCGGGACCGCCTTCCGGTCACGAGCACGACGCCGGTCGTCACGCTCCGTGAAGGCGGTACGCCGCTCGTCCCCGCTCAGGTTCTCTCCGAGCGCACGGGCTGCGAGGTGCACCTCAAGGTCGAGGGCGCCAACCCCACCGGGTCCTTCAAGGACCGCGGCATGACGATGGCCATCACCCGGGCCAAGGAGGAGGGTGCGAAGGCCGTCATCTGCGCCTCCACCGGCAACACCTCCGCCTCCGCCGCCGCGTACGCGGTACGGGCCGGCATGGTCTGCGCCGTCCTCGTGCCGCAGGGCAAGATCGCGCTCGGCAAGATGGGCCAGGCGCTCGTGCACGGCGCCAAGATCCTCCAGGTGGACGGCAATTTCGACGACTGCCTGACGCTGGCCCGCTCGCTCTCGGACAACTACCCGGTGGCCCTGGTCAATTCGGTCAACCCGGTCCGCATCGAGGGCCAGAAGACCGCCGCGTTCGAGATCGTCGACGCGCTCGGCGACGCCCCGGACATCCACGTCCTCCCGGTCGGCAACGCGGGCAACATCACCGCCTACTGGAAGGGCTACAAGGAGTACGCCGGTGACGGCATGTCCACGCACACCCCGCGCATGTGGGGCTTCCAGGCGTCCGGTTCCGCGCCCATCGTCCGCGGCGAGATCGTCAAGGACCCGTCGACCGTCGCCACCGCGATCCGGATCGGCAACCCCGCCTCCTGGCAGTACGCGCTGAATGCCAGGGACGAATCGGGTGGTTTCATCGACGAGGTGACAGACCGCCAGATTCTGTCTGCCTATCGGCTGTTGGCCTCCCAGGAGGGCGTCTTCGTCGAGCCCGCGTCGGCCGCCTCCGTGGCCGGTCTGCTGAAGGCCGCCGAGGAGGGCAAGGTGGACCGGGGTCAGAAGATCGTCTGCACGGTCACCGGCAACGGCCTCAAGGACCCCGACTGGGCCGTGGCGGGTGCCCCGCAGCCGGTCACGGTCCCCGTCGACGCGGCCACCGCCGCCGAGAAGCTGGGCCTCGCGTAGGACTTCGGGCCCGGCCGGCCGGGCCCGGAAGCCGTTCGCAGCGGTCGTCCGGGACGGTCCGGCACGCCGACCGGTGAAAGTCCGGTCGGTGAAAGTCCGGCCCGCTCGCCGGTGGAAGTGGGAAAACCCGTTCCGGGCGTTCGGGAAATTGGGCGGAAGGGCCCGGTGAATCCGTCGGCCGAAGACCGGCCGAGCCGCTCCGCGAAGCCCGGCGCGCCGCTCGGCGAACGCCGCCCGCCGACACCGGAAAGCCGTTCGCCGACGGACAAGAACCCAGCTCAACCACCCCTTTTCGGGGCGGAGAGCGCATAGGAGGCGTGCGACACGCATCGTGCGCCTCCCGTGCGCCCTATGTCGCCACAGAACCTTCCTTCGATAAGCTGTACTCAAGCCGCCCGCCGCATCTGCCGCGGTGCAAGGGCCGTTGTGGCCATCGGGTTCCCCGGAATTCCACTCCCCGTCGCCACAGCCTCCCGCCAACAGAGAAATCGCTTCACCACCCCCGCCGCCTCACAAGGAGAGTCGTCCAACCGATGGCCGGTCCTGCCTTCCGAGCCGCCGCCGTCCGGGTGCGCGTCCCCGCGACCAGCGCCAACCTGGGCCCGGGTTTCGACGCCTTCGGCCTGTCGCTGGGGCTCTACGACGACGTCGTCGTACGCGTCGCCGACTCCGGACTGCACATCGACATCGCGGGCGAGGGCGCCGACACGCTGCCCCGCGACGAGAGGCACCTCCTCGTGCGCTCCCTGCGCACGGCCTTCGACCTGCTCGGCGGACAGCCCCGCGGCCTGGAGATCGTCTGCGCCAACCGCATCCCGCACGGGCGCGGCCTCGGCTCCTCCTCGGCCGCCATCTGCGCCGGGATCGTCGCCGCCCGTGCCGTGACGACCGGCGCCGAGGCCCGGCTCGACGACGCCGCGCTGCTGGAGCTCGCCACCGAGATCGAGGGCCACCCCGACAACGTCGCGGCCTGCCTGCTCGGCGGATTCACCCTCGCATGGGCGGACGGCGGATCGGCGCGCGCGATCAGGATGGACCCCGCAGAATCCATCGTTCCGGTGGTTTTCGTACCCAGTGAGCCGGTCCTGACCGAGACCGCCCGCGGACTGCTCCCGCGCACCGTCCCGCACGTCGACGCGGCCTTCAACGCCGGCCGGGCCGCACTCCTCGTGGAGGCCCTGACCAGGCGGCCCGAGCTGCTGCTCACCGCCACCGAGGACCGGCTGCACCAGGAGTACCGCGCCCCGGCGATGCCGCGGAGCGTGGAGCTCGTGAACCGACTGCGCGCCGAGGGCGTTCCCGCGGTCATCTCCGGTGCCGGGCCGACGGTGCTCGCACTGGCCGAGGACGGTGCGGCCGACAAGGTCGCACAGCTGGCGGGCGAGGGGTGGGCGGCCAACCGTCTCGCTCTCGACGCCCCGGGCGCGAGTGTGCTGCCGCTCGCCCCGTAGCCGAGAAGTGATTGCCGGTGAGTGAGAGGGGGAATGTTTGTTGGAGCCGGTAGTGTTAACCTCAAGTCTGCAATCGACGTCTATGTGGCGCGTTGCTTCGTGTCCCTTTCCGGGACCACCAATTCTTCCGGGAGCCTCCCCAACTGCCTGAGCAGCCTGCCTGAGCAGTTTCGCGCACGCTCCGGAACCGGCACGACACCCCTCGCTCTTCCAGGAGTGGGCCGAGCAGGGGGACCTCGGGCCGGGCCCATGCACACCTTCATCTCTCCGCCGTACCCGGCGGACCACCGCACCGGCACGGTCCGCAAGAAAAGACCGCAGTCGGACAGCACAACCGGTCGCCGAGCCAGAAGGCCGACGTCCGCTCCAGGGAAGGACCCTTCGTGAGCGACACCACCGATCTGATGGGCGTGACTGCCGACAAGACCGTCGACAGCGCCGCGCCCGCCGAAGGTGCTGCCACTGGCACCACCGCACGGCGCCGCCGCTCCGGCACCGGCCTTGACGGCATGGTCCTGGCCGAGCTGCAGCAGGTCGCGTCCGGCCTCGGTATCAAGGGCACTGCGCGGATGCGCAAGGGCCAGTTGATCGAGGTCATCAAGGAGGCGCAGGCCGGTAGCTCCGCCGCGCCCAAGGCCGCCGCGCCCGCCGCGGAGGCCGAGACCAAGCCGAAGCGCCGGGCCACCTCCAAGGCGCGCACCGGGGACGACTCCGCCGCCGCGCCCGCCGAGAAGGCCGCGGCCCAGCAGCAGATCGACATCCCCGGCCAGCCGGCCAGCGACGACCAGCCCGCGGGCGAGCGCCGTCGGCGCCGTGCGACCGCGCAGGCGGGCAGCCCGGAGACCAAGGCCGAGAGCAAGCCCGCCGAGGCCAAGGCGGAGGCGTCGGCCGAGCCGAAGGGCGAGGAGCGCGCCGAGGCCAAGGCCGAGGCCGCCGCCGACACCGCCGAGGGCCGCCGCGGCGACCGCCAGGAGCGCGGCCAGCGCGGCGAGCGGGGCGACCGCCAGGAGCGCGGCGAGCGCGGGGACCGCCGCGACCGGCAGCGCGACCGCCGGGGCAAGGGCGACGACCAGGGCCAGCAGGGCGGCCAGCGCCAGCAGCGCCAGGGCCAGCAGGGCGGCGGGCCGCAGGACGACGGCTACGACGACGAGGCGGGCGGCCGGCGCGGCCGTCGTGGCCGCTACCGCGACCGCCGCGGCCGTCGGGGCCGTGACGACTTCGCGGGCGAGGTCCCGGTCTCGGAGGACGACGTCCTGATCCCCGTCGCGGGCATCCTGGACATCCTCGACAACTACGCGTTCATCCGGACCTCCGGCTACCTGCCGGGCCCGAACGACGTGTACGTCTCGCTCGCCCAGGTCCGCAAGAACGGCCTGCGCAAGGGCGACCACGTCACCGGTGCGGTGCGCCAGCCCAAGGACGGCGAGCGCCGCGAGAAGTTCAACGCCCTGGTGCGCCTCGACTCGGTGAACGGCATGGCGCCCGAAAGCGGCCGCGGCCGCCCGGAGTTCCAGAAGCTGACGCCGCTCTACCCGCAGGACCGGCTCCGTCTGGAGACCGACTCCAACGTCCTGACGACGCGGATCATCGACCTGGTCGCCCCGATCGGCAAGGGCCAGCGCGGTCTGATCGTGGCCCCGCCGAAGACCGGCAAGACCATGATCCTGCAGGCGATCGCCAACGCGATCACGGTCAACAGCCCCGAGTGCCACCTGATGGTCGTCCTGGTCGACGAGCGTCCGGAAGAGGTCACCGACATGCAGCGGTCGGTGAAGGGCGAGGTCATCTCCTCCACCTTCGACCGGCCCGCCGAGGACCACACCACCGTCGCCGAGCTGGCCATCGAGCGCGCCAAGCGCCTCGTGGAGCTGGGTCACGACGTGGTCGTCCTGCTGGACTCGATCACCCGTCTGGGACGCGCGTACAACCTCGCGGCCCCCGCCTCCGGCCGCATCCTGTCCGGTGGTGTCGACTCGACCGCGCTGTACCCGCCGAAGCGCTTCTTCGGCGCGGCGCGCAACATCGAGGACGGCGGCTCGCTGACCATCCTGGCCACCGCGCTCGTCGAGACCGGCTCGCGCATGGACGAGGTGATCTTCGAGGAGTTCAAGGGCACCGGCAACATGGAGCTCAAGCTCGACCGGAAGCTCTCGGACAAGCGCATCTTCCCGGCGGTGGACGTCGACGCGTCCAGCACCCGCAAGGAGGAAATCCTGCTGGGCGGCGAGGAGTTGGCGATCGTCTGGAAGCTGCGCCGGGTGCTGCACGCGCTCGACCAGCAGCAGGCGATCGAGCTCCTCCTGGACCGGATGAAGAAGACCCAGTCCAACGCGGAGTTCCTGCTCCAGATCCAGAAGACGACGCCGGCGCCGGGCAACGGCAACGACTGACGTCGCACCGCGCCGGTCGGACCGGTCGAACCACGGGGCCGCCCCCGTCACTTCGGTGACGGGGGCGGCCCCGTGTCGTGTACCGGGCCCGCGCGGCCGGTCCGAGACCTTCGCCACACGTCGCCCATCGCGCCGGACGCCGCCCGGTGCCGGTGAAGGGCGGGAAACCGCAGGTGAGCGGGGGATCACCGGCTGTTCACCGGTGTCCATCGCTCCGTATTTCCTCACACGGACCCGACGGCCGACTGTGCAACCCTTCTTCGTATCGCCGCGTCGTATCAAGTGCTGACAAGTCGCCAAAGGCGGCGAAAAGGGAACCAGGACCCGCCGCCGGCGCGGCCCGTCCGGTGGTCCGGGGCCAGAGGCCCGGGGGAGCCGACGACCGAGGGAGAGGGATGGCCGAGCAGAGCGGGAGCGGCGGGCGAATACGCCCCACCGGCAAGCGCCGGAAGAAGCCCTCCCGTCGCCGCAGGGCGACGGTGATCGCCGCCTGGAGCCTGGCCAGTGCCGTGGTCGTCGGTGGTGCCGGGCTCGGATACGCCTACGTCACGCTCAACGGCAACCTCAAGGCCGTCGACATCAACGCGGCACTCGGCAAGAACCGCCCCGACAACGTCGACAACGGCTCCCAGGACATCCTCGTGCTCGGCTCCGACTCCCGGTCCGGCGCCAACTCCGCGTACGGGGGCGACGAGGGCACGGCGCGCTCCGACACCGCGATGGTCGTGCACATCGACAAGGGCCACAGAACGGCCTCCGTCGTCTCCATCCCGCGCGACACCCTCATCACCCGCCCCGAGTGCACCAGCGACACCACCGGGAAGCCCGTCGCCGGCGAACAGCGCGCGATGTTCAACACGGCGTACGAGGTCGGCGGACCGGCCTGCGCGGTCAAGACCGTCGAGTCCATGTCCGGCATCCGCATGGACCACTACCTCGAAGTCGACTTCACCGGTTTCAAGAAGCTCATCGACGAGCTGGGCGGCGTGGAGATCACCACCACCCGGGCGATCGACGACCCCAAGAGCCATCTGAAGCTCGAACCCGGCACCCACACCCTGGACGGCGAGCAGGCGCTCGGCCTCGTCCGCACCCGCAAGAGCGTCGGCGACGGCAGCGACCTCGGCCGCATCCAGCTCCAGCAGGCGTTCGTCAAGGCGCTGATGGAACAGGTCAGGCACGTCGGGGTGTTCTCGAACCCGCAGAAGCTGTTCGGCCTCGCGGACGCGGCCACCAAGGCCGTCACCACCGATTCCGACCTCGGCTCGGTCGGGAAACTCGCCTCCTTCGTCAACGGGCTCAAGGGCCTCGACTCGAAGAACGTCCACATGGTCACCCTGCCCGTGCAGTACGACCCGGCCGACCCGAACCGCGTCGTACCACTGGAGAAGTCCGCCCGGCAGGTGTGGGCGGCCCTGAAGGCGGACCGGGCGATCCCCGCCTCAGCCATCGAGAAGTCGGCGGGTGACAAGGGCGTCGCGGGCGATGTCGTCCGGTGACCGCACGGGCCGGACGGGCGGCGGGGCGGAACGGCCGCACGGGCCGGACGGCCGGGAACGGATGACCGGACAAGCCGGGAATAGTTGCGGACCGCCCCCGGTTTTGGGAGATACGGCCGGTCCTGGCAGACTGGTACGTCGGCCCCGGTTCACGGACGCGCAATCCGCGCGTGCGACCCGGCGCCCTCCCGAACCTAGGAGAAACCCTTGAAGCGCGACATCCACCCCGAGTACGTCGAGACGCAGGTCAGCTGCACCTGTGGCGCGTCGTTCACCACCCGGAGCACCATCGACGGCGGCACCATCCGCGCCGACGTCTGCTCCGAGTGCCACCCGTTCTACACGGGCAAGCAGAAGATCCTCGACACCGGTGGCCGCGTGGCCCGCTTCGAGGCCCGCTTCGGCAAGGCTGCCGGCTCCGCCAGCAAGTAGCGAGCCACTGCGCCGGTTCTCGGTGCCCTCTTCCGGGGGCATCGGGACCGGCGTTTTTTCCGGCCGGGGGCGCGGGGCCTCCCACGCCCCCGCCCGGCCGGCATCACGCCGTCCAGCAGGCACGCCAGTAATGAAGGAACCAGGAGCCCGAAGATGTTCGAGGCGGTCGAGGAACTGATCGGTGAACAGACCGATCTCGAGAAGAAGCTCGCGGACCCGGCGGTCCACGCCGACCAGGCCAACGCGCGCAAGCTGAACAAGCGCTACGCGGAGCTGACCCCGATCGTCGCGACGTACCGCTCCTGGAAGCAGTCCGGGGACGACATCGAGACGGCCCGCGAGCTGGCCGCCGACGATCCCGACTTCGCCGCCGAGGTCAAGGAACTGGAGAAGCAGCGCGAGGAGCTCACCGAGAAGCTCCGCCTCCTCCTGGTCCCGCGCGACCCCAGCGACGACAAGGACGTGCTCCTGGAGATCAAGGCGGGCGCGGGCGGCGACGAGTCCGCCCTGTTCGCCGGCGACCTGCTGCGCATGTACCTGCGCTACGCCGAGCGTGTCGGCTGGAAGACCGAGATCATCGACTCCACCGAGTCCGAGCTCGGCGGCTACAAGGACGTCCAGGTCGCCGTGAAGACCAAGGGCGGCAACGGCGCCGTCGAGCCCGGCCAGGGCGTGTGGGCCCGGCTGAAGTACGAGGGCGGGGTGCACCGCGTGCAGCGGGTGCCCTCCACCGAGTCCCAGGGCCGCATCCACACCTCAGCCGCCGGTGTGCTCGTCACACCCGAGGCCGAGGAGGTCGACGTCGAGATCCACGCCAACGACCTCCGCATCGACGTCTACCGCTCCTCGGGTCCCGGCGGCCAGTCCGTCAACACCACCGACTCGGCGGTCCGCATCACCCACCTGCCGACCGGCGTCGTCGCCTCCTGCCAGAACGAGAAGAGCCAGCTCCAGAACAAGGAGCAGGCCATGCGCATCCTGCGGTCGCGCCTGCTCGCCGCCGCGCAGGAGGCCGCCGAGCAGGAAGCCTCGGACGTACGTCGCAGCCAGGTGCGCACGGTCGACCGTTCCGAGAAGATCCGTACGTACAACTTCCCGGAAAACCGGATCTCGGACCACCGCGTCGGCTTCAAGGCGTACAACTTGGACCAGGTGCTCGACGGCGACCTGGACGCCGTGATCCAGGCCTGCGTCGACGCCGACTCCGCCGCCAAGCTCGCCGCCGCATAGGCAAAGCCAGCCCCGCCCGTAACACCGTACGGAGAACCGCGATGAACCTGCTGCTCGCCGAGGTGGCCCAGGCCACCCAGCGGCTGGCCGACGCCGGTGTGCCCTCGCCGCGATTCGACGCGGAGGAACTCGCCGCGTTCGTGCACGGCGTCAACCGGGGCGAGCTGCACCGGGTGCCGGACGCGGACTTCGACGCCCGTTACTGGGAGGCCGTCGCCCGCCGCGAGGCCCGCGAACCGCTCCAGCACATCACCGGCCGCGCCTTCTTCCGCTACCTGGAGCTCCAGGTCGGGCCCGGCGTCTTCGTACCACGACCGGAGACCGAGTCGGTCGTCGGCTGGGCGATAGACGCCGTGCGCGCGATGGACGTCGTCGAACCGGTCGTCGTCGACCTCTGCAGCGGCTCGGGCGCCATCGCCCTCGCCATGGCCCAGGAAGTGCCGCGCTCGCGCGTGCACGCGGTCGAGCTCTCCGACGACGCCCTGAAGTGGACCCGGAAGAACGCCGAGGGATCCAGGGTCACCGTCCACCACGGGGACGCGCTGACCGCCCTGCCCGAGCTCGACGGCCAGGTCGACCTGGTCATCTCCAACCCGCCGTACATCCCGCTCACCGAGTGGGAGTACGTGGCGCCCGAGGCCCGCGACCACGACCCGGAGATGGCGCTGTTCTCCGGCGAGGACGGCCTCGACACCATCCGCGGCATCGAACGCACCGCACACCGCCTGCTGCGCCCCGGCGGCCTCGTCGTCATCGAGCACGCCGACACGCAGGGCGGCCAGGTGCCGTGGATCTTCACCGAGGAGCGGGGCTGGGCGGACGCGGCCGACCACCCCGACCTGAACAACCGGCCGCGGTTCGCCACGGCCCGCAAGGCCATGCCGTGACCGGGGACCACCGCGCGCCCGGCCCGTACCCGTCATACCCGTACACGCTTGAGGAGGCCGGCTGATGGCACGGCGATACGACTGCAACGACGCGACCGACCGTACGACCGGCCTGCGCGAGGCAGCGTCGGCCGTCCGCCGCGGCGAACTGGTCGTGCTGCCCACCGACACCGTGTACGGTCTCGGCGCGGACGCCTTCAGCTCCGAGGGCGTCGCCGACCTGCTGGAGGCCAAGGGGCGCGGCCGCAACATGCCGACCCCGGTCCTGATCGGCTCCCCGAACACCCTGCACGGCCTGGTCACCGACTTCTCCGAGCAGGCCTGGGAGCTCGTCGACGCCTTCTGGCCCGGCGCCCTCACGCTCGTCGCCCGGCACCAGCCGTCGCTCCAGTGGGACCTCGGCGACACCCGCGGCACCGTCGCCATCCGGATGCCGCTGCACCCGGTCGCCATCGAGCTGCTCACGGAGGTCGGCCCGATGGCCGTCTCCAGCGCCAACCTCACCGGCCACCCGGCCCCCGAGGACTGCGACGCCGCCCAGGAGATGCTCGGGGACTCCGTCTCCGTCTACCTGGACGGCGGCCCGACGCCCGGCATCGTGCCGTCGTCGATCGTCGACGTGACCGGCAAGGTTCCCGTGCTGCTGAGGGCCGGCGCGCTCTCCGTCGAGGAACTCCGCAAGGTGGTACCCGACCTCGAGGTGGCCAATTGACCGCCCCTGAGGGGCGTGGCATAGCGGGGCGGGCCGACACTTTCCGCATCCTCCACGTCAGCACCGGCAACGTCTGCCGCTCACCGATCACCGAGCGGCTGACCCGCCATGCCCTGGTGGACCGCCTCGGCGATCCGCTCGGCGGCGGGCTGATCGTGGAGAGCGCGGGCACCTGGGGGCACGAGGGGGCACCCATGGAGGCCAACGCGGAGACCGTCCTCGCCGACTTCGGCGCCGACCCGGCCGGCTTCGTCGGCCGGGAACTCCTCGACGAACACGTGATCCGAGCCGACCTGGTGCTCACCGCCACCCGCGACCACCGGGCCCAGGTGATCTCGATGGGGCACTCGGCCGGCCTGCGCACCTTCACGCTCAAGGAATTCACCCGCCTGGTCCGGGCGATAGACCCCGCCACCCTGCCGGACCCGCGGGACGAGGGCGTCGTGGAGCGCGCCCGCGCGCTGGTCCGCGCCGCCGCCGCGCTGCGCGGCTGGCTGCTGGCCCCCACCGCCGAGGCGGACGAGGTGTACGACCCCTACGGCGCCCCGATCACCTTCTTCCGTTCCATCGGCGACGAGATCAACCAGGCCCTCGACCCGGTCGTCACCGCGCTGACGGGCGTTCCCGCACACCACTGAGCGGGCGTTCCCGCACACCACTGAGGGCCGGGTCCCGGGCCCGCCCACGTTCCCGTGCCCGTCCCGGCGAGTCTTCCCGCGTCGGCCGTCCGGGCCACTCCGACGGCCGTACGCACCGGCCGGGCACCCGGGGGCCAACGGGGGTACGACGGCGCCGCACAGCGGGCAGGAGGCCCGTTGCGGGCCTACATTGGAGCTGACGCCAGCGCACCCTTCCCAGGTCCGGAGTTCCCCGATGCCGGTCACCACTCCCGCCGCACCCCCCTCCGCCCCCGGGACCGCCCTGCCGCAGGACTTCGACGCCCTGCTCCGGGAGGACCCCGAGATCGCCGACGTGCTGCTGGGGGAGCTGCGGCGGCAGTCGGACACCCTCCAGCTGACCGCCGCCGAGAACTTCACCTCTCCCGCGGTCCTCGCCGCCCTCGGCTCACCGCTCGCCAACAAGTACGCCGAGGGCTACCCGGGCGCCCGCCACCACGGCGGCTGCGAGCAGGCCGACGCAGCCGAACGCATCGCCTGCCGCCGGGCCACCGCCCTCTTCGGCGCCGAGCACGCCAACGTCCAGGCACACTCCGGCTCCTCCGCGGTCCTCGCCGCGTACGCCGCCCTGCTGCGCCCCGGTGACACGGTGCTCGCGATGGGACTCGCGTACGGCGGGCACCTCACCCACGGCTCGCCCGCCAACTTCTCCGGCCGCTGGTTCGAGTTCGTCGGCTACGGGGTGGACTCCGAGAGCGGTCTGATCGACTACGCGCAGGTGCGCGCCCTGGCCCGCACGCACCGGCCCAAGGCGATCGTGAGCGGTTCGATCTCGTACCCCCGCCATCCCGACCACGCGCTGTTCCGGGAGATCGCCGACGAGGTGGGCGCGTACCTCATCGCCGACTCCGCGCACCCGATGGGGCTGATCGCCGGGGGAGCGGCGCCGAGTCCGGTGCCGTACGCCGATGTGGTCTGCGCGACCACGCACAAGGTGCTGCGCGGGCCGCGCGGCGGGATGATCCTGTGCGGGGCGGATCTGGCGGAGCGGATCGACCGGGCGGTCTTCCCGTTCACCCAGGGCGGTGCGCAGATGCACACGATCGCCGCGAAGGCCGTCGCGTTCGGGGAGGCGGCCACCCCGGCGTTCACGGTCTACGCCCACCAGGTGGTGGACCGGGCCCGGGTGCTGGCGGCCGGTCTGGAGGCGGAGGGCTTCGAGGTCACCACGGGCGGCACGGACACCCACCTGATCGTCGCGGACCCGGCCCCGCTGGGCGTCGACGGGCCGACCGCCCGTGCCCGGCTGGCGGCGGCGGGTGTGGTGCTGGACACCTGCGCGCTGCCGTACGGGGACGCCCGCGGCATCCGGCTCGGGACCGCGGCCGTCACCACCCAGGGCATGGACGAGGCCGAGATGAGGCGGCTCGCGGCGCTCCTCGGAACGGCGGTGCGGGAGGAGGGCGACATCCGCGCCGAGGTGCGGGAACTGGTCGGGAAGCATCCGCCCTATCCGGCGTAGGCGTCTTCCGCGCAACCGATCGGCCCGGCCGCCGTGTCCTCATCCGTGAGGCCGCGCAGCGCGGCAGTCCGGGGCGGCCGGACGGTCTAAGGTGTGGGCTGAGATGGCCGGCGAAATCTATGGGGCAGCCCGTGCGTGATTACCTGCTGACGCTCTGTGTCACGGCTGCGGTGACCTATCTGCTGACCGGCCCGGTGCGCAAGTTCGCCATCGCGATCGGGGCGATGCCCGCGATCCGTGCGCGTGACGTCCACCGGGAACCGACACCGAGACTCGGCGGCATCGCCATGTTCGGCGGACTGTGCGCCGGGCTGATCGTCGCGGCCCATCTCCACAACCTCGACTGGGTCTTCCAGCTCTCCAACGAGCCCCGGGCGCTGCTCTCCGGGGCCGCGCTGATCTGGCTGATCGGGGTGCTGGACGACAAGTTCGAGATCGACGCCCTGATCAAGCTCGGCGCCCAGATGATCGCCGCCGCGGTCATGGTCATCCAGGGTCTGACGATCCTGTGGCTGCCGATCCCCGGCGTCGGCACCGTCGCGCTCACCCAGTGGCAGGGCACGCTGCTCACGGTCGCGCTGGTCGTCATCACCATCAACGCGGTCAACTTCGTCGACGGCCTGGACGGCCTCGCGGCGGGCACGGTCTGCATCGCCGCCGCCGCGTTCTTCCTGTACACGTACCGGCTCTGGTACGGGCACATGATCGAGGCCGCGGCCCCGGCGACGCTCTTCACGGCGATCCTGATGGGCATGTGCCTGGGCTTCCTGCCGCACAACATGCACCCGGCCCGGATCTTCATGGGCGACTCGGGCTCGATGCTGATCGGCCTGGTGCTGGCGGCCGGGGCGATCTCCGTCACGGGGCAGGTCGATCCGGACACGATGAAGCTCTTCATGGGCAGCGAGCGCGAGACCACGCACGCGATGCTGCCGGTCTTCATCCCGCTGCTGCTGCCGCTGACGGTCATCGCGATCCCGGCCGCGGACCTGGTGCTGGCGATCGTGCGCCGTACCTGGAACGGGCAGTCGCCGTTCGCGGCGGACCGCGGCCATCTGCACCACCGGCTCCTGGAAATCGGCCATTCCCACAGCCGGTCGGTGCTGATCATGTACTTCTGGTCGGCCCTGATCGCCTTCGGGACGGTCGGTTATTCGGTGCATTCGACGTCCCTGTGGATCGTCCTGGTCGTCATGGGACTGAGCGCGCTGGGTCTCGTACTGCTGCTGATGCCCCGGTTCACGCCGAAGGCGCCGTACTGGGCGGAACGATTCCTGCCGCCCCGCTATCGACGTCGGCGAGGCGGAGGAGGCGGTGCCCATGGGTCCCTCCCGGCGGCCTCCGACGCCCAACAGGGGGCCGGGGCAGGCGAGATGGGGGAGGGCGAGGAGCCGGGCCGGGCGGAACGGGCCGCGGTCGTCGTGGGAGTCTCCGGTGTCAACGGAGCGACCGCGATCGGCGACCACGCACATTTTTCGGACAGAGGCAAGGCCGAATCCGCACATTGAGAATTCGGTCACCAGAGGGCAATACCAGACAAGATATTGAGTTGTCTTGCTCACATGCGCACATTCACTCTCACGTGTGACTGTGAGCACACTTTCTTGGTAAAGACCTCATCAAATAGTTTGTGATACCGTTCACTAAGCCCGGTGACGGAGCCGAGGGACTTGAGTAGCGCGGTCCATCGGCCCGAGGCATCGACTCGGACCGGGCCTACGATCGTCCATGACGACACCCTGCCCACCCCCTGCAAGCGGAGCTGCCGCCATGCCGTCCAACGACGCCCGGACTCTCCTCCAAGCCGCCGTACCCACCGCTGCCGCCGGCGCCGTCGCCGTTGCCGTCAGTGCTGGTGTCGCGGGCGGCGAGGGAGCCCTCGGCGCGCTCGTCGCGACGGTCGTGGTGATTCTCTTCATGGGAATCGGCCTGGTGGTCCTGCAACGGACCGCGCGGTCCCTGCCGCAGTTGTTCCAGGCGATGGGCCTGATGCTCTACACGACGCAACTTCTGCTGTTGTTCGTCTTCGTCGCGGCCTTCAAGGACACGACGATGTTCAACCCGAAGGCGTTCGCGATCACTCTGGTCGCACTGACCCTCGTGTGGATCGGCGCGCAGACGCGCGCACACATGAAGGCCAAGATCCTTTACGTCGAACCCGAGTCCGACAAGGCGGAAAAGCCCAAGAACACGGGCTCGAAGTCGTGAAGGGTAGGGGCGGGATAAGCGAGGGTTCAAGACCCTGCTATCGTCCGGTTCCAACTGCGGCATTGCGGGCGCGGGCATGTGAGCTGACGCCTGCTCGATCGCGAGGCTCAATGCCTGACTGCCGCTCACACATCCGTAACACCAGTCCAGTGCCGAACCGCGGCTGCGCGCCGCGCCGACACAACGAGGTTGCCGTACCTATGCGCCACGCTGAAGGAGCCCGCGGTGAGTGCTGACCCGACACAGGTGCTCGCCTTCGAGACCGATTGCCACATCTTCGCCGATAACGGTTGTGGTTTCCCGGGTCCCGGCCTGCACTCTTTCCTGTTCGAGCCGATCTTCGGTGACGCGGACAGCAACGTCTACTTCAACAAGACGATGCTGCTGGCGCTCCTCGGTACGGTCATCATCGTCGGCTTCTTCTGGGCCGCCTTCCGCAAGCCGAAGATCGTTCCGGGCAAGCTGCAGATGGTGGCCGAGGCCGGCTACGACTTCGTCCGCCGCGGCATCGTCTACGAGACGCTCGGCAAGCGCGAGGGCGAGAAGTACGTCCCGCTGATGGTCTCGATCTTCTTCTTCGTGTGGATGATGAACCTCTGGTCGATCATCCCGCTCGCCCAGTTCCCGGTGACGTCGATCATCGCGTACCCGGCCGGCCTGGCCCTGATCGTCTACGTCCTCTGGATGAGCATCACCTTCAAGCGCCACGGCTTCGTCGGCGGCTTCAAGAACCTGACGGGCTACGACAAGTCGCTCGGCCCGGTGCTCCCGCTGGTCATGGTCATCGAGTTCTTCTCGAACGTCCTGGTCCGGCCCTTCACGCACGCGGTCCGACTCTTCGCGAACATGTTCGCCGGTCACACGCTGCTGCTGCTCTTCACCATCGCCAGCTGGTACCTGCTCAACGGCATCGGCATCGCCTACGCGGGCGTCTCGTTCGTGATGGTCATCGTGATGACCGCCTTCGAGCTGTTCATCCAGGCTGTTCAGGCGTACGTCTTCGTGCTCCTGGCGTGCGCCTTCATCCAGGGCGCCGTCGCCGAGCACCACTGATCGCGCCTCCCATACCCCCAGTCGTCCGGTGGCCAACCCCCACCGGTCCGTGAAAGAGAAGGAAGAACTGGCATGTCCCAGACCCTTGCCGCCGTCACCGGTTCCCTCAGCTCCGTCGGCTACGGCCTGGCCGCCATCGGCCCCGGCGTCGGCGTCGGCATCATCTTCGGTAACGGCACCCAGGCGCTCGCCCGTCAGCCCGAGGCTGCCGGCCTGATCCGCGCCAACCAGATCCTCGGCTTCGCCTTCTGTGAGGCGCTCGCCCTGATCGGTCTGGTCATGCCGTTCGTCTACAGCTGACGAACCGCAACTAGTCCGTTCCGACGAAAGGCACTGATGTGAACCCCCTGGTTCAGCTCGCGGCCTCCGAGGTGGAGAACCCCCTCGTTCCGCCGATCCCTGAGCTTGTCATCGGTCTGATCGCCTTTGTCATCGTCTTCGGCTTCCTCGCCAAGAAGCTCCTCCCGAACATCAACAAGGTTCTGGAAGAGCGCCGCGAGGCCATCGAAGGCGGTATCGAGAAGGCCGATGCGGCCCAGACCGAGGCCCAGAGCGTGCTCGAGCAGTACAAGGCTCAGCTCGCCGAGGCCCGTCACGAGGCCGCGCGCCTGCGCCAGGAGGCACAGGAGCAGGGCGCCGTGATCCTGCAGGAGATGCGGGCGGAAGGCCAGCGGCAGCGCGAGGAGATCATCGCCGCCGGCCACGCCCAGATCGAGGCCGACCGCAAGGCCGCCGCTGCCGCGCTGCGTCAGGACGTGGGCAAGCTCGCCACCGACCTGGCCGGCAAGCTCGTCGGCGAGTCCCTCGAGGACCACGCCCGGCAGAGCGGCACCGTCGACCGTTTCCTCGACGAGCTCGAAGCGAAGGCCGAGGCCGTCCGATGAACGGCTCGAGCCGCGAGGCACTGGCTGCCGCACGTGAGCGTCTCGACGCGCTGACCGACAACACGTCGGTCGACGCGGCGAAGCTCGCCGAGGAGCTGGCCGCCGTCACGGCGCTGCTCCAGCGCGAGGTGTCGCTGCGACGGGTCCTGACCGACCCGTCGCAGGCCGGCGAGGCCAAGGCGGAGCTGGCCGGACGACTGCTGAACGGTCAGGTGGGCGGCGAGACCGTCGACCTGGTCTCCGGCATGGTCCGCTCCCGCTGGTCGCAGTCGCGCGACCTGGTCGACTCGGTCGAGGAGCTGGCGAACATCGCCGACCTCACCGCCGCCCAGCGCAGCGGAGACCTCGACGACGTCGAGGACGAGCTGTTCCGGTTCGGCCGGATCGTGGCCTCCGACAAGGAGCTGCGCGCCGCGCTCACCGACCGGTCCGCGTCCGCGTCCGCCAAGGGGCAGCTGCTGCGCAGCCTGCTCGGCGGCAAGGCGCGGCCCGCCACCGAGCGCGTCATCGTCCGCCTTGTCACCCAGCCGCGTGGACGTAGCCTGGAAGCGGGACTCGAGTCCCTCTCCAAGCTCGCCGCGGAGCGCCGGGAGCGCATGGTCGCCGTGGTCACCTCGGCGGTGCCGCTGAGCGATCGGCAGAAGCAGCGCCTCGGCGCCGCGCTGACGAAGATCTACGGCCGCCCGATGCACCTGAACCTCGACGTGGACCCCACGGTCCTCGGCGGGATCGCGGTGCGGGTCGGTGACGAGGTCATCGACGGCACCATCGCGGAGCGCCTCGAAGAGGCGACCCGTCGCATGGCCGGCTGACCGGCGCAGCAACAGAGACAGAGCAAGACCAGCGGCCCGGTTGGGCCGTGCAGAAATTGCAGAAGATTCCTGGGGGTCGGCCCCCAGACCCCCTTAAGAAACTTCGGGCCCAACAAGGAGAGCAGGGAACCCAGATGGCGGAGCTCACGATCCGGCCGGAGGAGATCCGGGACGCGCTGGAGAACTTTGTCCAGGCGTACAAGCCGGACGCGGCCTCGCGCGAGGAGGTCGGTACGGTCAGCGTTGCCGGCGACGGCATCGCGAAGGTCGAGGGTCTTCCCTCGGCCATGGCGAACGAGCTGCTGAAGTTCGAGGACGGCACCCTCGGTCTCGCCCTCAACCTCGAGGAGCGCGAGATCGGTGCGATCGTCCTCGGCGAGTTCAGCGGCATCGAAGAGGGCCAGCCGGTGCAGCGCACCGGTGAGGTGCTCTCCGTCGGCGTCGGCGAGGGTTACCTCGGCCGCGTCGTCGACCCGCTCGGCAACCCGATCGACGGTCTCGGCGAGATCGCGACCGACAGCCGCCGCGCCCTCGAGCTGCAGGCCCCTGGCGTCATGGTCCGCAAGTCGGTGCACGAGCCGATGCAGACCGGCTACAAGGCCGTCGACGCCATGGTGCCGATCGGCCGCGGCCAGCGTCAGCTGATCATTGGCGACCGTCAGACGGGCAAGACCGCCCTGGCCGTCGACACGATCATCAACCAGCGCGACAACTGGCGCTCGGGCGACGTGAACAAGCAGGTGCGCTGCATCTACGTCGCCATCGGTCAGAAGGGCTCCACCATCGCCTCCGTGCGCGGTGCCCTCGAAGAGGCCGGCGCGCTCGAGTACACGACCATCGTCGCCGCCCCGGCGTCCGACCCGGCCGGCTTCAAGTACCTGGCGCCGTACACCGGTTCGGCCATCGGTCAGCACTGGATGTACCAGGGCAAGCACGTCCTGATCATCTTCGACGACCTCTCGAAGCAGGCCGACGCCTACCGCGCCGTGTCGCTGCTGCTGCGCCGTCCGCCGGGCCGCGAGGCCTACCCGGGCGACGTCTTCTACCTCCACTCGCGTCTGCTGGAGCGCTGCGCGAAGCTCTCCGACGAGATGGGCGCCGGTTCGATGACGGGCCTCCCGATCGTCGAGACCAAGGCGAACGACGTGTCGGCGTTCATCCCGACCAACGTCATCTCCATCACCGACGGCCAGTGCTTCCTGGAGTCCGACCTGTTCAACGCCGGTCAGCGTCCGGCCCTGAACGTCGGTATCTCGGTCTCCCGCGTCGGTGGTTCCGCCCAGCACAAGGCGATGCGCCAGGTCTCCGGCCGTCTCCGCGTGGACCTCGCCCAGTACCGCGAGCTGGAGGCGTTCGCCGCCTTCGGTTCGGACCTGGACGCGGCCTCGAAGGCGTCGCTGGAGCGCGGTAAGCGCATGGTCGAGCTGCTGAAGCAGCCGCAGTACGCCCCGTTCCCGGTCGAGGAGCAGGTCGTCTCCATCTGGGCCGGCACCAACGGCAAGATGGACGACGTCCCGGTCGAGGACATCCGCCGCTTCGAGACGGAGCTGCTGGAGTACCTGCGGCGCGACCGCAAGGACCTCCTCACCAGCATCCGCGAGGGCGCCAAGATGTCCGACGACACGCTGCAGGCGATCGCCGACGCCGTCGCCGCCTTCAAGCAGCAGTTCGAGACCTCGGACGGCAAGCTCCTGGGCGAGGGCTGATCGATGGGCGCTCAGCTTCGCGTTTACAAGCGCCGCATCCGCTCCGTCACCGCCACGAAGAAGATCACCAAGGCGATGGAGATGATCGCCGCCTCGCGCATCGTCAAGGCGCAGCGCCAGGTGGCGGCATCGATGCCGTACGCCACCGAGCTCACCCGCGCGGTGACCGCGGTGGCGACCGGCTCCACCACCAAGCACCCGCTGACCACCGAGGCCGAGACCCCGGCACGGGCCGCGATCCTGCTCATCACGAGCGACCGCGGTCTGGCCGGCGGTTACTCCTCCAACGCCATCAAGGCCGCGGAGCGACTGACCGAGCGGCTCCGGGGCGAGGGCAAGGAGGTCGTCACCTACGTGATCGGCCGCAAGGGCGTCGCCTACTACGGCTTCCGCGAGCGGAAGATCGAGGACTCGTGGACGGGCTTCACCGACAGCCCGACGTACGAGGACGCCAAGCGGGCCGCGGCCCCGCTGATCGAGGCGGTCACCCAGGAGACCGCCGAGGGCGGCGTGGACGAGCTGCACATCGTCTACACGGAGTTCGTGTCGATGATGACGCAGAACCCGGTGGACAACCGGATGCTGCCGCTCAGTCTCGATGCCACGAAGGAGGAGGGCGGCAAGGGCGAGATCCTGCCGCTGTTCGACTTCGAGCCGTCGGCGGAGGACGTCCTCGACGCCCTGCTTCCGCGGTACGTCGAGAGCCGGATCTACAACGCGCTGCTGCAGGCCGCTGCTTCCGAGCACGCCGCCCGCCGCCGCGCGATGAAGTCGGCCACCGACAACGCCGGTGAGCTCATCAAGACGCTCTCCAGGCTTGCCAACGCGGCCCGCCAGGCCGAAATCACCCAGGAAATCAGCGAGATCGTCGGTGGTGCCAGTGCGCTGGCCGACGCGACCGCGGGGAGTGACAAGTAATGACGACGACAGTTGAGACGGCCGTTGCCACGGGCCGCGTCGCCCGGGTCATCGGCCCGGTCGTCGACGTGGAGTTCCCCGTCGACGCGATGCCGGACATCTACAACGCGCTGAACGTCCAGGTGGCCGACCCGGCCGAGGACGGCAAGCTCAAGACGCTGACCCTCGAAGTCGCCCAGCACCTCGGCGACGGCCTGGTCCGCGCGATCTCGATGCAGCCCACCGACGGTCTGGTCCGCCAGGCCGCGGTGACCGACACGGGCACCGGCATCACGGTCCCCGTCGGCGACATCACCAAGGGCAAGGTGTTCAACACCCTCGGTGAGATCCTGAACAAGCCCGAGGCCGAGGCCGAGGTCACCGAGCGCTGGGCGATCCACCGCAAGGCGCCCAACTTCGACCAGCTCGAGTCCAAGACCGAGATGTTCGAGACCGGCGTCAAGGTCATCGACCTCCTCACCCCGTACGTCAAGGGTGGAAAGATCGGTCTGTTCGGTGGTGCCGGTGTCGGCAAGACCGTTCTGATCCAGGAAATGATCTACCGCGTGGCCAACAACCACGACGGTGTGTCGGTGTTCGCCGGTGTCGGTGAGCGCACCCGTGAGGGCAACGACCTCATCGAGGAAATGGCCGACTCGGGCGTCATCGACAAGACGGCGCTCGTCTTCGGTCAGATGGACGAGCCGCCGGGCACGCGTCTGCGCGTCGCGCTGGCCGGTCTGACCATGGCGGAGTACTTCCGCGATGTGCAGAAGCAGGACGTGCTCTTCTTCATCGACAACATCTTCCGGTACACCCAGGCCGGCTCCGAGGTGTCCACCCTGCTCGGCCGCATGCCGTCCGCGGTGGGTTACCAGCCGAACCTGGCCGACGAGATGGGTCTGCTGCAGGAGCGCATCACCTCGACCCGTGGTCACTCGATCACCTCGATGCAGGCGATCTACGTCCCCGCGGACGACCTGACCGACCCGGCCCCGGCCACCACCTTCGCCCACCTCGACGCGACGACGGTTCTCTCCCGTCCGATCTCCGAGAAGGGCATCTACCCGGCCGTGGACCCGCTGGACTCCACGTCCCGCATCCTGGACCCGCGTTACATCGCGGACGACCACTACGCGGCCGCCATGCGCGTCAAGGGGATCCTCCAGAAGTACAAGGACCTCCAGGACATCATCGCGATCCTCGGTATCGACGAGCTGGGCGAGGAGGACAAGCTCGTCGTCCACCGTGCCCGTCGCGTCGAGCGCTTCCTGTCGCAGAACACCCACGTCGCCAAGCAGTTCACCGGCGTGGACGGTTCGGACGTTCCGCTCGACGAGTCGATCGCCGCGTTCAACGCGATCTGCGACGGTGAGTACGACCACTTCCCCGAGCAGGCGTTCTTCATGTGCGGTGGCATCGAGGACCTCAAGGCCAACGCCAAGGAGCTCGGCGTCTCCTGAGCCCCTGGCTCACCGAGGGGGGCGGGGCGTGTCCCGTCCCCCTCACCACGCCCCGTAGAATTGACCCAACACCCGGCTCGAACGGCCGGGTGGTGACCCGAGGAGCCACCCTTGGCTGCTGAGCTGCACGTCGAGCTGGTCGCCGCGGACCGCAGTGTCTGGTCCGGCGAGGCCACCCTGGTCGTCGCGCGCACCACGTCCGGCGACATCGGCGTCATGCCCGGTCACCAGCCGCTTCTGGGTGTGCTGGAATCGGGCCCGGTGACGATCCGTACGAGCGACGGCCAGACCGTGGTCGCCGCTGTGCACGGCGGTTTCATCTCGTTCGCGGACGACAAGCTCTCGCTGCTCGCCGAGATCGCGGAGCTGGCGGACGAGATCGACGTCCAGCGCGCCGAGCGTGCGCTGGAGCGTGCGAAGTCGGACACGGACGCCGCTTCCGAGCGGCGCGCCGAAGTGCGACTGCGTGCGGTGGCGGTGCGCTAGCGCATCGCGACCACGTAGCTTTACCCTCAGCCGCGGCCCGAGCTGGAGAACCCTCCAGACCGTGTCGCGGCTGAGGCGATGCAGGTGCGGTTGTATTCCTGGTGGTATCCGTTACTCGACGACGCGAGGAGGTCGGTGGAGATGTTCCTCGCGCTGTGGGTGGGCGCCCTGGTCATCGCGCTGATTCTGGTCGGGCTCTTCGTCTTCGGTCTGCGCCGGCGGCTGATTCAGCGCTCCGGCGGGACCTTCGACTGCAGCCTGCGGTGGAACGTGCCGGAGGAGCCCGACCTCTCGGGCAAGGGCTGGGTGTACGGGGTCGCCCGGTACAGCGGAGACCGGATCGACTGGTTCCGGGTCTTCTCGTACTCGCCCCGGCCGCGCCGCGGCCTGGAGCGTTCCGCGATCGAGGTGGTCGCGCGCCGGATGCCCGAGGGCGAGGAGGAGCTGGCGCTCCTGTCCGACGCCGTGGTGCTCGGCTGTCTCCACCGGGAGACCCGCCTGGAGCTGGCCATGAGCGAGGACGCGCTGACCGGTTTCCTCGCCTGGCTGGAGGCGGCCCCGCCCGGCCAGCGGGTCAACGTGGCCTGAGCAGGCCCCCGATACGACGGGTCGCACACGAGGCCCCGGACGCGAGGGATCGCGCCCGGGGCCTCGTGCCGTCTCCGGTGGGATTCGGCCGGAGTCACGGTGGGGGAGCGGTGCCCGGAGCCCGGTCGACGGGCCGGTGCGGGGCGGAGCCCCCGTGGGGGAGTGCGGACGTACGAAAGCCGGGGAGACAGGGGGCGGACCTGTCTCCCCGGCTGCTTTTCGGGGGGTTTCGTGCGCGGTGCTGTGCGGGACTACTTCAGGCCGTTGTGGATGGCGCCCACGAGCTCACCGTTGGTGGTGTCACCGCTGAACTCCCAGAAGAACGCGCCTCCCAGGCCCTGGCCCTTCGCCCAGGTCATCTTGGACGTGATGGTGGCCGGGGTGTCGTAGCTCCACCAGTTGGTGCCGCAGTGGGCGTAGGCGGTGCCGGCGACCGTGCCGGTGGCGGGGCAGCTGTTCTTGAGGACCTTGTAGTCCTCGATGCCGGCCTCGTAGGTGGCGGGGGCGGGGCCGGTGGCGGTGCCGCCGGGGGCGTCCTGGGTCACACCGGTCCAGCCGCGGCCGTAGAAGCCGATGCCGAGCAGCAGCTTGGAGGCGGGCACGCCCTGGGTCTTCAGCTTGGCGATGGCGTCGGCGGAGTTGAAGCCGGCCTGCGGGATGCCGTCGTACGAGGTCAGCGGGGAGTGCGGAGCGGTGGGGCCCTTCGCCTCCCAGGCGCCGAAGAAGTCGTAGGTCATCACGTTGTACCAGTTCAGGGACTGGGCGGCGCCTGCGTAGTCGGTGGCGTCGATCTTGCCGCCGGCGGAGGCGTCGGCGGTGATGGCGGCGGTCACCAGGTAGTCCTTGCCGAACTTGGTGCGCAGGGCCGAGGTGAGGCCCTTCAGTGCGTTCGGGCCGCTGGTGTCACAGGTCAGGCCGCAGGCGTTGGGGTACTCCCAGTCGATGTCGATGCCGTCGAAGACATCGGCCCAGCGGGGGTCCTCCACCAGGTTGTAGCAGGACTCGGCGAACGCGGCCGGGTTCTTCGCGGCCTCACCGAAACCGCCGGACCAGGTCCAGCCGCCGAACGACCACAGAACCTTGATGTGCGGGTACTTCGCCTTGAGCTTGCGCAACTGGTTGAAGCTGCCGCGCAGCGGCTGGTCCCAGGTGTCGGCCACGCCGTCGACGGATTTTTCGGCGGTGTACGCCATGTCGTAGTCGGCGTACGCGTCACCGATCGTGCACTTGCCGCCCTGGACGTTGCCGAAGGCGTAGTTGATGTGCGTGATCTTCGCGGCGGAACCCGAGGTGTCCAGGTTCTTGACGTGGTAGTTGCGTCCGTAGACGCCCCAGTCGGTGAAGTAGCCGAGGTTGACCTTGCCGCCCGTGCCCGGGTCGGGGGGAGTGCCGCCGCCGGTGGTGCGGACCTTGACGGAGCCGCTGACCGGGCCGGTCTGGCCGGCGGTGTCCCGGGCCTGCACGGTGTACGAGTAGTCGGTGCCGGCCTTGAGACCGGAGTCCGAGTACGTCGTGCCGGTGACCGTCGAGACCACTGCGCCGTCCCGCAGGACGTCGTAGTTCTTGATGCCGTTGTCGTCGGTCGCGGCGGTCCAGCTCAGCTTGACCGAGGTGTCGGTGACGGCGCTCGCGGTGGGGGTGCCCGGTGCCGAGGGGGCGTTGTCGCCGGGGACGCTGCCGCCGTCGCAGGAGGCGCCGTTCAGCTTGCAGCCGGTGGGGGCGCCGGTGCCGGTGCCGTTGAAGCCGAAGCTGACGGAGGCACCGGGGGCGACCGTGCCGTTCCAGCCGAGGTTCTTGGCGGTCCAGTGGGTTCCGGAGCTGGTGACGGTGGCGTCCCAGGCGGAGCCGACCGCGGTGCCGGAGGGGAAGTCCCACTCGATGGTCCAGGAGGAAAGGGCGGTGGTGCCGGTGTTCTTCACCGTCCACTGGCCCTCGAAGCCGCTGCCCCAGTCGGATTTCTTGACGAAGGAGGCGGTTGCCGAAGTGGCGGCCTCGGCGGGGGAGGCCAGGCCGACCATCGCGGCGAGCGGAAGGATCAGGGCGGTGAGGCCCGCGACCGCTCTGGATCTGTTGGCTCTGCCGTGCCCGAGTCTGAGTCGGGTACGGCGTAGGGGGGTTTCAGTGCTCAACGGTGCTCCTCGGGTGAGGTCCGGACAAACGGGGTGGTCCGTGGACTGCAAACCCTGCGCCGCCCTGAGCGCGCCTTGTCATGGCGTACTCACCGCAGTGTGTCCGGTGAGATTAGGAAGGTCTGGACCAATCGTCAAGAGGTCCAGACCAAAGATCACACCGTGACCGCTCGTTCCTCAGACGCCCAACTCCTGCGCCAGCACCGCCGCCTGGACCCGGCTGCGCAGCCCCAGCTTGCCCAGCAACCTGCTGACGTGCGTCTTCACCGTCGCCTCCGCCATGGAGAGCCGTACCGCGATCTCGGCGTTCGACAACCCCTCGCCGAGACAGCCGAGAACCTCCCGCTCCCGTCGGGTGAGCGTGTCCAGCATTGAGGGGTCGGGCGCGTTCCCCGGCCGTACGGGAGCGGTCCCGGCGAACTCGGCGATCAGACGCCGCGTCACGGCCGGGGCGATCAGCCCCTCGCCGCGCGCCACCGTGCGTACCGCTTCGAGCAGATCGCGCGCCTCGGTGTTCTTCAGCAGGAAGCCCGCGGCCCCCGCCCGCAACGCCCCGAAGACGTACTCGTCCAGGTCGAACGTGGTCAGCACCAGGACGTCCGCGAGCCGCTCGGCCACCACCTGTCCGGTCGCCGACACCCCGTCCAGCCGCGGCATCTGAATGTCCATCAGCACCAGGTCCGGGCGCAGCTCGCGGGCCAGGCGCACCGCCTCCTCGCCGTCCCCGGCCTCGCCGACGACCTCGATGTCGGACGCGCTGCGCAGGATAAGCACCAGCCCGGCCCGGACGGCCGACTGGTCCTCGGCGACCACAACCCGGATCGTCATGTTCTCGATACCCCTTCCTCCACGGGCAGTTCGGCCCGTACCCGCCAGACTCCCGTCCCGTCGCCGGTGAGCGAGGGGCCCGCCTCGATCGTGCCGCCCAGCAGCGCCACTCGTTCCCGCATCCCCACCAGACCGGCCCCCGAGCCGGGCGCACGGGGTCCGGGACGTTCCCCGAGCACACTGCTGACCTCGATCGTGAGCGTCCGGTCGGACTGGCCGAGCCGCACCCCGACCGGGCCGGGCGCGGCGTGCTTGAGCGCATTGGTCAAGGACTCCTGGACGATCCGGTACGTGGCCAGCTCGACCGGTGCGGGCAGCGGGCCCCGGTCCTCGCGGGCGTCCTCGAACGTGCAGGTCAGCCCGCTCGACGCGGCGTTCGTGCGGGTCTGCTCGATCAGCGCGTCCAGTGAGGCGAGGGTGGGCGAGGCGGCGGGCTCCGAGGAGCTGCCGCCGGTGCGCAGCAGCCCGATCAGCCGGCGCATCTCGGCGAGGCCGTCGACGCTGTTCTCCCGGATCACCCCCAGCGCGTCGCGCGAGGTGACCGGGTCGTCGATGGAGAGCGCGGCGGTGGAGTGGATGGCGATCGCCGACAGATGGTTGGCCACCATGTCGTGCAGCTCGCGGGCCATCCGGGTGCGTTCGGCGGTCACCGCCTGGGCCCGGTCCATCTCGGCCAGCAGCGCGGTCTGTTCGGCGTGCAGCCGGGCCGTCTCGGCGGCGTCGCGGTGGTTGCGGACGCTCACCCCGGTGAGGGCGGGCAGGAACGAGATCATGCCGGTGACGACACCGACGAGCAGCGCCTGCGGGTTGCGGAACCAGGCCAGGAAGCCGATCGTGACGGCGACCATGATCAGGAACGTGGTCACCGGGATGCGGCGGGCGGCGGACGGCTTCCCGTACAGCACGGCCGCGTACACCAGGTCCGTGAACATCAGGACCGTCGCCAGGTTCCCGACCGTGAACTGGTCCGCGACCAGGGCGAGCGTGCCGACGACCAGTCCCGTCTGCGGGGCGGCCCTGCGCAGCAGTTCGAGCCCGGAGACGACGACGAGCGGCACCAGACAGACCCAGGGGGCGGTGAAGGTCCGGTTGCCCTGGAGGTGCAGCCCGACCAGCCACAGGAGCACGCCGCCGGCCAGGCCGAGGGCGGCCAGGAGCACGTCGTGGCGGTGCGGGCGGGGAAAGGAGAACACCCTCCCATCCAACACGGCCTCCCGTGCCGGGGCCTCCCTACCGGGGCCGAGGCGCCAGTACATCGAAGGATGCAGTCCGGGTTCGTCATCGCCGACGACGATCGGGCCCCGGCCGGCCGGAAGACTGGAGTGGACCGGAAGGGGAGATGCCGTGATCGTCACGCTGATCGTGCTCTGCGAAGTCGCCTTCTGGGTGCTGCTGGCCGCGGGACTCGCGCTGCGGTACCTGGCGAAGAAGCCGCGGCTGGGCGCCGCCGTGCTGCTGTGCGAGCCGCTGCTGGAGGTGGTGCTGCTGGTGGTGACGGCGATCGACCTGAAGAACGGCGCGGTGCCCGACTGGAAGCACGGGCTGGCCGCGGTCTACATCGGCTTCACGGTCGGCCTCGGCCACTCGACGATCCGCTGGGTCGACGCCCGGGTCGCCCACCGCTTCGCGGGCGGGCCGCCGCCGGTGAAGCCGCCGAAGTACGGCATGGCCCGCGCGGCGCACGAGTGGCGGGTCGCCGCACGGTGGACCGTCGCGGCGGTGACGGCGCTGGCGCTGCTCCAGGCGGCGGTCTGGTACGTCGGCGGGGACGGGGACGTGTCGACGCTGCAGGCGTGGCAGCAGAAGATGCTGTTCGTGATCGGGCTCAACCTGGTCATCGCGGTGAGCTACACGCTGTTCCCGAAGACGGAACCGAAGACGGAGCAGAAGGCGGAGCAGGAAACGGAGCCGAAGACGTTGCGCTGACACCGGTTCGGCCCGGTCCGGCAGTCGACTGCCGGACCGGGCCTTTCACGTCGGCACGAGCGGGACCCCAGGGGCCGGAGACCGGTGGGTTACCGTTCGCCGCCCGGGACCCACAGCACGTCGCCGAGTTCCTTGTTCGCCGTCCGCGCGAGGATGAACAGCAGGTCGGAGAGCCGGTTGAGGTACGTCGCCGTCAGCGCGTTCATCGTGTCGCCGTGCACCTCCAGCGCCGCCCAGGTGGACCGCTCCGCGCGCCGGACCACCGTGCACGCCTGGTGCAGCAGCGCCGCCCCCGGCGTACCGCCCGGCAGGATGAAGCTGCGCAGCTTCTCCAGCTGCTCCAGGAAGTGGTCGCAGTCCGCCTCCAGCTTGTCGACGTAGCTCTGCTCGACCCGCAGCGGCGGGTACTTCGGGTCCTCGACGACCGGCGTCGACAGGTCCGCGCCCACGTCGAAGAGGTCGTTCTGCACGCGGACGAGTACCTTCACGACCTCCTCGGGGAGCTGCCCGAGCGCGATCGCGGTGCCGATGACGGCATTGGCCTCGTTGGCGTCGGCGTACGCGGAGATCCGCAGGTCCGTCTTGGCGGTCCGGCTCATGTCGCCGAGGGCGGTGGTGCCCTGGTCGCCGGTGCGCGTGTAGATACGTGTCAGGTTGACCATGCCGTCAGGCTAGTGCCCCTCCCGGCAGACATTGCCGGTCACGGCACGCCGGGGAGGGGCACGGCTCACGCCCCGGTCCGGTGGAAGACCCGGGCGCCCAGCGCCACGGACCCGGCCGCGAGGGCGACCGCCACCAGTGCCCCGTACAGCATGTCCGCGGTGGCGTACGCGCCCACGTACGCGTCCCGCACCGCGTCCACGAGGTGACGCAGCGGCGTGAGGCGCGAGGCGGTGTCCAGCCAGGCGGGCCCCAGGGTCATCGGCAGCATCAGGCCGGAGAGCAGCATCACCGGCATGGTGACCGCGTTGATGACGGGGCCGAACTCCTGCGGCGTCGCGACCTTCATGGCCAGCGCGTAGGACAGCGAGGCCAGTGCGACCGTCAGCAGCCCGACGAACGCGAAGCCGATCAGGACCCCGGGCAGCGGCGCGCGCAACCCCATGACCAGGGCGGCCAGCACCAGCAGCACCGCCTGGAGGACGAAGAGCACGGCGTCCCGCAGCACCCGGCCCAGCAGCAGCGCCAGCCTGCTGACCGGGGTCACCCGCATCCGCTCCACCACTCCCGAGGACTTCTCGACGATGATCGAGAAACCGGTGAACGAGGCGCCGAACAGGGTGAGTTGGAGCAGCAGTCCGGGTACCAGGACCTGCCAGGAGTCACCGGTCGAGCCGAGCGGCAGATCGCTCAGGAGCGGGCCGAAGAAGAGCAGGTACAGCAGTGGCATCAGGACGCCGAAGAGCATCTGGAAACGGGAGCGCAGGGTCTGGCGGGCGTACCGGCCGAGGACGAGCGCGGTGTCGTGCAGAAGCATCGGCGGTCCTGGAGGGAGAGGGGTGCGGGACCTGCGGGCGCGGGGGTCCGGCCGGTGATGGCGAGGAAGGTGTCCTGGAGGGAGGCGGTGGGGGAGCCGGTGTACTCGGTCCTCAGCGCGGCCGGGGTGCCCTCGGCCACGACCGCTCCCAGGTCGATCACGATCAGCCGGTCGGCGAGCTCGTCCGCCTCGTCGAGGTGGTGGGTGGTGAGGACGACCGTCGTGCCGAAGCCGTCGCGCAGCCCGCGCACCAGCTCCCACAGGCCGGCGCGGCCGGCCGGGTCGAGTCCGGTGGTGGGCTCGTCGAGGAAGAGGACGGACGGGCGGTGGGTGAGGGCCATCGCGATGTCCAGGCGCCGCCGTTGGCCGCCCGAGAGCGTGACCGCCTTCCGGTCGAGCAGCCCGTCGAGGCCGAGGGCGTGCGTCAGTTCCGCGGCCCGCGCGGTCGCCTCCGCCTTGCCCAGCCGGTACAGCCGTCCCTGGGTGACCAGCTCCTCCCGCACGGTCAGGTACGGGTCGACGCCGCCGGACTGGGCGACGTACCCGCACGCCGCGCGGACCCCGGCCGGGTCGCCGACCAGGTCGTGCCCGGCGACGGTGGCCGTGCCACCGGTGGGGGCGAGCAGCGTGGTCAGCATCCGCAGGGTGGTGGACTTGCCCGCCCCGTTGGGGCCGAGGAGGCCGACGATCTCACCGGCCGCGACCGTCAGGTCGACGGACCGCACGGCGTGCACCGGCCCGCTCCTGCTGTCGAAGGTCCGGGAGAGCCCGGACGCACTGATGATTGGCATAGTGAACACAAAAACAGAGACACCCAAAAAATGCAATGACACCAATTTTTCATGGGCTCATGCCGGACGCCTACGATGAGGGGATGACCGAGGGACTCAGGGAGCGCAAGAAGCGCCAGGCCAGGCAGCACATCTCGGACCTCGCGACCGGGCTGTTCCTGGAGCGCGGCTTCATGGCGGTGACCGTCGCCGAGATCGCCGAGCTGGCGGACGTCTCCGTGAACACGGTGTACAACTACTTCCCGGCCAAGGAGGACCTCTTCCTCGACCGGATGAAGGGCGTCACCCAGCGGGTGGCCCGGTTCGTCCGAGCCCGCGACAAGGGCGAGTCGGCGGCCGAGGCGGTCCTGCGGGAGCTGCGGGCCCTGGTCGTCTCGGTCTCGCCGGAACTCGGACTGATGGACGGCTTCGCCCGCTTCATGCGGGTCGTCGAGGAGGCGCCCACCCTCCAGGCCCGCCTCGCCCGCCTCCAGCGGGAGGTGCTCGACGCCGTCGTCACCACCCTGCGCGAGGAGACCGGTGCGGCGGCGGACGATCCGCTGCCGGGGCTGGTCGGCGGTCAGCTCGCCTGGATCGAGGGGGCCCTCGTCGGCCACATCGGCCAGGAGATGCTGGCCGGACGCAAGGCGGTCGACGTCTCCCGCGACGCACTCGTCCTGCTCGACGAGATCGAGGAGCTTCTCGGCGAAAAGGTCCTCAACTACGCCCGGCGCGCCGCCGGATGACGGACCCCGGTGTGATGTCCGTCATTTGAGACGTGACGCGCATCTCTTCGGGGCCCCAGCGCCCCTCACGGGTACTAATCTCCGCCGGAGAGCATGTGAACAACCGTTGAGACCGGCCGTGCAGGGACCAGCTGCAGAGGCGTACAGAAACCAAGGGGTGCAGACGTGGCCAGGAAGCTCGCCGTCATCGGGGCCGGACTCATGGGGTCCGGCATCGCGCAGGTCTCCGCCCAGGCGGGCTGGGACGTGGTGCTGCGCGACGTCACCGACGAGGCCCTGACCCGCGGACGCGACGGCATCAAGGCCTCGTACGACAAGTTCGTCTCCAAGGGCAAGCTGGCGGCGGCCGACGCCGAGGCCGCGCTCGCCCGCATCACCACCACCACCGACCTCGACGCGGTCGCCGACGCGGACGTCGTCGTCGAGGCCGTCTTCGAGAAGCTGGAGGTCAAGCACGAGATCTTCCGGGCGCTCGACAAGATCGTCCGCGAGGACACCGTGCTCGCCTCCAACACCTCCGCCATCCCGATCACCAAGATCGCGGCCGTGACGGAGCGCCCCGAGCGCGTCGTCGGCGTGCACTTCTTCTCGCCGGTCCCGATGATGCAGCTCTGCGAACTCGTGCGCGGCTACAAGACCAGCGACGAAACCCTCGCCACCGCGCGGGAGTTCGCCGAGTCCGTCGGCAAGACCTGCATCGTCGTCAACCGCGACGTCGCCGGCTTCGTCACCACCCGGCTGATCTCGGCGCTCGTCGTCGAGGCCGCCAAGCTGTACGAGTCGGGCGTCGCCTCGGCCGAGGACATCGACATCGCCTGCAAGCTGGGCTTCGGCCACGCCATGGGCCCGCTCGCCACGGCGGACCTGACCGGCGTCGACATCCTGCTGCACGCCACGAGCAACATCTACACCGAGTCCCAGGACGAGAAGTTCGCCGCACCGGAGCTGATGCGCCGGATGGTGGACGCAGGTGACATCGGCCGCAAGAGCGGGCAGGGCTTCTACACGTACTGATCGTTTTCGGTCCTCCGGTTGCCCGATCCGCCGTCGATCGGGCCCGGAGGCCCGGGGGGCATCTTCCGGAGACCGTGGACCCACGCGAATCCTGGCCGGGCCTTGGTCACTCCACGGAGTGAATTCGGTATCGGTTCGCTTACAGACGGCAACCTCTCCGTCTCCGCCGCAGTCAGTTGTGGGAGAGACGGCACAGACAGACGAACCTTGTTACGGAGCATTCCGGGGAGCGCATATGCACATCAGGGGCGACCACGCCGAGCTGGTCGTCGGGGGCCGCCTCGACGTCCGAAGCGCGGCGGACGCCCGTACGGCCCTGCACTCGGCCCTCGACGACGGAGTCGGCGACCTGGTGCTCGACCTGACCGAGCTGGATTCCTGGGACGCCACCGGACTCGGCGTCATCATGGGCGCACACCGCCGCGCCGGACGCGCCGGACGGCGACTGGTGCTCCGCGGCGTACCGCCGCAGATGCAGCGCTTGTTGGTGGCGACCCGGCTGCATCGCATTCTGGCCATCGAGGGCGGAATCGCCGCGGACTCGCTGCCGCGCGTGTAGGACCCGCACGGTCTCGTGCCGCGGTTCCTCGCCGGGCCCGTCCGCCGCCGCGCGTGCGGGGGCCTTCGCGCCGAGTGCCGTGCCCACGCGCCGGTCGACCCCGCCCGCACGGCCGTACGGTGCGCCGCTGCCGCTGCGGCCCGGAACCGCCGTGGCCGAAAGCGCGCAATCCGCATGAGAACGTGCGCTTCGGGCGGCGCCACCCCCCGACTGTGCGGGGACCCCGGTCGACGGTCTAGGGTTCGGCCCGTCCGCCGATTGACGAACCCACCCGGCGGAAACCGGACCGGAAGCGACAGCGAGGCGTGCGAGGCCGGAGGGGCAATCGTGCACGACGCGTCTGGGGGCTTTGACGATGGACCCGACACACCGGGGGCCGGAAGAGTTCGGCCGGGACAACGACGGCTTCGGTGACGGGCCGGTCCACGACCGTTCCCCGGACCCCCGGCCCCGCTCGGCCCAGGGCGCCGCCGGGGCTCCGGACCTCGGCCGACAGGCGCCGCAACAGGCGCGCTTCGTCCGCCTCATATCGGGCGACTACCTCCTCACCGTCAACCCGGTCGACGGCAGCGAGGTCGAACTGTGCCCGCCGGGGGAGCAGCCCCCCGCTCCGGTCCGGCGCACCGCGACCGGACGCGCCGACCACGAACGCGCCCTCGCCCCGCCCGTGCCGCCGGGACCGCCCGCCCCGCAGCTCCCGCTCCTGGAACGCGCCGAGGAACGCGGACGACTGGTGCGCCTGCTGTCCAGGGGCCGTTCGGTGCGGCTCACCGGACCGGCCGGGTCGGGCCGCACCGCCCTGCTGGACGCCGTCGCCGCCGACTGCGCCGGCCTCGCACCGGATGGAGTGGTACGGCTCTCCGGCTGCCGGAAGACCGCCACCGACCTGCTGTACGGGCTCTTCGACGCCGTGAACGAGGCGCCGTCGTACCGCCCCGACCGCGCCGCTCTGCTCGAAGAGGTCCGGCGCATCGGCGCCGTCGTCCTGCTCGACGACCTGGAGCTCGGCGGGGCCGCGCTGGAGGAACTGCTCGACGCCACCCCCGAGTGCGCCTTCCTGGTCGCGGTGACCCCGGATGTCGCCGCACCCGGCGCGGACTCGCACCTCGAAGAGGTCTTCCTCGCGGGCCTCGGCCGCGACGCCTCGGTCGAACTGCTGGAGCAGGTCGTCGAACGCCCCCTCACCGAGGAGGAGAAGAACTGGGCGGGCGACCTCTGGTTCGAGTCCGAGGGGCTGCCACTGCGCTTCGTCCAGGCGGGCGCCCTGCTGCGCCAGCGCGACCTGCTGCGCGCCGACCCCGAGGCGCACGGGGAGCACGGGCACGAGAACTGGCCCGCGGCTTCGCCCTTCGGACACGACGAGGCCGTCGACGGGGTCCACGTACCGCTGCCCGGCCTCGGTGACGGCGCGGCCCCCGCCGCACTGCTCGCCTCCCGGCTGAGCGACCCCGCCCGCGACACCCTGCGCTTCGCCGTGGCGCTCGGCGGCGAGGTACCGCACCAGGCCCATCTGCCGGCGCTCGTCGGCGACACCCATGCGGACGCCGCGCTCGGCGAACTGGCCGGCTGCGGGCTGCTCTCGCCGGTCGGTCCCCGCTACCGGCTGGCCGCCGGGGTCGCCGCCCAGCTGGAGGCCGCCGGATACGGCGAGGACGCCACCGACCGGGCCCGGACCGCGGCCCGGCACTACGCCTGGTGGGCCGGGCACCCCTCCGTCACCCCCGAGCGGGCGGCGGCCGAGGCCGACGCCGTCCTCGCGGCGATGGCACAACTGGTCCCCGGCGACGGCGCGGGACAGACCAGCACGGTCGTGCTGCTGGCCCGCAGCGCCGCCCCGGCCTTCGCGGCGGGGCTGCACTGGGGAGCCTGGGAGCGGGCGCTGCGGATCGGTCAGGAGGCGGCCAGGATCGCCGGAGAGGTCGCCGAGGAGGCGTACTTCCACCACGAACTGGGCGTCCTCGCGCTCCTCTCCGGCAACCCGGACCGGGCCCGCGCCGAGCTGGAGACGTCGATCGGCATGCGAGGGGCACTCGCCGACAAGTCGGGCGCGGTGGCCGGACGGCGCGCGCTCGCCCTGGTCGCCGACCGCTCCGGCGGGCCGCTGCCCGGCGCCCTCGCGCAGGTGGGCGAGGACGTGCCGTTCGCGGAGCCGGTGGAGCAGACGGCACCGTCCGCCCGCCCGGTGGCGGTCACGGCCCGGACGCCGGTGCTCTCACAGCCGGACGAGGGCCCCACCGCGGTGATGGCGCGGCAGAGCGCCCCCTCGGCCGCGCCCGCCGCACGGGGCGGCGGGTTCTCGGTGCTGGGCCTCGCCCGGCGCAATCTGGTCGCGACGGCCGCGGGCGTGCTCCTGGCCGGTGTGCTCGGCACCGTCGTGGTGCTGGGGCTGACGTCCGGCAACGACGACGTCCCGGGGAACCGGGGCGTCACGACCGAGCAGTCGTCCGGCGAGAAGGACGGCGGCACGGACCAGGACCCGGCCGACGCCCCGTCGAACGCCTCGACCCCCGGCTCCGCCCCCTCCAACGGCGAGGCGACGCCCGGCCCGTCGGTCAGCGAGATCACGCCGAGCGGGAGCGGCTCGCCGTCCACCGGATCGACGGGGCCGAGCGACACCCCGTCCTCGGACCGGCCGACCAGCGACGAGCCGTCCTCGGACCGGCCGACCAAGACGTCGAGCCCCACCAAGTCGTCCACCCCGACGAAGTCGGAAAGTCCCACCCCGACCCCCACGGAGACAGAGACCCCGGAACCGACGGACACGGCCACCGAGCCCGAGCCGACCTCGCCCGACACCTCCGACTCGGCGAGCGGACCCTCCTCCTCGTCGTCGTCCTCGGCCGCGTCGGCGAGCCCGGACGACGGCCCGGTGACGGCCTGAACCGCCCCCGAAACCGGCGGACGCCGGACGTGACACACACGTCCGGCGTCCGGAGGGGCGAGCGGGGAGGGGAGACGGGCGGGTGGGAAAACCGCGGCTGTCAGAAGAGCCGCAGCTTGTCGTCCTCGATGCCGCGCAGCGCGTCGTAGTCCAGGACGACACAGTCGATCCCGCGGTCCGTCGCCAGCACCCGGGCCTGCGGCTTGATCTCCTGGGCCGCGAAGACGCCCTTCACCGGGGCGAGATGGGGATCGCGGTTGAGCAGGTCCAGATAACGGGTCAGCTGCTCCACGCCGTCGATGTCGCCGCGCCGCTTCAGCTCCACGGCGACGGTCCCCCCGTCGGCGTCCCGGCACAGGATGTCCACCGGCCCGATGGCGGTGAAGTACTCGCGACGGATCAGGGTGTAGCCCTCGCCCAGGGTCTCGATCCGGTCAGCGAGGAGTTCCTGGAGATGCGCCTCGACACCGTCCTTGATGAGGCCCGGGTCGACGCCCAGTTCGTGGGACGAGTCGTGGAGGATCTCCTCCATCGTGATGATCAGTTTCTCGCCCGCCTTGTTCACCACGGTCCAGACGTCCGCGGTGTCGCCGGTGCCCTCCTTCAAGGTGCAGGGCGGTGACATCCAGTTGAGGGGTTTGTACGCCCTGTCGTCGGCGTGGATCGACACGCTCCCGTCCGCCTTCACCAGGATCAGACGGGGAGCGGAGGGCAGATGGGCCGTGAGCCGGCCGGCGTAGTCCACGGAACAGCGGGCGATGACGAGACGCATGGTCGGCAACGCTACTCGACGAGGGGCGCTCCACGCGATTCTCCCCCGTCACCCCCGTCACTCCGCCTCTCCGCCGACGAGTCCTGATCTGGCTTGCCCCTCTTTGCGCCCCTTCGTTGTTGGCCGGTTGTGTTCCCAATCTCCTGGTGCGGCCAGGACTGCGCCCGTACCGTGTAAGCGGGAGGTCGCCGTCTGTGTACGCTGCGTCGCCGTCCTCCTTCCCTGCCCGTAAGGCCCCGGCCAAGCTATCGGGGTCGCGAGAGGAGAACCCATGTCGCTCGACGTCTCACCGGCGCTGTTGGAACAGGCCGAGCGAGGCGAGGTCGACGAAGCAGACTTCGTCGACTGCGTCCGGACCTCCCTGCCCTACGCATGGGAGATGATCAGCTCTCTGGTGGCCCAGCTGAAGGTGGACGGCGGAGAGTTCGCCGACAATCAGACGCCCCCGCCGGACGAGCAGGCCCGTGGTCAGCTGCTGCGCGCACTCGCGAGTGATGCGATCCGCGGTGCGCTCCAGCGGCACTTCGGGGTGCGTCTGGCATTCCAGAACTGCCACCGCGTAGCGGTGTTCCCGCTGGACGCCTCGTCCGACGAGCGGCTGGCCCGCTTCACCTCGGTGCGGGGCCAGTTGCTCAATCAGTCACCCCAACTGCGGGACTGTTAGGGCGTGTTGCGGAAGCCCCGTCGGGCCGGGTGCTCCCGGCCCGCCCTCGGCGGACGACGTTGCTTCCGCGGCACGCCCCGGGACCTGTCCGGTCGGTCGAGGCCGTACGGGTCCTGAACGCTTCTGCTGTCGTTCCGGGCCGGAGGAACTCCGGCCGGCTCCGGAGCGGCGGTGCCCGTACTTTTGACGAGGTGTCATGTGAGCAGCGGCAGCACTTCGGTGCCCAGCCGTGCCACGGTCTCCTCCGTGGCCGCCAGGTCCCCCGAGCCCTCCACCAGGAGTGCGAAGCGGGTGATGCCCGTCCGCTCGGCGGTGGCGGCGAGCCGGTCGGCGGCGAGCCGGGGCGGGCCCACCGGATGAAGCCCGCACAGGAATTCCGTGTACGCGACCGGATCGCGCATCACCCGGTGCCGTCCGTCGACCGTCACATGGGCGTCCAGCCCCTGTCGCAGCCAGCCGGGCATCGTCTTCACGAGCGTCTCCACGGCGTCCTCGCGCCGGTCGGCGAGCTGGGCCACCCCCGCGGAGACGTGCCCGGCGGCGCGGACGCTCTCGGGCGAACGGCCCGCGGCGAGGGCGGTGGAGCGCCACAGGGCGACCATGTCGGCCTTCTCCTCGTCCCCGCAGTGCATCCCGAGCAGCATCGGCAGGCCGTTCTCCGCCGCGAGCCGCACCGTCTTCGGCGAGGTGCACGCGACGACCACCTCCGGGCCGCCGAGGCCGTCGCCGCCCTCGTCGATCAGCTCGTCGGCCCGGGGGACCACCGCGACCTCGCGGAAGCCGTACAGCTCGCCGCGCCCCGCCACCCGCGGCTCGCGCAGCCAGTCGAGCAGCAGCCCCAGGGACTCCGGGAAGCCCTTCTCATACGCCTCCAGGCCACCCCCGAACACCTCCAGGTCGACCCACGGTCCGCCCCGGCCGACGCCGAGGGTGAACCGGCCGCCGCTGGTGAGGTGGAGCAGCGCGGCCTGTTCGCCGAGCGCGACCGGGTGCTGGGTGGACAGCACGCTGACCGCCGTGCCCACCCGGATCCTGCGGGTGCGGCCGAGCAGCAGCGCGGCCAGGGTGACGGCGGACGGGCAGACCCCGTACGGCACGAAGTGATGTTCCGCCAGCCAGACCGAGTCGAGTCCGGATTCCTCCGCCACCTCGGCGGACCGGACCGCGCGGTGCAGCGCTTCCCCCGGCCCCTGCCCCGGAAACTGGGCTGCCAGTACGAACGTTCCCACACGCATCGCCAATTGCCTCCTTGCGGCCGACGCGGCTCTCCCCTACAGGCAACAACGTCTGACACGTGCCAAGGGCACGGGCCGGAGGCAGGTTGTTGCGATTTTCCGGTAACTCGCCCTCTTCGGGGGTGGCGCCCCGGACGGTGCCCGGCGCCGTCATCGGCCGAATGGCCCTACGCTGGACGGGAACTGCCCGGCTCGTTCTGTGAGGTGTCCGTGTCCCCGCGCCGAAACCGCCCCCGAGGCGGCGAGAGTCCCCACGACAGCGCGGCGGAGCCGGGGTCCCGGTACGGCGGCGGCGGACGCACGGAGGAGTGGCGGGGCGAGCAGTGGTCGGTCCGCCCGGTGAGCGGGGCGAGCGCGGTGGGCAAGCACTACCGCTGCCCCGGCTGCGACCAGGAGATCCCGTCCGGCGTCCCGCATCTGGTGGCCTGGTCCGAGTACGCCGGGATCGACGACCGCAGGCACTGGCACAAGGCGTGCTGGAACGCGAAGGACCGCCGCACCACGCAGGTGCAGCGGTCCAGGAACGCGCCTCGTTACTGAGGGGCGGGCGAGGTCAGACGTCCCGGCGGTCCATGGAGAGGCAGGCGCAGACCAGCGCCACTGCCGAGACGACGAGCATGATCCACAGCGGGTCCCAGCCGGACGGCCCCGAATCGGCCACCGGGGCCGAGTAGAACGCGCTGAGCTGGTTGGGGATCGAGTACTCGAAGAGCTTCATCCGCAGGGTGGCGAGCGACGACGAGAACATGAACATGGCCAGCACGAGCGGCAGCAGCACCACGCCGATCATGATCGTGATCGCCCCGGCGGAGTGCCGGATGAGGGCGCCGACCGCGAGCGAGAGCAGGCCCAGCGTCGCGGTGTAGAGACCGACGCCGACCGTCGCGCGCAGCCAGGCCTCGCCGGAGGGCGTCTCGCCGCCGACGATGGCGGTCTGCGCCGCCGCGACCAGGGCGGTGGTCACGGTCGTGATGACGAAGGTGAGCAGGAAGAAGACGATCGCCTTCGCGCACAGCACCCGGGCCCGGCTGGGGCAGGCGGTCAGCGTCGTACGGATCATGCCCGTGCCGTACTCCGACGCGATGGTCAGCACGCCGAGCGTGATGACGCAGAGCGAGCCCAGCAGCACTCCGTAGAAGCCGAGGCTGAGCACCGGCATCGAGCTCATGTCGGCATCGGCGGCACTGACCGCGACCGCGGCCAGCAGCCCGATCCCGACCAGCAGCACGACCATGACGCCGAGCGTCCAGATCGTGGAGCGCACCGAACGGATCTTGGTCCACTCGGAGGCGAGCGCGTCGCCGAGGGTCGCGGCGCGCACCGGGATGGGCGAGGTGTAGGGGCCGAGCGCGGCCGACAGGTCCTGCTCTCGGGACGGTGCCTGCGGGGGCGGCGGCGTGGTCATCGGGCGTCCTCGCTGGTGTCGTGCTTGGTCGGGTCCGCGGGAGCGGCGGGTACCGCAGGGGCTGCGGGCGCGGCAGGGGCCGCAGGAGGGGTGGGGCCGGGCGGGGTCTGCGCGTACGGGTTCTGTCCGGGCGGCGGCGGGGCGTACCAGTTGTGCTGCGGGGCCTCCGGGACCGGCGGCTGCGGGACTCCGTGCCCCTGGTGCACCGGCTGCTGGAGGCCGGCCTTCTCGTCCGCCGTCGAGCGGTAGTCCACGACGCCCTGCGTCATCCGCATGTACGCCTCCTCCAGCGACGCCTGGTGCGGCGAGAGCTCCCACAGCCGGACGTCCGCCCCGTGCGCCAGGTCGCTGATCCGGGACAGTGGGAGCCCGGTGATCCGCAGGGCCCCGTCCGGCTCGGGCATGACCCGGCCGCCCGCCTCGGTGAGCGTGGCGGTCAGCTTCTCGCGCTGCTCGGTGGCCCCGTCCGCGACCCTGACCCGGGCGAAGTCGGCCGAGTTGGCGGAGATGAAGTCCGTGACGCTCATGTCGGCGAGCAGCTGCCCGCGGCCGATCACGATCAGCTGGTCGGCGGTGAGCGCCATCTCGCTCATCAGGTGGCTGGAGACGAAGACCGTGCGGCCCTCGGCCGCCAGCATCTTCATCAGATTGCGGACCCAGAGGATGCCCTCGGGGTCGAGGCCGTTGACCGGCTCGTCGAAGAGCAGCACCTGCGGGTCGCCGAGCAGCGCCGCCGCGATGCCGAGCCGCTGGCCCATGCCGAGCGAGAAGCCCTTGGAGCGCTTTCGCGCCACGTCCTGGAGGCCGACGACACCGAGCACCTCGTCGACCCGGGGGGCCGGGATGCCGGCCAGCTGGGCGAGCGAGAGGAGGTGGTTGCGGGCGCTGCGGCCACCGTGCACGGCCTTCGCGTCCAGCAGCGCGCCCACCAGCCGCGGCGCGTTCGGCAGGCTGCGGTAGGGGTGTCCGCCAATGGTGACGTGACCGGAGGTCGGCCGGTCCAGGCCCAGGATCATGCGCATGGTGGTGGACTTGCCCGACCCGTTGGGACCGAGGAATCCGGTGACGGCACCCGGCCGCACCTGGAAGGAAAGGTTGTACACGGCCGTCTTCGCACCGTAGCGCTTGGTCAGGCCGACTGCCTCGATCATGCTTCAGCCCCATCGACTCACATCTGTCGTCGGGGTCGGGCCGAGCGGCCGCACACCCCCGTAAGAGTTAGGAGGATATCCAGCCCTTGACGGTTCCGGCCAAGCCGTCCCGGGGGCGCGCCGTACCCGGGCCCCGCAGTCCCGCCCCGCGCCCCGTCCACCGGCCCTCGGAGGCCGGATGCGGCTTCTGCGTCACGCGTCCCGTTTCTTGAGCACGAGATAGCCGCCGACCAGTGCGGCAGCCACCCAGGCGGTCAGGATGCCGAGCCCGCCCCACGGCCCGTACGGCGCCGGATTGCTGTTCATCGCGTCCGGGACCACCTGCATGATCTTGGAGCCGGCCTGGTCGGGGAAGTACCGGGCGACCTTCTTCGCCCCCGGCACCACCGACAGGATCTGGGAGACCAGGAAGAAGAACGGCATCAGGATGCCGAGCGACAGCATGGAACTGCGCAGCATCGTCGCCACGCCCATGGAGAAGATGCCGATCAGCCCCATGTACAGGCCGCCGCCGACGACCGCGCGCAGGACGTTGTCCGCGCCGATGGCGGTGCGGTGCTCGCCGAGCAGGGCCTGACCGAGGAAGAACGAGGTGAAGCTGGTCGCGATGCCCACCACCAGGGCCAGCAGACCGGCCACCACGACCTTGCTGAACAGGAACGAACCGCGCTGGGGCACCGCCGCGAGCGAGGTCCGGATCATGCCCGAGCTGTACTCCGTACCGACCACCAGCACCCCGAAGACCACCATGGCCAGCTGGCCGAGGACCATGCCGGAGAAGCTGATGAGGGTCGGGTCGAAGGTGGCCCGCTCCACCACGGGGAGGTCATTGAACTGAGCGTTCATCAGGGCGCAGAGCGCCGCGCTCATCGCGACGGTGACGACGAACGCGGAGATCAGCGTCCAGACGGTCGAGGAGACCGTACGGATCTTGGTCCACTCGGACGCCAGGACCGCGGGTACCGGTGCCATCGTCGTCACACCTCCGTGCCGTCGGTCCCGGCGGGTCCGCCGCCGGTCCGCCGGTCCCACTGGTCGCCCCAGCGCGGACCTGCGGGCGGCGGCGCCGGACTGTGGTCCGCGTGCGCGTGGTACTCCACGGAACCCGCCGTCATCTGCATGAACGCCTCCTCCAGGGAAGCCCGCTGGGAACTCAGCTCGTGCAGCACGATCTGGTGCTGCGCGGCGAGCTCGCCCAGCGCCTCGGTGGTGGCACCGTCGATTTCCAGCGTGCCGCCGCCCGACTCGACCGCGATCAGGCCCGCCTCGTGCAGCACGTCCAGGAGCCGCTCCCGCTGCGGGGAGCGCAGCCGCACGTAGCTGCGGGAATTTCGGTGGATGAAGTCGGCCATCGACGTGTCGGCGAGCAGCCGGCCCTGGCCGATCACGATCAAGTGGTCGGCGGTGAGCGCCATTTCGCTCATCAGGTGGCTGGAGACGAAGACCGTGCGGCCCTCCACGGCGAGCGTCTTCATCAGGTTGCGGATCCAGTGGATGCCCTCGGGGTCGAGGCCGTTGACGGGCTCGTCGAAGAGCAGCACCTGCGGGTCGCCGAGCAGCGCCGCCGCGATGCCGAGCCGCTGGCTCATGCCGAGCGAGAAGCCCTTCGACTTCTTCCGCGCCACCGCGGTCAGACCGACGGTGTCCAGCACCTCCGCGACCCGGCTCTCCGGGATGCGGTTGCTCTGCGCCAGACAGAGCAGGTTGTTGTACGCGCTGCGCCCGCCGTGCATCGACTTCGCGTCCAGCAGCGCCCCGATGTACTTGAGGGGCTCCTCCAGCTCGCGGTAGTGCTTGCCGTCGATGCGGACCGAACCGCCGGTCGGGTTGTCGAGATCGAGCATCATCCGCATCGTCGTGGATTTGCCCGCCCCGTTGGGCCCCAGAAAACCCGTCACCATGCCGGGTCTGACCTGGAACGAGAGCCGGTCGACGGCAACCTTGTTGCCGAAGCGCTTGGTGAGGCCATCGAGCTCGATCATGCGCTCACGCTAGAACGGCCGCGCGCCCGGCGCCACCACAGGGGCGGAGCCGGGCGCGCGAGGAGGGCGCCGAAGATCCGGGCCGAGGGCCGGTCAGGATCTTCGACGCCCTCCGGAAGCACTCAGAACCTCTCGGAGTGCGGACCTACCGCAGGGGTGTCCGGGTCAGTGGCTCTGCTGGGCCGGGACACCACGGGTGACCGGCTCGTCGTCGGCGGGGGAGCCGGCGGCGGCCACCGCGGCGCCGGTCAGCGTCGCCAGCATCTCGCGGACGTTGGTGAGCTGGGCGTTGATCGAGTCGCGGCGGTTGGTGAGGGCCGCCAGCTCGCGCTCCGATTCGCTGCGGATGCGGTCGGCCTTCGCGTTCGCGTCGGCCACGATGTCCTCGGACTGGCGCTGCGCGGTCTCCACCGTCTGACGGGCCCGGCGCTCGGCGTCCGTACGGAGCTTCTCGGCCTCCAGACGGAGCTGCTCGGCGCGGTGCTCGATCTCGGCGAGGCGCTTCTCGGCCTTGGCCTGACGGGACGCGAGGTCGCGCTCCGACTGGTCGCGGCGCTTGGCCAGGTTGGTCTCGAAGTCCGCGGCGGCCTGGGCGGCCTTGGCGCGGGTCTCCTCGAAGAGGGCGTCGGCCTCCTCGCGCTTCTGCGCGGCGTCCTTCTGGGCCTCCGTACGCAGCGAGCCGGCCTCACCCTTGGCCTTCTCGATGATGCGGACGCCCTCGTCCTCGGCCTTCGCCTTGCGCTCGGCGGCGAACGTCTCGGCGTCGTTGCGCACCTGCTGGGCGGCCGACTCGGCCAGCTCGCGGTGCTGCTCGGCGGCGCGACGGGCCTCCTCGCGCAGGTCCTTCGCCTCCTCCTCGGCCAGGCGGAGGATCTTCTCCACACGCGCGCCGAGACCGGCGTACGACGGCTCCGCGTCGTTCACCTGGGCCTGGGCGTTCTGCGTTTCGAGGTGAAGTTCCTCGATGCGCTTTTCCAGAGACGTGATGCGGGTGAGAGCACTATCACGGTCGGCGACGAGCTTGGTAATGCGGTCATCCACCTGACCGCGGTCGTATCCACGTCGCACGAGCTCGAAGCCGAAGGGGGAGGAAGGGTCGCTCATGGGGTTCCTGTCGAATGAGACCGGTGAGGTGTTAGAGGGAATCCTAGGGGCCCGGACGGCGTGTCATCGAGTGGATGCCCTTTTGGTCTGGAGAATGACACCTCTTTTGGGTGGCTGATTCCCGCAACTCTTGCCACTCGGAGGGCTGAACGTTCCTGGCGAAGCACGGGACGGGGCACGGTGACTACCCCTCGGACGACTTGCCACCCGAACGAGTGCCTGCGGAGGCCCCGGCTTTGACGCCGCCAGAGGAGCCGCCCCCGCCCTTGCCGTTCGTCGGCGTCTCGAAGGACTCCAAGGCCTCCAGCACGTCCTGGACCCGGGAGATCTCGGTGTTGATGTCCTCTCGGCGCCGCACCAGCAGATCGAGCTCGCGCTGCCCCTCGTCCACCATGCGCTTCGCCTCGGCCTCGGCCTCGGTCCGCAGCTTCTCGGCCTCGCGGACCACCGTGGCCTTCTTCTGCTCGGCCTCCTTCAGCAGCGACTCGGCCCGCTTCACCGCCGCGATCCGGACCTTGCTCGCCTCGGAATTGGCGTCCGCCAGCAGCTCCTTGGCCTTGGCCTCCGCCTCGTCGCGCTGCTCCGTCGCCGCCTTCATCAGGTTGTCGACGCGCTCGCCCGCCGTCTTCATCTGCTCGGCGGTCTCCCGCCGGGCCCGGTCGTGCAGCTCCTCGATCTCGCCCTCGATCCGGGCCCGCAGCTCCTCGGCCCGCTCCCGGATCGCCGTGGCGTCCCGGCGCGCGCCGACCAGCAGCTCGTCCGCGTCCGTACGGGCCCGCTCCACCAGCGAATTGCCCTCGACGGTGGCCTCCGAGGTGATCCGCACGGCCTCCTTGCGGGCCGCACCGACCATCGTGTCGGCCTGCTTCTCGGCCTCGGTGGCCGTGCGCAGCGCCTCCTCCCGGGCCTTGTCGATGAGCTGATCGGCCTGCTCCGCCGCGTCGGCCCGGCGCTTGGCCGCAGCCTCCCGCGCCTCGTCGAGCAGCCGGTCCGCCTCCTGACGGGCCTCCGCGCGCATCTGCTCGGCCGCCGTCTCGGCGTCCGTGCGCAGCCGCTCGGACTCCTCGCGGGTACGGGCCGCGTGCTCCTGCGCCGAAGCGACGGTCGCCGCCGCCTCGGCCCGCAGTCGCTCGGCCTCGTCCGCGGCCTCGCCCGTCACCCGGGCCGCCTGCTGCGTGGCCTCCTCGACCAGCGCGCCCGCCTGCTGGGTCGCCTCCTCGACGAGCGCGGTGGCCTGCTGCGTCGACTCCGTACGGGCCCGCTCGGCCTCGTCCGCCGCCTCGCCCACCAGCCGGTCGGCCTGGGCAGCGGCCTCCGAGCGCATCCGGTTGGCGTCCTCGCGGGCCTCGGCACGGCTGCGCGCCGCGTCCTGCTCCGCCGAGGCCAGCGCGTCGGACGCCTCGGTGCGCATCCGCTGGACGTACTCCGCGGTGTCCGCGCGCAGCCGCTCCGCCTCGGCGGTCGCGTCGGCGACGGTCCGCTCGGCCAGCTCCTTCGCGGCCTCGGACGCCTCCTGCGCCTCCTGACGGGCACGGGCCGCGTCCTCGCCGGCCCGCTCCCGCTCCGCGTACGCGTCGGTGCGGACCCGGTCCGCCTCCTCCTGCGCCTCGGCCTTCATACGCTCCGCGACGTGCTCGGCGGCCGAGCGCAGCCCGGCGATCTCCGCCTCGGCCTGCTCCTGGAGCCCGCTGACCGAATCCCGCACCTGCTGGGCGGTCTGCTCGGCCGCGGAGACCAGCTCGGTCGCCCGGCCGTCCGCCTCCTCGACCAGCCGCTGGGCCTCGGCCTGGGCCTCCTCGACTCGCTTGCGGGCGGAGGCGAGCAGCTCCTCGCTCTGTTCACGGGCCCGCTCGCGCTCCTGGCCGGCCTCGGCGCGCGCCGCTTCGAGGGTCTCCTCCGACTCCCGGCGGCGCCGGTTGGCCTCCTCCTGGGCGGCGGCCAGCGCCTCCGCGGCCTCCGTGCCCACCCGCTCCGCGGCGGCGGCGGCCTCGGAACGCAGCCGGTCGGCGCTCTCCTGCGCCTCCGACTTGAGCCGCTCCGCCTCGGCGGCGGCCTCGGAACGCAGCCGCACGGCCACGGCCTCGCCCTCGGCCCGCGACTGCGAGGCGTCCGCCGCGGCCTCGTTCCGCAGCCGCTCCGCCTCGGTCTCCGCCTGCTCCTGCAGCGCCCGCAGCCGCTCGGCGGCCTCCGTGCGCAGCCGCTCGGACTCCTCGTTCGTCTCGCGCCGGATGCGCTCCGCCTCGGCGCGCGCGTCCGTGAGCTCCTGCTCGGCGGTGGCGACCCTGGCCCCGGCCTCCGTGTGCAGCCGGGCCAGCTCCTCGGCCGCCTCCGCCTGCCGGGCCGCGACCGCGCGCTCGGTCTCCTCGCGCAGCTCCGCCGCGGCCTCCTCGGCCGCGGTGGTGGTGGCGAGGGCCTGCTCCTCGGAGTCGGTGCGCAGCTGCTCGGCCTCGGCACGGGCGCGCTCCAGCGCCTCCTCGGCCTGCTTGCGCAGCGCACCGGCACGCTCGGCGGCCTCGGTGCGGACCCGCTCGCTCTCGGTGCCCGCGGCGCCGCGCAGCTCCTCCGCGTCCGCCTTCGCCTTGGCGAGCAGCTCCTCGGCGGTCTTGGCGCCCTCCTCCAGCTGCTGGACGGCCTCGCGCCGCGCCTCGCCCCGGATCCGCTCGCCCTCGGCGACCGCCTCGGAACGCAACTGCTCGGCCTCGCCGCGCAGCCTGCGCGCCTCCTCCTGCAGCTCGACCGTCTTGGCGCGGTACTCCTTGGTGTCGTCCTTGGCCGCGCCCTTGAGCTGATCGGCCTGTTCGGCGGCCTCGCCGCGCAGCCGGTCCGCCTCGGCCTCCGCCTCGCGGCGGATCCGCTCGGCCTCCTCGGCGGCCGAGCGGGTGGTGGACTTCGCGTCCTCGGACGCCTTGGACAGCACTTCCTCGGCGGTCCTGGCGGCCTTGGCGAGCTGGGCCGCGGTGTCCTCGGCGGCGGCCGTGCGGGCCTTCTCGGTCGCCTCGGACTTCAGCCGGTCCGCCTCGGCACGGGCATCGGCGAGCGCCTGCTCGGCCTCCGCCTTCAGGGTCTCGGCCTCCTTGGTGGCCTCGCCGACCAGCCGCGCGATCTCGGACCTGGCGGTACGGGTGCGCTGCTCGTTCTCCGACTCGGCGGCGGCCAGCCGCTTGACCGCGGCCTCCTTGGCCTCGGAGGTGACCTTCTCGGCCGCCAGCCGGGCCTCGCGCAGCTGGGTCTCGGCCTCCTGCATGCGCTGTTCGGCGGCCCGGTTCAGCTCGGCGGTCTGCTGACGGGCCTGCTCGGTCTCGGCGGTCGTGGCCGTACGCAGCTGCTCGGCGTGGCTGGTGGCCTCCTGCGCCTGGCTGGAGGCGGCGTTCAGCATCCGCTCGGCGTCCTTGCGGGCGCGCAGCAGGATGGCCTCGGCCTCGGTACGGGCCGACTCCGCCTCGGAGCCGAGCCGCTGCCGGGTCTCCTCCGCCAGCCGGGCCGCCTCGGTGCGCGCGGCCGTCAGGGCCTGCTCGGCCTCGGCCCGCGACTCCTCCATCAGCCGACGGGCCTGGGACTCCGTCCTGGCCCTGAGCTGCTCGGCCCAGGCGACGTTCTCGTTGACGTGGGACTCGACGGTCCGGCGGCGCTCCGCCAGCTCCTGGTCGAGCTGCTGGCGCCGCTGCACCGCCTCGTTGTGCAGCTCGGCCTGGAGCCGCGCCTGGTGCTCGGCGTGCTCCTGCAGGATGCGCTGCGTCTGCGCACGGGCCTCCCGCAGCTCCCGCTCGGCGTCGGTCCGCAGCTGCTCCGCCTGGATCTGGGCGTTACGGAGCAACTGCTCGGCCTGATAACCGATGTCCGCGCTGTCGTAGGCAGGACGGGTCGCGAGATTGCGCCGAGCCTCGTGCAGCTTGGCGCGCAAGACCTCGACCTGGTAACCGAGGTCCTCGGCGTGCTGGACGGCCTTCTCCCGGTCGGTCTTCAGCCGGTCCATCTCGGCCTCGAACCGCGAGAGATGGTCGTCTTCAGCCCGGTGGCTCTCCTGGCGTTCGTAGCCCCGCACTGCGCGGTCCCATCCTTCCCCGAGCTCTCAACTTCTTCCCCAAGCTCTCAACTTCGTTCGAGCAGGGGATGCCCCATTGAGCAGGGGGAGACCCCAACCCTGGTCGCAACTCTCCGGCGAGTACCGTTCGCCGGTGAACGGTCTCCCGGGGAATGGTGACAGATCAACGGCTGGGGACGCGGCGCGGCCCCGACCCGGCCCCGGCCCGGAACAGCCCACTCTACCGGGCCGGGTATCCGGAGGTCAGTGCTCCGCTGCGGACGTGACCAGTTCGGTGAGCACGCCGTGGCAGTCCTTGGGGTGCAGGAAGGTGATCCGGGACCCCATCGACCCGGTCCTGGGCTCGTCGTACAGCACCCGGACCCCCTTCTCCCGGATGTCCGCCGCGTCGGCGTCGACGTCCGCCGTCCCGAAGGCGATGTGGTGGACCCCTTCCCCGTTCTTGGCCAGCCACTTGCCCACGGCGGAGTCCTCCCGGGTCGGCTCCAAGAGCTGGAGGTAGGAGGCGCCGCCGTCGGACGTACCGTTGATCCTGAGCATGGCCTCGCGCACGCCCTGCTCCTCGTTGACCTCGGAGTGGTACACCTCGAAGCCGTAGGTCGAGCGGTAGAACTCGACGGTCTCGTCAAGGTTGAAACAGGCGATCCCGATGTGGTCGATTCGCGTCAGCATGTCACCAGTGCAGCGCCACACGGATGGTTACGCAACGTGCGCGCCATCACACCCGCTGCCGGATGACGGGCGCGGTACCGCTCAGTACATTCGAGTAAACCCTCGTTCACTTCTCATCCCAAGGGGCTGCGCCTCATGTCTGGAACGACCGGTACCACCTCAGTGATCGTCGCGGGCGCGCGTACGCCCATGGGCCGTCTCCTCGGCTCGCTGAAGAGCTTCTCCGGGGCCGACCTGGGAGGCATCGCCATCAAGGCCGCGCTGGACCGGGCCGGCATCGGGGGCGACCAGGTCGAGTACGTGATCATGGGCCAGGTGCTCCAGGCCGGTGCGGGCCAGATCCCGGCGCGCCAGGCCGCGGTCAAGGCGGGCATCCCGATGAACGTCCCCGCGCTCACCGTCAACAAGGTGTGCCTGTCCGGGCTCGACGCGATCGCGCTCGCCGACCAATTGATCCGCGCGGGTGAGTTCGACGTCGTCGTCGCCGGTGGCCAGGAGTCCATGACGAACGCCCCGCACCTGCTCCCGAAGTCCCGCGAGGGCCACAAGTACGGCGCGATCGAGATGCTCGACGCGATGGCGTACGACGGTCTGACCGACGCCTTCGAGAACATCGCGATGGGCGAGTCCACCGAGAAGCACAACGCCCGTCTGGGCCTGACCCGCGCCGACCAGGACGAGATCGCCGCGCTCTCCCACCAGCGCGCCGCCGCCGCCCAGAAGAACGGCGTCTTCGAGGCCGAGATCACCCCGGTCGAGATCCCGCAGCGCAAGGGCGAGCCGGTCCTCTTCGCCAAGGACGAGGGCATCCGCCCGGAGACCACCGCGGAGTCCCTCGGCAAGCTGCGCCCCGCGTTCGCCAAGGACGGCACGATCACCGCCGGCACCTCCTCGCAGATCTCCGACGGCGCGGCCGCGGTCGTCGTCATGAGCAGGGCCAAGGCCGAGGAGCTGGGCCTGGAGTGGATCGCCGAGATCGGCGCCCACGGCAATGTGGCGGGCCCGGACAACTCGCTCCAGTCGCAGCCGTCCAACGCCATCAGGCACGCCCTGAAGAAGGACGGCCTGGAGGTCGGCGACCTCGACCTGATCGAGATCAACGAGGCGTTCGCCGCCGTCGCCGTCCAGTCCATGAAGGACCTCGGCGTCACCCCGGACAAGGTGAACGTCAACGGCGGCGCCATCGCGCTCGGCCACCCGATCGGCATGTCCGGCGCCCGTGTGGTGCTGCACCTGGCGCTGGAGCTGAAGCGGCGCGGCGGCGGCACCGGCGCGGCGGCGCTGTGCGGCGGCGGCGGTCAGGGCGACGCGCTGATCATCCGGGTCCCGGGCAAGCAGTAGGCGGCACTCCGGCGGTACTCCGCCGGTACTCCGGGCAAGCAGTACGCGGTACACGTAGAGCACGCAGCGAGTGAACGGAGCGGTGATGGTGGACGTCCCCACCCTGGTCGAGCAGGCACGTGCGGGTCGGCCGCGGGCCGTGGCCCGGCTCATCTCCCTGGTCGAGGGGGCATCGCCGCAGCTGCGCGAGGTGATGGCGGCCCTGGCGCCGCTGACGGGCAACGCGTACGTCGTCGGCCTGACCGGCTCGCCCGGTGTCGGCAAGTCGACATCGACGTCGGCGCTCGTCACGGCGTACCGGCGGGCCGGCAAGCGGGTCGGCGTCCTGGCCGTCGACCCGTCCTCGCCGTTCTCCGGCGGGGCGCTGCTCGGCGACCGGGTCCGGATGTCGGAGCACGCCTCCGACCCGGGCGTCTACATCCGCTCCATGGCCACCCGCGGCCATCTGGGCGGCCTCGCCTGGTCGGCACCGCAGGCGATCCGGGTGCTGGACGCGGCGGGCTGCGAGGTGATCCTGGTGGAGACGGTCGGCGTCGGCCAGTCGGAGGTGGAGATCGCCTCCCAGGCCGACACCTCCGTCGTCCTGCTGGCGCCCGGCATGGGCGACGGCATCCAGGCGGCGAAGGCCGGAATCCTGGAGATCGGCGACGTGTACGTCGTCAACAAGGCCGACCGGGACGGCGCGGACGCCACCGCGCGCGAGCTCAACCACATGCTGGGCCTCGGCGAGGCGCGCGGTCCCGGCGACTGGCGGCCGCCGATCGTGAAGACGGTCGCCGCCCGGGGCGAGGGCATCGACGAGGTCGTCGAGGCGCTGGAGAAGCACCGGGCGTGGATGGAGGAGCACGGGGTGCTCGCCGAGCGGCGCACGGCCCGCGCGGCCCGCGAGGTCGAGACGATCGCCGTCACCCGGCTGCGCGAGCGCATCGGCGACCTGCACGGCGACCGCCACATCGGCGCGCTCGCCGAGCGGATCGTGGCGGGGGAGCTCGACCCGTACGCGGCGGCGGACGAGCTGGTGGCGGGACTCACCGGCGAGGCGTGAACGAGCCACGGATCGGGATGTGAACCGGGGTACGGACCCGGGACGTGAACCGGCCGGGACGGCCCCGGTCGCGGCGTGCGGGCCGCGGCCGGGGCCGTTTCGCGCGCGGGGGAGGGGATTGGGCTCCGGACCGCGTGCGGCGGGGGCCGGAGGCGTCCGGGCGCATGCGGCCGTGTCCAGGTGCCGGGCCGCGGCGGGCCGTTGGGGCGTGCGTCCCGCCCGCAGTTTCTGAACGGTCGTCAGCAGTCCGTCCCGCAGGGGGCGTTTCCCGGTGCTCGGCGCTGTGAGCGGTGACGTGTCCGTGGCAGGATTGCCGCCGGATGCGCGCACGGGGTGTCCGACGAATCATGCCTACGACGGGGGGAGTGGCGCATGCTGGGTCCACTGCGGGAGGACTCGCCGAGACGGATCGGGCCGTACGGGATACGGGCCCGGCTCGGCGCGGGCGGCATGGGGGAGGTCTTCCTCGGCGTCCGGGACGACGGCGGGGAGCCCGTCGCCGTCAAGACGGTCCGCCGCGACGTGGCCCAGAACCCCGGCTTCCGCACCCGCTTCCGCCGTGAGATCGACGTCGCCCGGTCCGTCGTCGGCCCCCATCTCGCCCCGCTGCTCGACGGGGACGCCGACGCCGAAGTGCCCTGGCTCGCCGCCGGATACGTGGCGGGCCCCACCCTGTCCGCCGCCGTCCGCGGGGCCGGTGCCATGAACGAGGCCGAGGTGCGGATGCTCGGTGCCGGGCTGGCCCGCGCGCTGGCCGCCGTGCACGGGGCCGGGATCGTCCACCGCGACGTGAAACCCGGCAACGTGATGCTCGCGGCGGACGGGCCGCGCCTCATCGACTTCGGGATCGCGCGGGACGCCGGCGCGACCGCGCTCACCACCACCAGCCGCATGGTCGGCAGCCCCTCCTTCATGTCCCCGGAGCACGTGGCGGGCAGCGGACGCGTCGTATCCGCGTCCGACGTCTTCTGCCTCGCCTCCCTGCTCTGCTTCGCCGTCACCGGCCGCGAGCCCTTCGGGGACGGCCCGGTCGCCGCCGTGCTCTACCGGGTCAAGTACGTCGAGGCCGATCTCGACGGCGTTCCGGACGCGCTGCGGGCCGTACTGGAACGCTGCCTGGTGGCCGACCCGGCCGCCCGCCCGAGCGCCGCCGCACTCGCGGAACTGCTCGACCCCGGTGCCGCCGGGCGATGGCCGGAAGAAGTGGCGCGGCACATCGGCGAGTACGAGCGCGAGCTGGCCCGGGTCGTGGCCCTGGGCGGACCGCTGCTGCCGGGATACACCCCGACCGAGGCGACCGCCGACAGCCGCCCCGTACCCCACCAACTACCCACCCGGGGAACGGACTTCACCCCCGATCTGCACATCGCCCCCACCCAGGGCCCCGGCCTCGCCGCCCCGCCCCCGCGCCGCTCCCGGCGCACCCTGGCCCTCGCCCTCGCAGCGCTGATCGTGCTGGGCGCGGCCACCGGGGGCATCCTGGCCTGGCGCGACAAGGGCGGTGCCAACGAGGCGGCCCCCGGCGGCGGTTCGTCCCGGGGCGGCGGCCCTGCACAGGGCGCCCGGATCGTGGCGGGCGTGGACGAGAACGGCGGCCCGGACGCCTCGGGCACCGTCCCGTACGGCCGCGACGTCCGCCCGGCGGGGTGGAAGAAGTCCTGGAAGGGCAAGTTCGCAGGCAAACCGATCGGCTGTTCCGCGGGCCGTGACGCGATCGTCTGCCGGCTCACCGACGGCACGTACGAGGCGCTGTCGGCGGCGGACGGCCACAGCATGTGGACGCTCGACACCGGGCAGACGTCGCGGAGCGCGGGCTGGGGGCCCACCGGCCAGTTCTTCATGCCGGCCGGTGCCACCCGCCCCACGGTGTACGACGACTCCGTCCTGCTCGCCGCGGGCGGCCATCTGCAGTCGCTGGACGCCAGGACCGGGACGGTGCGCTGGGAGGTCCGGGGCGGCGGCGCGCACGACCTGGAGAGTGCCCCGCTGGTCCTCGACGGCCTGGTCTTCGCCGCCACCACCCGGGTGTCCGAAGCCGCGCAGCTCGCCGCGTACGACCTGAGGACCGGCACCGAGAAATGGCACGAGCCGCTCGCCCCCGAGGGCATCTCCAAGGGGCAGGGCGGCAACTTCTGGCCGGTCGCCACCGACGGCAAGGTGCTCTACGCGATCGGCGAGGAGGCGCCGAAGGCGTTCCGGCCGAAGGACGGCACCCCACTGGGCACGGCCGGCGGCGAGGCCGTGCAGGGGGTCGGCGAACGGACGAACTCCGGCTGCGGGCACCTGCGGCTGCAGGGCGATTCGGCCTTCTGCACGACGTACGTCCGCGGCGACGACCCGTCCGGCTTCGACCAGAACATGATCATGCTGCGGTTCGCGGCCGGGACTCTGGAGTCGCGGGGGAAGGTGCCGGTGGACTCCGCGCTGCTCTCCGAGACCACACTGGTCGCGGTCCACGACGGGCTGGCCGTGGTTCGCAGGGGCGGCAACGAGTACGTGCCGGACGTACCCGCGGAGATCGTCGTCATGCGCCTCGCCGACGGCCGGCCGCTGGCCAGGTACCCGATCGGCGGGAAGGCGGCGCAGGGCATGAGCAACCCGGTCTCCAACCCGCTGATCGTGGCCGACACGCTGGTCTGGGCGGACAGCACCACGCTGTACACGGTCGCGCTCCGTTCCGACGGCGCCCCGGGCTCGCCGACCGGGACCCGGCTGCCGGGCGCCCCGGGCCCGCGCCGCACACCCACGTACGACAAGGCCACCGAGGGCATCGAACTGGACAAGGAGCTGAACGACCCGCAGGTCCTGCCGGTCGGTGGCGTCGTGCACGTCGTGTACGGCGAGGGCACCACGGTCTCCGTGCCGCTGCCCGGGTGAACCACCGCGAGGACGAGGGGATCGCACAGTGATAGAGCCGCTTCCGGCCGGGCGGGCCCGGCTGATCGGCCCGTACCAGCTGCTCGGGCTGCTGGGCGCGGGCGGCATGGGCGAGGTGTACCTGGCCAGGCCCGCGGGCGCCACGGGGGCCTCGGACGGGCTGGTCGCGCTGAAGACCATCCGCGCCGACCTCGACCTCGACGACGGCTTCCGGATCCGCTTCCGCCGCGAGATCGACGCGGCGGGCGCCGTGCGCAGTCCGCACACCGCGGCCCTCGTCGGCGGCGACGCGAACGGCCGGCCGCCCTGGCTGGCGACCGAGTACGTCCCCGGCCCCTCGCTGGCCGAGGCGGTGATCCGCGGCGGGCCGCTGCCCGAGCCGGTGGTCCGCGCGATGGGCGCGGATCTCGCCCGCGCGCTCGCCGACATGCACGCGGTACGGGTGCTGCACCGCGACCTCAAGCCCGGCAACGTGCTGCTCGGCGCCGACGGGCCGAAGGTGATCGACTTCGGGATCGCCCAGGCATTCGACGCCACCCAGCTCACCCGGACCGGGGTGGTCGTGGGCAGCCCCGGCTACATCTCGCCCGAGCACGTCAACGGATCGCGCGCGCTCGTGCCGGCCTCCGACGTGTTCTGCCTCGGCGCGGTGCTCGCCTTCGCGGCGACCGGGCGGGGCCCGTTCGACGACTCCGACATGGCCGCCGTGATCTTCCGGATCGCGCAGGGCGAGGCCGAACTGTCCGGCGTACCACCGAGGTTGCGGGCGGTGATCGAGGAGTGCCTGCGCCCCGACGCCGGGGCCCGCCCGACCCCGCGGCAACTGGCCGACATGCTGCTGCCGGAGGACCCGAGAGCCGACGGTCCGAGGACCGGCGACCCGAGAGCCGACGATCCGAGGACCGGCGACCCGGGAGCCGGCGACCCGAGGACCGGCGATCCGAGAGCCGACGGTCCGGGGGGTGCGGCGTCCGGCGGGCCGTTCCCCTGGACGGAGGCGGTACGGGGGCAGCTCGCCGGGTACGCGGCCCGGGCGCGCACCGCCGCCGAGGCCGCGGTGGTCTCGGCCGCCGCGCCGCCGCTCCCGTTCCACGCCCCGGCCCCCGGCGATCCGGCGTTCGCCCCGACTCCGGTCGTACCGGTGGCCGTGCCGGGCGAGGGGCCGCGGCGGAAGAAGGTACTCCGCACCGGCCTCGCGGCGGCGGCCGCCGTGGTGTGCGTGACGCTCGGCGCGGTACTGCTGCCGGGACTCCTCGACGGCGACGGCGGGGGCGACGGTGGGAGCGGGGGCGGCACCGGGAGCTCGGGAGCGTCGTCCGGCGCCGCCCGGAGCAAGGCGTACCCGGCCGTCCACCCCGGCGGGGACGCCGGGCGCACCGGAAACTTCGGGACGGCCGCCACGGAGCTCGCCGCCCGGCCGACGGGCTGGAAGGCGTGGAAGACCAGCATCGGGGCCGGCCCCGCCGAATGCGTCCTCGCGGACGCGTCACTGGTCTGCGGCGGCCCGCGACGCATCACCGTGCTGGACGCGGCCAACGGCGAACACCGCTGGAAGTCCCCGCAGGGGGAGGCGGGAGCGGGCCCGGCCTCGGTGGCCGCCGTCGTCGGCACCACCGTGTACGCCTTCGAGGGCGGCGCCCTGGTGGCGCGCGCCCTCTCCGACGGGGACGAGCAGTGGCGGGAGCCGCTGCCGGACGGCGCCCGGGTGACCGACTCCGTCCCGTCCGGCAAGGTCCTCTACTACGCGACGAGGGCCACCGGCACGGGCGGCGCCAGGATCGTCGCCCGGGAGCTCACCGGCGAGCACCCGGTCAAGTGGGACGAGGAATGGGACGACCCGGCGGCCGAGGCGGCCCTGGCCTTCGCCGACGGCCGGCTCGTCGTGGCCGGGGACGGCGTCACCGTCCTGAAGGGCGCGGACGGCAGCAGGCTGGGCGGCATCGGGGCCGGGGACGTCTCCTGCCGCATGCCGGTCCTGAAGGGCAAGCAGCTCCTGTGCGCCGGTTCCGACGGCCTGACGGTGATCGACGTGACCGCCCCGCAGGACCGCCGCTCGGTCGCCGCCGGGGTGGACATCGTCCACCGGCCCGCGCTCTCGGGCGACGGCAAGGTCGTGGTGGGCAGCCGGACCCGGACGTACGCGTTCGGCCTGGCCGACGGGCGGCAGTACTGGGCGACGTACGAGGGCGGCAAGGGGCTGGAGATGGTGGGGCCGTCGGTCCTGATCGGGGACCGGGCCTTCGTCGTGGGCGAGGCGAAGCTGGACGGCATCGACATGGACACCGAGGGGGAGCCGGACTGGACCAGCGACCCGATGAGCGGGTGGGACGACAGGGTCGATCCGGAGAGCGTCTCGCTCGTCGTGCGGGGGAACGTCGTCTTCCTGTCCTTCGAGGACGGGACGGTCCTGTCGGGCCTGGTGCCCTGACGTTCCCCCGAGGGGCGGGGTCCGTCAGTCGTCGTCCCCGTGGTCGTCGTGGTCGTGGTCCCCGTGCTCGTCGGCGCCGTGCTCGCCGTGCTTGCCGTCGTCCGACCGGTCCGCCGTGACCTTGCCCGTCTTCGCGTCGACGTTCAGCTCGTGCTCCTTGCCGTTCTTGCCCCGGACCTCGACCTCCCAGTGCGACGCCCCGTTGCGGCCGGTGTGGTCGTCGTGGTCGTCGTCCAGGTCGACGGAGGTCACGGTCCCGGGGTTCGCCTTCAGCGCGGCGCCGACCGCCTCGTTCAGCGACACGGCGGCCGACCGGGGGGCGTGCCGGTCGCGGGCGTCGTCCTCGTCGTCGGTGTGCTTGCCGAGCACCTTGCCGTTGCCCGCGTCCACCGTCACGTCGTGCCAGACCTTGTCGGAGCCGTACACGTCGAGCTCCCAGACCTGCCCGCCGTCCTCGTCGTCCAGCTCGGCCCCGGTGACCGTGCCCGGAACGGCCTTCACGGCGGCGGCGACCGCGTCCTCCACGGAGACACGGGCGGTGCTGCCGCTCGGCGCGCTGCTCCTGGTGTCGCGGTCGTGGTTGTCGTCGTCGGCGAAGGCGACCGTGGTGGCGGCCCCGCCGCCGACGAGCACGGCCGCGGTGACGGCGGCGATGACGGTCTTGCGCTTCATGAGGGGTTCCTCCCCGGTCGGATGCGGTGGCGACGGGAACCACATTGCCGGGGTGATGCTGAACGCAGCCTGAAGCCACCTGAAGCCGTCTTCAGGTTCCGTTTGCGACCCTGGGGCCCATGCGTCTGTTGATCGTGGAGGACGAGAAGCGGCTGGCGACGTCCCTGGCCGCGGGGCTCACCGCCGAGGGCTTCGCCGTGGACGTCGTGCACGACGGCCTCGAAGGGCTGCACCGGGCCTCCGAGGGGGTGTACGACCTCGTCGTCCTCGACATCATGCTGCCCGGGATGAACGGCTACCGGGTCTGCGCCGCCCTGCGCGCCGCAGGCCACGAGACGCCGATCCTGATGCTGACGGCGAAGGACGGCGAGTACGACGAGGCGGAGGGCCTGGACACCGGGGCCGACGACTACCTGACCAAGCCGTTCTCGTACGTCGTGCTCCTGGCGAGGATCCGGGCGCTGCTGCGGCGGCGGGGCGGGCGCGGCGCCTCCCCGGTGATCGCGGCCGGCTCCCTGCGGATGGACACCGCGGCCCGCCGCGTCCACCTCGGCGCCACCGAGATCGCCCTCACCACCAAGGAGTTCGCGGTGCTGGAACAGCTCGTGCTGCGGTCCGGGCAGGTGGTGAGCAAGGCGGACATCCTGGAGCACGTCTGGGACTTCGCCTACGACGGCGACCCGAACATCGTCGAGGTGTACGTGAGCACGCTGCGGCGCAAGCTCGGCGCGTCCGCCATCCGCACCGTGCGCGGGGCGGGTTACCGGCTGGAGGCACCGTGAGGTCGGTACGGGCCAGGGCCGCGCTGGGCGCCACGGTGGTGGTCGCCCTCGCGCTGGTCGGCGCCGGGATCTCCGTGCTCCTGGTGCTGCGCGCCAACCTCACCGACCAGGCGGGGCTCCAGGCCGAGGTGGTGGCCCGCGAGGTGGCCGGCCAGCTGGCCCTCGACGTGCCGTACGCCCGGCTGGAGATGCGCGACGAGGAGGACCATCCGGTCCAGGTGGTCGACGAGGACGGGCGCGTGGTCGCCGTCTCCGAGGGCCTGGAGGCGATCTCCGGGACCGGCACGGACCGGGTCGTGCCGGTCCGGTCCACCGGCCCGGGGCAGGGCTCCGGCTCCGGTGACGACGGCGACGGCGACGACGACCGGGCGGACGGCGGCGGGCACGCCCCGGCCCGCGGCGAGGTCGAGCCGGACGATTCGGAGTTCGGCAGCGGTACCGCCACCGTCGAGGGCGAGAGCGCCGACTACCGTTTCGCGTCCGTCCGGGCGACCACGTCGCAGGGGGTGACCCTGACCGTCCACGCGGGCGCCCCGCTGGCCGCCGAGCAGGAGGCCGTGGGCACCGTGCGCGTCGCGATGCTGACCGGGCTTCCGGTGCTGCTGCTCGTCGTCGCCGGGGTGACCTGGCTGGTGACCCGGCGGGCGCTGCGCCCGGTCGAGGGCATCCGGCGCGAGATGGCCGCGATCACCGCGTCCGAGGACCTGAGCCGCCGGGTGCCGGAGCCCGCCTCGCGCGACGAGGTCGCCCGGCTGGCCCGGACCACCAACGAGACCCTGACGGCCCTGGAGGCGTCGGTGGACCGGCAGCGGCGGTTCGTCGCGGACGCCTCGCACGAACTGCGCAGCCCGATCGCCTCCCTGCGCACCCAGTTGGAGGTGGGCGCGGCCCATCCGGAGCTGCTGGACCTGCCGGGCGCGGTCGCCGACACCGTACGGCTCCAGGCGCTGGCCGCCGATCTGCTGCTGCTGGCCCGGCTGGACGCGGGGGAGCGGCCGGGCCGTACGACGCTGGACCTGGGCGCGCTGGTGCGCGAGGAGGTCTCCCAGCGCGTCGGCGACCGCATCCCCGTGACGGTGTCCGTGCCGGACTCCGGCGACTTCGAAGTGGCCGGTTCGCGCGGGCAGTTGGCGCGGGTGATCGGCAACCTGCTGGACAATGCCGAGCGCCACGCGCGGAGCGCGGTGACGGTCTCGGTGCGGGCGGCGGGGCGGGGCGCGGTGGCCGTCGAGGTCACCGACGACGGGGCGGGGGTGCCGGCGGACGAGCGCGAGCGGATCTTCGAACGCTTCGTCCGCCTCGACGACGCCCGCACCCGGGACGACGGCGGCGCGGGTCTCGGCCTGGCCATCGCCCGGGACGTCGCCGTCCGGCACGGCGGCGGGCTGACGGTGGACGGCGCGCCGGAGGGCGGCGCCCGGTTCACGCTCCGGCTGCCGGCCGTCGGCTGAGCACCACGCCGCAGCCGGGGCCGTGCGGCCGTGCGTGGTGCGTACGGGCTCACGAGCGCCGCGCGTACGGTCCGCGGATGCCATGAGTACGGCCCGCAGGTGCCGCGCGTACGGCCTGCGGGCGCCGCACGCGCGGGCCGTGGGCCTCGGCCGCTCGGCGCGTATGCCCGGGGCGCGCCGCCCGGCCCCGGCCCCGGGCGGTCAGATCTTGCCGCGGCGTCCGCGCAGGTGCTCCGCGACCGGCGTCAGCGCCGCGTGCAGGTTCGCCAGTGCATCCGGCGTCAGCAGGTCCATGAAGTGCTTGCGTACCGAGGCCACATGGTATGGAGCGACCCTCCGCATCGTCTCCGCGCCGTCCTCGGTCAGGACCGCGTACAGACCGCGCCGGTCGGACTCGCAGTTCTCCCGGCGGACCAGCCCGGCGTTCTCCATGCGGGTGATCTGGTGCGAGAGCCTGCTCTTGGACTGCAGCGTCGCGGCGGCGAGATCGCTCATCCGCATGCGCTGGTCCTCCGACTCCGAGAGGTTGACCAGGATCTCGTAGTCGTTGTTGGTCAGTCCGAACGGCTGGAGATCCTTCTCCAGCTGGTGCATCAGCAGCCTGCTGACGTCCAGGTGGGTGCGCCAGGCGCACTGCTCCGCGTCGTTCAGCCAACGGGTGGCCGTCTCGGTCTCCATATGTGGATTCTACCTAAGAAGTTGAAAGCCGGACGAAGTGAGGGTGTAACAATCGGCGCCCGCCGGAGGCGGGCCCGGGGTGCAGACGTTCGACGTCACGCTCCGCAGACTACCGTTCACAAACCGAAGCGACGCTGGAGATCCCCCAGCTGACCGGGCATTCGGGGGGAGGCGCCAGGTTGACCCGAACCGCCGGGCACCCCGGCCTGGCCCGGCACCGCCCCCGTCGGCTGCTCGGCCATCAGGACCTCGGTCGACTGGAGCAGCACCGTGCCCGCCCCGACGAACTCGAACTGGTGCTCCTCGCCCGAGGTGCCCCCGAGGCCGGTCAGCGACCGCAGCCCGCCGATCACGCCCGTCAGGTAGCCGTGGTCGTAGTGGTGGCAGGGCGAGGGACAGTCCGCCCAGCCCACCAGGGCCTGCGGATCGACCCGCAGCGGCGGCTCCATGAAGACCACCGGCCCGTTGGAGGCGGCCACGAACTTCCCCGTGCCGATCAGGGTCAGGAAGCCCGGCACGATCGACTGCTTCAGCGCCAGCGTCGGCTGGTAGGCGAGCAGATTGCCGGACCGGATCGTCAGGTTCCCGTCGTCCAGGTCGTACGAGTTCACGTCGAAGGCCCGGTCCGCGAGCAGCATCTTGCCGCTGCCGTCGGCCACCACCCAGTCGCCCGCGTGCAGCGGTGAGTGGAAGCTCGTCCGCAGCAGCCGGTCGAAGCGGCCGTTGCCGACGCCGTCGAACTCGATCCGCCCGTAGTAGGCGATCATCTTGCCCTTCTGCAGGAACCACTGGCTCCCCTTGAGTTCCACGCAGAAGGTGTACGCGTTGACGTTGTCGTCCGACGGCAGCGTCATCGGATCGAAGATCACGGGCGTGCTCACAGCTTCTCCTCCGAGGCCTGGACGTACACCGCGCCGCTGCCGCTCAGCTCCAGCTGGAACGCCTCGCCGGAGCCGCGCCCCACCATGTCGCGCCAGCCGAGCGCGGTGGAGAGCTTGTTGCGCACGTCGCCGTGGTGCGCGACGTATGCCTGCGGGTCCACGTGCACCGCGCGGCCGGGGGTGATCGGCAGCTCGATCACCCCGCCATGGGCCATCACGGCGACCGCGCCGTGCCCCTTCAGGGTGGTGGTGAACAGCCCCTGCCCGGTCACCTGGCCGCGCACGATGCCCATCACCCCGCCCTGCGACCCCATGAACATGGTCGACTGCTGGAGCGTCCCGTCGAAGGCGAGCAGCCGGTCGGCCTCCACGTACAGGGTGTCGCCGGACAGCTCGATGACCTGGATGTGGTGGCCGCCGTGACCGAACATCACCGTGCCGCTGCCCTCGACCGTCATCAGCGGGGTCGCCTCGCCCGCCACCCGCCGGCCGATCATCGACATCACGCCGCCCTGGCCGCCCTGGATGTTCGGGGTGAACGACACCTCGCCGCGGTAGGCGAGCATCGCCCCGCGCTGGCTGTACAGCTTCTGGCCGGGGACCACCGTCGCCTCGACCATCTTCGAGTTGATCTCGCGGAACGGCATCAGACATCGCCCCCGATGGTGTTCCGCTCGCTCGGCTGGACGTAGACGACGCCCTCGCCCTCGAACCGGATCTGGAAGGACTCCCCGGAGCTCTCGCCGATCAGTGTCCGGAAGGTGACCCCCGACTGGAACTGCTGGCGCAGATTGCCCTGGTGGGCGATGTAGGCGCCGGGGTCGACGCACAGCGGGTACTGGGCGGAGACCCGCAGCGCCACCGCCGAGCCGTCCGACATGATCGCCACCTGCCCGGTGCCCTCGACGGTGGTGGTGAACAGGCCGTTGCCGCTCGCCCCGCCGCGCAGCCCGGTGAAGGTGGTGCCGGTGCGCAGCGAGGAGTCGGTGCACAGCAGATTGCTCGCCTCGACGTAGAGCTTGTCGCCGTGCAGCGAGACGAGGCTGATCTCGCTCGCCCGGTCCGCGAAGTAGCAGGTGCCCTGACCGGTCACCTGCATCACGGTCATCTGCTCACCGGTCAGCCGGCGGGTCACCATCCCGCGCAGACCGTCACCGCCGCCGGTCATCTTCTTGAACGTCATCCGGCCGTCGTAGGCGACCATCGAGCCGTTCTTCGCCTTGACGGCGTCCCCGGCCAGGTCGACGGCGAGCGTTCTGCTGCCTTGGAGTCGGAACATTGCCACGGAGCCGACGTTAACCGGCGGATCCGGACCGGAACAGGGTCCGAGGCGTGATCGGGTCCCCCGACAGGCCCCTGATACGCACCCGGGACGGGATCCGTACGTGATCGGGACGTACCGGGCCCGGCGCGGGGACCGGACCCGGGAACCGCCCGCGGCGCCCCGGCCGCCCCCGCTGCCCGGGGCCGTCCGCGCCGATGCCACAATGGGGCGAGCTTGTGCCCGCGTTCACAAGCTGTCACGACCCTCCCACCGAAGGTGCCCCCGTGGACATCAAGACCGCTACCGCCCTGCACCGGCTGCGCCTCATCTCGATTCCCGAGGCGCTCTCCTTCCCGGCACTGATCATCTTTGGCTCGGTCCTCAGCCGGGTCTCGGACATCGACTTCCTGATGATGCCGCTCGGCATCCTGCACGGCGTGCTCTTCGTGATCTACGCCGTCCTGCTGCTCGACGTCTGGGCCAAGACCAAGTGGCCGCTGAAGCGCGTCGCGCTCTTCTTCCTGCTGGCGGTGGTGCCGTTCGGCGGTCTGTACGGCGACAAGCTGCTCAAGCGCTACGAGGCCGACGGCGTCATCGCCGCCCGCGCCCGCCGGGAAGGCGTGGTCGGCGCATGATCGTCGCGTTCTCGGTCAGCCCGCTGGGCGTGGGCGAGGACGTCGGCGAGTACGTCGCCGACGCCGTCCGCGTCGTCCGCGAGTCCGGGCTGCCCAACCGCACGGACGCCATGTTCACCTCCATCGAGGGTGAGTGGGACGAGGTCATGGATGTCGTCAAGCGGGCCGTCGCCGCCGTCGAGGCCCGTGCCGGACGCGTCTCCCTCGTACTGAAGGCCGATATCCGTCCCGGCGTCACCGACGGCCTGACCTCCAAGGTCGAGACGGTCGAGCGGTACCTCGCGGAGACGGACTGACGCATTCCCACTGCGTAGCCGAAGAGCCCCCGGCCCCGCCGGGGGCTCGCCTCATTCCCGCCGTTCGTGCTCCGGCACGGCCAGGGCGATCCCGAGCGGAGTCCGCTCGTACAGCACCTGGTGCCCGTACCGGCGCGAGGTCAGCAGCCCCGCCGCACGCAGCACCGACAGATGCTCCGACACGGAGGACACCGCGAGGCCCAGGCGGTGCGCGAGCGCGCTCGGGCCGGCCGGCTCGTCGAGCGCGCACAGGACATCGGCCCGGCCGCGCCCCAGCAGCCGGGCGAGTGCCTGCGGAGTGCGGTCGGCGGGTTCCGTCCACAGCCCGCCGATGCCGCGCGCCGGGTAGATGATCGCGGGCTGCCACGGCGGCTCGAAGCCACTGACCGCGTCCGGCCAGCAGAAGACGCTGGGGATCAGGACCAGCCCCTGCCCGCCCAGCACCCGGGTGTGCCTGCCGCGCGTCCCGACGATGGTGAGCGTCGAGTCCGACCAGCTCAGCTGGGGGCTCAGCTCACCCAGCAGCCGCTCGAAGCCGACCGCGGCGAGCCGCCGCGAGTGGTAGGCGATGTCCGCCTCCAGCAGTGCGCGCAGCCGCGGCCAGTGCGGCTCGATCAGCACCCGCCAGGCCTGTTCCAGCAGGTCGGCCAGGTCCCGGACGGTACGGGCGGGATCGGCGAGCAGCGCCTGCCCGGTGGCGGAGTGCAGCAGTTCCGGCCGATTCGCCAGCGCCAGTGTTATGTCCCGGCGGGCGACCTCCGGATCCACGGACCGCACCCCCGCGATCTCCTCCTCGAAGGTGGTGACGGGGCCGGGCGGCGGCGGGCTGAAGAAGTCGGGAGTGTGCCCGTGCCGCGCCATCAGCAGCCACAGCGGCCCGAGTTCGAGGCTCTCGGCCGCGTCGCGGATCAGCCGGAGCCACGGCAGGTGGTACCCCTGCCGTTCGGGCTGGGCCAGGACGCGCACGGCGGCCTGGGTCTCACCGAGCGGCGACAGGGCGAACCGGCAGCGCAGCAGATCGCTCTCGTCGAGGTGCAGTTGGAACGACACGCGCGCCCTTCCCGTAACTTTCGGTGTGAGCCGAAAGTCTACGGAGAGCCGTCGTGACCCCCCAGGCTGCGACCATGCCCGCAGACACCGGAAACCCAGCAGCCCCTCCCACGCCCGACGCGACTGCGCCCGACACGAGCGCGCCCGACGCGACCGTGCCCGACGCGACCGTGCCCGACGCGACTGCGCCCGACGCGAGCGCGCCCCACGCGACCGTGCCCGACACGACCGTGCCCGACACGACCGTGCCCGACACGAGCGGTGCCCGCGCCTCCGGCGGCTACCGCGCCGTTTTCGCCGTGCGGGAGTTCCGGGCGGTCTTCGCCGCGCATCTGCTCTCCCTCCTCGGTGTCGTCGTCAGCGAGCTCGCGCTCACCGTCCTGGTGTACGGACTCACCGGCTCGCCCCTGCTCAGCGCCCTCACCTTCGCGCTCGGTCTTCTCCCGTACCTCGTGGGAGGCACCCTCTTCGCCGGCGTCGCCGACCGGTACCCCGCCCGCCGGGTCCTCGTCGTCTGCGATCTGGTCTGTGCCGGTTGCGTCACCGTGATGGTGCTGCCGGGCACCCCGGTCGGCGGGCTGCTCGCGCTGCGCTGCCTCGTCGCCGCCGTCTCACCGGTCTTCACCGGGACGCGGATGGCCGCCCTCGCCGACATCCTGGGCGAGGGCGAACGGTACGTCCTCGGCCGCTCGCTGCTGCGGATCGTCTCGCAGAGCGCGGTCCTCACCGGCTTCGGGGTGGGCGGGGTGCTGCTGACCGTGCTCCCGCCGCGCGGGGCGATCACGATCACCGCGGTGACCTTCCTCTGCTCGGCGGCCCTGCTCCGCTTCGGCACCCGGGACCGGCCCGCCCGGTCCGCCGGGACCGGGGAGGGCCGCGGCGCCCTGCTGGGGGAGTCGCTCGCCGGGGCCCGCAGCCTGCTCGGCAACCGCAGGATCCGTGCGCTGATGCTGCTCTTCTGGCTGCCCCCGCTGTTCGCCGTCGCGCCGGAGGCACTGGCCGCCCCGTACGCGGACGAGATCGGGGCCGGCCCCGGCGTGCTCGGGCTGCTGATGTGCGCGATGCCCGTCGGCCAGATCGCCGCCGAGCTCTGGGTCGGCACGGCGCTGAGCCCCCGGCTGCGCGCCCTGGTCGTGCTGCCGGCCGCCGTCGCGGGACCGCTGCCCCTGGTGGTGTACGGACTCCGCCCCGGCGTGGTCGTGATCGCGCTCGCACTGGCGCTCGCCGGGGCGGGCGGGGCGTATGTCATCGGCCTCGACCAGTGGTTCGTCGAAGCCGTCCCGGAGGCCCTGCGCGGCAGGGCGATGACCCTGCTCACCGCCGGGCTGATGACCCTCCAGGGGGTCGGCATGGCCCTCGCCGGACTCGCCGCCGAGTTCCTCCCCGTGCACCAGGTGGTCGCCGGAGCCGGAGTGGTCGGCGCCCTCTGCCTGCTGCTGCTCGTCCTGGAGGTCAGGAGAACCGCACCCGACGGCCGGCTCCGGACCGAAGTCCGAGACGGGGCTGACCAGCATGTGACCTGTGGGTAAGGTCGGTGCCGTGCCGAAGCCGCTCCGTCTCCCCTTCGACCCCATCGCCCGCGCCGACGAACTCTGGCAGCAGCGCTGGGGTCCGGTGCCCTCGATGGGGGCGATCACCTCGATCATGCGCGCCCAGCAGATCCTGCTCGCCGAGGTCGACGCAGTCGTCAAACCGTACGGACTGACCTTCGCCCGGTACGAGGCGCTGGTGCTGCTCGCCTTCTCCAAGGCCGGCGAGCTGCCGATGTCCAAGATCGGCGAGCGGCTGATGGTCCACCCCACCTCCGTCACGAACACCGTGGACCGGCTGGTGCGCTCCGGCCTGGTCGCCAAGCGCCCCAACCCCAACGACGGCCGCGGAACCCTCGCCTCCATCACGGACCGGGGCCGCGAGGTCGTCGAGGCGGCGACGAAGGACCTGGTCGACATGGAGTTCGGACTCGGGGTGTACGACGCCGAGGAATGCGCCGAGATCTTCGCCATGCTGCGCCCGCTGCGGGTCGCGGCCCACGACTTCGAAGAGGAGTAGGGGAGGGGCGCCGGGCGGGAAATGGAACGGCGTTTCGAGGTCCCGGCCCGCTGCAAGATCGCCCCGGACGTGCGGTTACGCTCGCTTCCATGAAACCCAGCGTGCTGACCCGCTATCGGGTGATGGCCTACGTCACCGCCGTCATGCTGCTCGTCCTCTGCGTCTGCATGATCTTCAAATACGGCTTCGACAAGGGCGAGGGCCTGACGCTCGTCGTCTCCCAGGTCCACGGTGTGCTCTACATCGTCTACCTGATCTTCGCCTTCGACCTCGGTTCCAAGGCGAAGTGGCCGATGGGCAAGCTGCTCTGGGTTCTGATCTCCGGCACCATCCCGACGGCCGCGTTCTTCGTCGAGCGCAAGGTCGTCCGCGAGGTCGAGCCGCTGCTCGCCACCGGCTCCCCGGTGACCGCCAAGGCCTGAACGGGCCCGGTCCGCATCGCGTCACCCGCACAGCCCGCACCGTCCGAACCGCCCCGTGCCGAGCACCGGGCGGTTTGCCATCGACATTTACTAGGACGTCCTAGTAAATTCGAAGACATGGACGCTGACGCGATCGAGGAGGGCCGCCGCCGCTGGCAGGCCCGTTACGACAAGGCCCGCAAGCGCGACGCGGACTTCACCACGCTCTCCGGGGACCCGGTGGAGCCCGTCTACGGGCCCCGCCCCGGCGACGCGTACGAGGGGTTCGAGCGGATCGGCTGGCCCGGCGAGTACCCCTTCACCCGGGGACTGCACCCGACCGGGTACCGGGGCCGCACCTGGACCATCCGCCAGTTCGCCGGCTTCGGCAACGCCGAGCAGACCAACGAGCGCTACAAGATGATCCTGGCCGCCGGCGGCGGCGGGCTCAGCGTCGCCTTCGACATGCCGACCCTGATGGGCCGCGACTCCGACGACCCCCGCTCGCTCGGCGAGGTCGGGCACTGCGGCGTGGCCATCGACTCCGCCGCCGACATGGAGATCCTCTTCAAGGACATCCCGCTCGGCGACGTCACGACGTCCATGACGATCAGCGGCCCCGCCGTCCCGGTCTTCTGCATGTACCTGGTCGCCGCCGAGCGCCAGGGCGTCGATCCGGGGGTGCTCAACGGCACGCTCCAGACCGACATCTTCAAGGAGTACATCGCGCAGAAGGAGTGGCTCTTCCAGCCCGAGCCGCACCTGCGCCTCATCGGCGACCTGATGGAGCACTGCGCCCGCGACATCCCCGCCTACAAGCCGCTCTCGGTCTCCGGCTACCACATCCGTGAGGCCGGGGCGACGGCCGCGCAGGAGCTCGCGTACACCCTGGCCGACGGCTTCGGCTACGTGGAGCTCGGCCTCTCCCGCGGCCTCGACGTCGACACCTTCGCGCCCGGCCTCTCCTTCTTCTTCGACGCGCACCTCGACTTCTTCGAGGAGATCGCCAAGTTCCGTGCCGCCCGCCGGATCTGGGCCCGCTGGATGAAGGAGACCTACGGGGCGAAGACCGACAAGGCGCAGTGGCTCCGCTTCCACACCCAGACCGCCGGCGTCTCGCTCACCGCCCAGCAGCCGTACAACAACGTCGTGCGGACCGCAGTCGAGGCGCTCTCCGCGGTCCTCGGCGGCACCAACTCGCTGCACACCAACGCCCTCGACGAGACCCTCGCGCTCCCCTCCGAGCAGGCCGCCGAGATCGCGCTGCGCACCCAGCAGGTGCTGATGGAGGAGACCGGCGTCGCCAACGTGGCCGACCCGCTGGGCGGTTCCTGGTACGTCGAGCAGCTCACCGACCGGATCGAGGCCGACGCCGAGAAGATCTTCGAGCAGATCAAGGAGCGCGGCACCCGGGCCCACCCGGACGGGCAGCACCCCATCGGGCCCATCACCTCCGGCATCCTGCGCGGCATCGAGGACGGCTGGTTCACCGGCGAGATCGCCGAGTCCGCCTTCCGCTACCAGCAGGCGCTGGAGAAGGGCGAGAAGCGGGTCGTCGGCGTCAACGTCCACCACGGCTCGGTCACCGGCGACCTGGAGATCCTCCGGGTCAGCCACGAGGTCGAGCGCGAGCAGGTCCGGGTGCTGGGCAGCCGCAAGGAGGCCCGCGACGACGCCCGGGTGAAGTCGGCCCTGGACGCGATGCTGGCCGCCGCCCGCGACGGCTCCAACATGATCGCGCCGATGCTCGACGCGGTGCGGGCCGAGGCGACGCTCGGTGAGATCTGCGGCGTCCTGCGCGACGAGTGGGGCATCTACACGGAGCCGCCCGGCTTCTGACGGACGGACGGACCCTCGGGGCGGGGCGGCCGGTGCGGCTGCCCCGCCCCTAGGGCCGCCCCGCGCCCCGCCGTGCCTCCCGCACCTCGGGCGGCCCGTCCCGTGCACCGTGTGTCCCGCCCCCGGGCGGACCTTCAGACGGAGGCTGCCGCCCCCAGGCCCGCGAGCAGCAGCACGGTGAAGCGCCGGGCCCAGTCCGCGTCCACGGACTCCGCGCTCACCAGGACCCGGTGCACCACCGCACCGGCGATCACGTCGAAGATCAGGTCGGCGGTCGTCGCCGCCACGGCCTCGTCCTGCTCCATGGGCAGTTCCCCGCGCTCCTGGGCCCGCCTGCGCCCCTGGAGCACCAACCGCTTCTGCCGGTCCACGATCGAGTCGCGTATCCGGGCCCGCAGCGCCTCGTCGCGGGTCGACTCCGCGACCACCGCCATCAGCGCCGTCCGGGCCTCCGGCCGCTCCAGCAGCGCGGCGAACTGCAGCACCACCGCCTGCACATCGGCCGACAGGCTGCCCAGATCGGGCAGTTCCAGCTCGTCGAAGAGGACCGCGACGGCGTCCACGACCAGCTCGTTCTTGCCCGCCCACCGCCGGTACAGGGTCGTCTTGGCGACCCCGGCCCGTGTCGCCACGTCGCTCATCGTCAGCTTCGACCAACCGAGGTCGACCAGAGAGGCCCTGGTCGCCTCCAGGATGGCCTCGTCGGCCGCGACGCTGCGCGGACGTCCCGTTCGCGGGGGTTTGGGGTGGGGGCGGCTCGGCATGCCGTGACCATACCGGTCAGTAAGTAGAACCGGCCGGTCCCCGGAGCCGTGAGACAGATCACCGGGCGCACTTGTGCGCGAGGGGTACGGGGAAGTTACGCTACGGGTCGTAGCGTAAGGACGGTGAGTGTGCCGTCGTGACGCCACGGCCGAATGACAACCACAGGCGCCGGGTGGGGACCCGGGGCCGAAGCGGGCCTTTCAGGGGCTCAACGGGTCTTTCAGGGGCCCTCGGGCCGTGTCTGTCCGTGCGTCCCGCACACCGGCGGGGGTTGCGGACGGGCACGGTTCCCGTCTCGCTTTCCGGATCGGCGTGCCAAGGGGGGAGGATGTACGTATGCAGCCTAGGAACATGTCCATGAGCGGCGTCGTCGACCTCGCCGCGGTGAAGGCGGCCGGTGAGGCCAAGGCGAAAGCGGAACAGGCCCGTGCCGAGTCCGCCCGGCAGGGCGGTGGCGGTGCCGTGCCCCCGTCCGCCCTGGTGATCGACGTCGACGAGGCGGGCTTCGAGAGCGATGTCCTGCAGCGTTCCGCCGAAGTCCCGGTCGTCATCGACTTCTGGGCCGAATGGTGCGAGCCGTGCAAGCAGCTGGGCCCGCTCCTGGAGCGCCTGGCCCGTGAGTACAACGGCCGCTTCGTGCTGGCCAAGATCGATGTCGACGCCAACCAGATGCTGATGCAGCAGTTCGGCATCCAGGGCATCCCGGCGGTCTTCGCCGTCGTCGCCGGGCAGGCCCTCCCGCTCTTCCAGGGCGCGGCCCCCGAGGCCCAGATCCGGCAGACGCTGGACCAGCTGATCCAGGTCGGCGAGGAGCGGTTCGGACTCACCGGGATCGTGGTCGACCAGGACGCCCCCGAAGGTGCCGACCGGGCCCCGGCCGAGGCGCCCGCCGGACCGTACGACGCCCTGCTCGAAGCAGCCGCGCACGCCCTGGACGCCAACGACTTCGCCGGCGCCGTCCAGGCGTACCGCAACATCCTGTCCGACGACCCGGCCAACACGGAGGCCAAGCTCGGCCTGGCCCAGGCCGAACTCCTCGCCAGGGTCAAGGACATGGACGCGCAGCAGGTCCGCAAGGACGCGGCCGAGGGCCCGGCCGACGTCGCCGCGCAGCTCGCCGCGGCCGACCTGGATCTGGTGGGCGGTCATGTCGAGGACGCCTTCGGCCGGCTCGTCGAGACGGTGCGCCGCACCTTCGGCGACGACCGGGACGCCGCGCGGGTGCGGCTGCTGGAGCTGTTCGAGGTGATCGGTCCGGACGACCCGCGGGTCGTGGCCGCGCGTACGGCGCTGGCGCGGGTCTTGTTCTGATGTGACAACACGGCCGCGGCGCCTGGCGGTTGCCGCGGCCGTTTTCGCGATCGGACGATAAGAGACACCTCCGCTTTACCAAATCTTGATAAAGGTAGAGCCTGTTACTCGTAGTAAGTCGAACTCCGGGATCTGCCCCATTTGGGGTGCTGATCCACCTCTTCGTCCTCCGATTCGGCGCCACCCTGTGTGGCTGCTTGGTATCAGTCGGTCGAGCGTTGGTTATCAGGCCGTTACTAGCGAGTAACGAACCCCCTTGTGCCACGGGCGGGAATGCACCACGATCGGCCAGGCTCGGTCCAATAACGTCAGCCCGACCGCCAGTCGGTGCGGCGGCCCCGTTGGGTCCCCACCGAGTGGGTCGGCGGCAGTGTGGCCGGCTCCGGACAGGGGGGTTCCTGTCGTCCGGCAGGGCCTGTCCGATACGGGTCGCGCCCATGCGCGACCAGTGGTTGTCGCTCGGGGGTGATCGCCGGTGATTCGGGTGCGGTTCGTGCCTCCGTACGCAGGCGCTCTCCTTCCCGAGGACGTAGCACTTCTCCCATCCCAGGACGGGCCGAGGCCCGGACCGGAGATGTACGTCCGAGAAGGAGGAAAAATATGAGTTCCCAGGTTCGTGGCGGCACCAGATGGAAGCGTTTCGCTCTGGTCATGGTGCCGAGCGTCGTCGCGACCGCGGCGGTGGGTGTCGGTCTCGCCCAGGGCGCCCTCGCGGCGTCGTTCAGCGTGTCCGGCCAGAGCTTCAAGGTGCGCACCGACAAGCTCGTCGGTGAGGACTTCATCCAGTACGGCAGCGTCGCCACCGGCAAGGACCTCAAGGGCGGCGACGCGGCCCACGCGGTGGCCGTGTCCGGCTTCAGCAAGGCCACGATCACCAACATGTGCCAGTCGGTGGTGACTCCGAACCTGCCGTTCGGCCTCGGCAACGTCACGCTGCAGCTGAACGCGGGTACGGACCCGAAGAAGCCGGTCAAGGCGACCAACCTGTACCTGGATGTCGCCGAGCTCGACGCCGACGCGTACTTCGAGAACATCGACATCGGCGTCGCCGCCGGTGATGTCGGCGCCCCCGGCATCCAGGAGGGCACCGAGAAGAAGGTGAACCCGAACGGCTTCGCGCAGCGCGCCAAGAAGGCGACGCTGACCAACGTGAAGCAGACGGCATGGGCGACCACCGCGGGCACCTTCAAGCTCAGCAACCTGAGCCTGCGCCTGCACAGTGGCGTCAAGGAGTGCTACTAAGCACCCGCCCGGGTGGCCGGAGCACTCCCTCGGGGGTCTCCGGCCACCCGACCTCTTCTCTTCTCAAGCAGTACCGGTTCCAGGGAGCTGTTTTCCATGAGCCCCGAGTCCACAGGGCAGAACGAGCACTACCTCCGCGTCTTCTGGCGCGGATTCCGCACCTGGCGGGGTAACCGGCCGTTCTGGGCGGGCCTGTTCACCATGGTGGGTGGTCTACCCATCGCGTACTTCCCGTACGCCAACATGCACCTCGGCAACATCACGCTGGCGATGTCCACCACCGCCGGCGCGGGGTCGCTGATCATCGGGGTCCTGCTGATCACGCTGGGCCTCACCATGTGGTTCCACCACATCGTGCGGGTCTTCGCCGGGGTCGCCGCGATCCTGCTGGCGCTGATCTCCATCCCGGTCGCCAACATCGGCGGATTCCTCATCGGTTTCCTGTTCGCCATGCTCGGCGGAGCGCTCTCCGTCTCCTGGGCCCCGGGCGAGCCGAAGCCCGACCCCGAGCCCGTCGACGCGGCGCTTTTGGAGTCGGCCGGGACCGGTCCGGAGTCGCGGGAGCCCGAGTTCCACACCACGGCGGCGGTGTCCCAGCAGCCGGAGCAGTACGACACGACAGTCGAGGCCGACGACGGGAGGCATCGTGCGGGGTGACGAGACGCAGCTGAACTCGACCGGGGAGGACCCCCGACCGAGGAGCGGACCGCGCCACGCGGCCCCCAGGAAGTCGTTGCTGACGAAGCTGCACATACCCGCGGGCAAGGCGTTCGCGCTCGCCGCGATGCCGACGGCCGTCTTCGTGGGCATGGGCCTCACCCCCAAGCTCGCGATGGCCGACGACAGTTCGGACATCCCGTTCGCTCCCGGCCCCTGCGTGACCCGCTCCGACGAGCCGAGCGAGGAGCCCTCGCCGTCCGCTTCCCAGACCCGGTCGCCGTCCCCGTCCGCCACCGACTCCGGTGACGAGAAGGACGACGCGACGACTCCGAAGCCCTCGGTGACCCCGTCCGCGGACGAGGCGGCGAAGCCGGAGACGAAGGCCGCGGCACCCCCCGCGCCGAGCACCTCGCCCACTCCGACGAAGACGAAGAACCCGCTCGACCCGCTGGGCCTCGGCGACGCGCTCAAGGACCTCTTCGACGGACCGGACAAGCCGGAGACGGCAAGCCCGTCCCCGACCGCGAGCACCGCGTCCCCGAAGCCGTCGGAGACCGCCGAGAAGCCCGTCGAGAAGGCCACCGACACCGCGAAGAAGACGGTGGACGAGACGGCCGACAAGACCGCCGACGCCATCCGCGAAGCCGCGGGCAGGGCGGGCAAGTCGGTCGAGGAGCTCGACGAGAGCGTCAAGGGGCTCGACGCCAAGAAGGACGAGGACATCCCGGACGGCGCCAAGGAGCGCTTCCCGTGCCCGACCGCCGACCCCGAGGCGCTGGCCGCGGCCGACCTGGAGACGGGCATCCCGCTGCTCCCGGACGACCCGTGGATCCTGGAGAGCTCGATGCTCACCCTCAACGGGCTCGACTACAAGGGCATCGTCGAGGTGAAGACGTACGGCGGCACCGTCAAGAAGGCGCTGAAGTTCACCGCGAGCTCCATCGACATCGACAACCTCCACCAGAAGACCGTCGGCCCGAACGGCACGACGGCCCACGTCGAGGCGCGGAAGGGCTCCAAGTCCACCATCCGCAACGGCACGGTGACGATGTACACGGAGGAGCTGAAGGGCAACCTCTTCGGCCTCATCCCGGTGACGTTCAGCCCGGAGACACCGCCTCCGCTGAACGTGCCCTTCGCCTTCTTCACCAAGGTCAAGGTGACCCAGGCCGGCCAGTTCGGCGGCTCGCTCAAGGTCCCCGGGCTGCACAACTACTTCACCGGCGGCAACGGCTAGGGCCTGCTGGGAGCCGCACAGGGCTGTGGGCCGCATTCCTCGGGGGGAGTGCGGCCCACGGTCGCGCCGTACGGGGGAAGGAACGGGTCAGTTGCGTGCGCGGCCACCGACGTGGTGCACCCGGACCATGTTCGTCGTGCCGGGAATGCCGGGGGGCGAGCCGGCCGTGATGACCATGGTGTCGCCCTCGTTGTAACGGCCCAGCTTCAACAGCTCGCCGTCGACCAGGTCGACCATCGCGTCCGTGTTGTCCACGTGCGGCACCACGTGGGCCTCGACGCCCCAGCTCAGCGAGAGCTGGTTGCGGGTGGACTCGTCCGTGGTGAAGGCCAGGATGGGCTGCTCCGCGCGGTAGCGGCAGAGCCGGCGGGCCGTGTCCCCGGACTTGGTGAAGGCGACCAGCGCCTTGCCGTTCAGGAAGTCCGCGATCTCGCAGGCCGCGCGGGCCACCGAACCGCCCTGGGTGCGCGGCTTCTTGCCCGGCACCAGCGGCTGCAGGCCCTTGGCGAGCAGCTCCTCCTCGGCGGCGCCGACGATCTTCGACATCGTCTTGACCGTCTCGACCGGGTACGCGCCCACGCTGGACTCGGCCGACAGCATGACCGCGTCCGCGCCGTCCAGGATCGCGTTGGCGACGTCGGACGCCTCGGCGCGGGTCGGCCGCGAGTTGGTGATCATCGACTCCATCATCTGGGTCGCCACGATCACCGGCTTGGCGTTCCGCCGGCAGAGCTCCACCAGGCGCTTCTGCACCATCGGGACCTTCTCCAGGGGGTATTCGACGGCCAGGTCGCCGCGGGCCACCATCACACCGTCGAAGGCCATGACGACCTCCTGCATGTGCTCGACCGCCTGCGGCTTCTCCACCTTGGCGATGACGGGGACCCGGCGGCCCACCTCGTCCATCACCCTGTGGACGTCCTTGATGTCGTCGGCGTCCCGCACGAAGGAGAGCGCCACCAGGTCGCACCCCATCCGCAGTGCGAACCGCAGGTCCTCGACGTCCTTCTCGGACAGGGCCGGGACGTTGACCGCCGCGCCGGGCAGGTTGATGCCCTTGTGGTCGGAGACGACACCGCCCTCGATGACGATCGTCCTCACCCGGGGGCCCTCGACCGCGACGACCTTCAGCTCGACGTTGCCGTCGTTGATCAGGATCGGGTCGCCCTTGGCGACGTCGCCGGGCAGTCCCTTGTAGGTCGTGCCGCAGATCGACTTGTCGCCGGGGACGTCCTCCGCGGTGATGGTGAACTCGTCCCCGCGGACCAGCTCGACGGGACCCTCGGCGAACTTCGCCAGGCGGATCTTCGGACCCTGGAGGTCGGCGAGCACGCCGATCGCCCGGCCGGTCTCGGCGGCGGCCCTGCGGACCCGCTCGTAGCGGCCCTGGTGCTCCTCGTGGGTGCCGTGACTGAAGTTGAAGCGGGCCACGTTCATGCCGGCTTCGATCAGAGCGACGAGCTGCTCGTGGGAGTCGACGGCGGGACCGAGTGTGCAGACGATTTTGGAACGGCGCATGAGGCGGATCCTATCGGTTTGTTTCGCTACGGAATATTCCGTCTGGCGGAAGGTACAAAGGGGCGCGGGGGTGCTCAGTTGTGGACCCCTCCGACGAGCGCGAAGGTCTGGTCGGCGATCTCCAGCTCCTCGTCCGTCGGCACCACGGCGACCGCGACCCGCGCGTAGTCGGGCGAGATCAGCCGGGGCTCGCCGGACCGCACGTCGTTCAGCTCCGCGTCCACCACCAGGCCGAGCTCCTCCAGACCGGCGATGGCAGCCTGCCGCACCGGCGCCGAGTTCTCCCCGACCCCCGCCGTGAACACCACCGCGTCCACCCGGCCGAGGACCGCCGAATAGGCGCCGATGTACTTCTTCAGCCGGTGCACGTAGATGTCGAACGCCAGCGCCGCCCGCTCGTCGCCCTCGTCGATCCGGCGCCGGATCTCCCGCATGTCGTTGTCGCCGCAGAGCCCGACCAGACCGCTCTTCTTGTTGAGCAGGACGTCGATCTCGTCCGCCGACATGCCCGCGACCCGCTTGAGGTGGAAGGTGACGGCGGGATCGATGTCCCCGGAACGGGTCCCCATCACCAGCCCCTCCAGCGGGGTCAGCCCCATCGAGGTCTCCACGCACCGGCCCCCGGCCACCGCCGACGCCGAGGCGCCGTTGCCCAGGTGCAGCACGATGACGTTGACCTCCTCGGGGGCGCGCCCCAGCAGCTCGGCCGCCCTGCGGGAGACGTACGCGTGCGAGGTGCCGTGGAAGCCGTAGCGCCGGATGCGGTGCGCGTCGGCGGTCTCCGTGTCGATCGCGTACCGCGCCGCGTACTCCGGCATCGTCGTGTGGAAGGCCGTGTCGAAGACCGCCACCTGCGGGAGGTCCGGCCGCAGGGCCCGCGCGGTACGGATGCCGGTGAGGTTCGCCGGATTGTGCAGCGGGGCCACCGGCACCAGGCGCTCGATCTCCTCCAGCACCTCGTCGTCGATCACCACGGGCTCGGTGAACCGCAGCCCGCCGTGCACCACCCGGTGGCCGATCGCCGCCAGCTCCGGGGAGTCCAGGCCCAGTCCGTCGGCCGCCAGCTCCTCGGCCGCCGCCTTCAGCGCCGCCTCGTGGTCGGCGATCGGGCCGACGCGCTCGCGCCGCTCGGCGCCCTTGCCGAGCAGCGGGGTGTGCACCAGACGGGAGGTCTCCTCACCGATCCGTTCGACCAGCCCCACCGCGAGACGGGAGCGGTCGGCCATGTCCAGCAGCTGGTACTTCACCGACGAGGAGCCGGAGTTGAGGACCAGCACGCGGTACGCGCCCGCCGTGCCGGAGGAACCCTCTGTGGTCGGGGTGGTCATCCGTTCACTCCTCGCCCTGCGCCTGGATCGCCGTAATGGCCACGGTGTTGACGATGTCCTGGACGAGCGCGCCGCGGGACAGGTCGTTGACGGGCTTGCGCAGCCCCTGGAGGACCGGCCCGACGGCCACCGCACCCGCCGAGCGCTGCACGGCCTTGTAGGTGTTGTTGCCGGTGTTCAGGTCCGGGAAGACCAGCACCGTCGCCTGCCCCGCCACCTCGGAACCCGGCAGCTTCGTCGCGGCGACGCTCGGGTCCACCGCCGCGTCGTACTGGATCGGGCCCTCGATCCTCAGATCCGGCCGGCGCGCCCGGACCCGCTCGGTCGCCTCGCGCACCTTGTCGACGTCGGCGCCCGAACCCGAGGTGCCCGTCGAGTACGACAGCATCGCGATCCGCGGCTCCACGCCGAACCGGGCCGCGGTGGCCGCCGACTGCACCGCGATGTCCGCGAGCTGCTCCGCGTCCGGGTCCGGATTGACCGCGCAGTCGCCGTACACCAGCACCTTGTCGGCCAGGCACATGAAGAAGACGGAGGAGACGATCGAGGCCTCGGCCCCGGCCCTCCCGTCGCCCGCCACCACCCTGCCCGACGAACTCCGCTCGGCCGCCCTGGTCTTGATGATCTCGAACGCCGGGCGGATCGTCGCGGCGGTGGAGTGCACGGCACCGGAGACCATGCCGTCCGCCAGGCCCTCCTGGACCATCAGGGTGCCGAAGTAGTTGACGTCCGAGACGACGTCGTACGCCAGCTCCACCGTGACCCCGCGGTGCGCCCGCAGCTGCGCGTACCGCTCGGCGAACACCTGGCGCAGCTCGGAGGTCTGCGGGTCGACGAGCCGGGTGTCGGCGAGGTCGATGCCGAGGTCGGCCGCCTTCTTGCGGATGAGGTCCGGATCGCCGAGCAGGGTGAGGTCGCAGACGTCGCGGCGCATCAGCACGTCGGCGGCGCGCAGCACCCGTTCCTCGGTGCCCTCCGGCAGGACCACCCGGCGCCGGTCGGCGCGGGCCTGTTCCAGCAGCTCGTGCTCGAACATCATCGGGGTGACGCGGTCGCTGCGGGCCACCGAGATCCGCTCCAGCAGGGCGCCGGTGTCCACATGACGTTCGAAGAGGCCCAGCGCGGTCTCCGCCTTGCGGGGCGTCGCCGCGTTCAGCTTGCCCTCCAGGGCGAAGAGCCGGGCCGCGGTGGGGAAGGAGCCGTCGGCCACCGACACGACCGGGGTGCCCGGTGCGAGTCGTGCGGCCAGCTTGAGTATCTCCTCGCCGGGCCGCTCGTCCAGGGTCAGCAGCACGCCGGCTATGGGCGGTGTCCCGGCGCTGTGCGCGGCCAGCGAGCCGACCACCAGGTCCGCCCGGTCCCCGGGGGTTACCACCAGACAGCCCGGCGTCAGCGCGTTCAGCATGTTCGGCAGCATCGCGCCGCCGAAGACGAAGTCCAGCGCGTCCCTGGCCAGACCGGAGTCGTCGCCGAGCAGCACCGTGCCGCCGAGCGCCGAGGTGATCTGGGCGACGGTCGGCGCGGAGAGCGCCGGATCGTCCGGCAGCACCGAGCAGGGGACGGGCAGCCGGGCCGCCAGCCGCTCCGCGATGGCGTCCCGGTCCTCGGCCGCCACCCGGTTCACGATCATCGCGATGACGTCGCAGCCCAGACCGGCGTAGGCGCGGTGGGCGTTGCGGGCCTCGGCCCGCACGGACCGGGCGTCCTGGCCCTTGCCGCCGACCACCGCGATCACCGAGGCGCCGAACTCGTTGGCCAGGCGCGCGTTGAGCGCCAGCTCGTCGGGGAGCTGGGTGGCGGCGAAGTCGGTGCCGAGCACCAGCACGACCTCGTACTTCCGGGCGACCTGGTGAAACCTTTCGACGAGCCGGGAGACCAGCTCGTCCGTGCCCTGCTCCGCCTGGAGCGCGGACGCCTCGTGGTAGTCCAGACCGTAGGCCGATCCGGGGTCCTGGGAGAGCCGGTAGCGGGCCCGCAGCAGTTCGAACAGCCGATCGGGCCCGTCGTGGACGAGGGGCCGGAACACCCCGACCCGGTCCACCTGACGCGTCAGGAGTTCCATGACTCCCAGATCGACGACCTGACGGCCGTCTCCCCGGTCGATCCCGGTCACGTACACGCTGCGCGTCACGCGTGCTCTCCCGTCCGATTGCGGTTTGGGATGGTATTGACATGTTGACGATACCCGTGGGGGTCGAGGCGCCGCCCGCCGGGCGAACGGCCCCGGGCCGGGGCCCGCAAAGCCTTCCCGGGCCCCCTTCCCCGGCCCCGTCCCCGGTGCGCCGGGGCGCCCGGCGGAACACCCGCGCGGGTACCCCGGAGCCGCCGGGAGCACCAGGTCCGTACCAGGCGTGGGACAATTGCCGTGGCCCACGGTACGGGGAACGTCGGCGAGTGACCCAGGACGCCCGGCACTGACGAGCAGGAGACACAGCACGATGCGCATCGGAGTTCTCACCGCAGGCGGCGACTGCCCAGGCCTGAACGCAGTGATCCGGTCGGTCGTCCACCGCGCCGTGGTGGGTCACGGCGATGAAGTCATCGGCTTCGAGGACGGGTTCAAGGGGCTCCTCGACGGCCACTTCCGCTCCCTCGACCTCAACGCTGTCAGCGGCATCCTCGCCCGCGGCGGCACCATCCTCGGCTCGGCCCGGCTGGAGCGCGACCGGCTGCGGGAGGCCGCGGAGAACTGCGCCGAGCTGAGCCGCCGTTACGGCATGGACGCCCTCATCCCGATCGGCGGCGAGGGCACCCTCACCGCCGCCCGGATGCTGTCGGACGCCGGGATGCCCGTGGTCGGCGTCCCCAAGACCATCGACAACGACATCTCCGCCACCGACCGCACCTTCGGCTTCGACACCGCCGTGGGCGTCGCGACCGAGGCCATAGACCGTCTCAAGACCACCGCCGAGTCGCACCAGCGGGTCATGGTCGTCGAGGTGATGGGCCGCCACGCGGGCTGGATCGCGCTGGAGTCCGGCATGGCCGGCGGCGCGCACGGCATCTGCCTCCCCGAGCGCCGCTTCGAGGTCGACGACCTGGTGAAGATGGTCGAGGAGCGCTTCGCGCGCGGCAAGAAGTTCGCGGTCATCTGCGTCGCCGAGGGCGCGCACCCGGCCGAGGGCTCCATGCCGTACGCCAAGGGGGAGATCGACCAGTACGGCCACGAGCGCTTCCAGGGCATCGGCAACCGGCTGGCCATCGAGCTGGAGACCCGGCTCGGCAAGGAGGCCCGACCGGTCATTCTCGGCCATGTCCAGCGCGGCGGCACGCCGACCGCGTACGACCGGGTGCTCGCCACCCGCTTCGGCTGGCACGCGGTGGAAGCCGCCCACCGGGGCGACTTCGGGCGGATGACGGCGCTGCGCGGCAACGACATCAGGATGGTTCCGCTCGCCGACGCCATCACCCAGCTCAAGACGGTTCCCGCGGACCGGATGGACGAGGCGGAATCGGTCTTCTGACCCGCCCGCGCGGCGGCACCGCCGCGCCCCGCGACCCGGCGGCCCCGACTGTCCCCCGTGGACGGTCGGGGCCCCTCGCCGTTCCCCCGGCCGTGCGGCCGTGCGGAAACACCGGTGCCGGACAGCCGCGGTGCCGGAATCAACTCTTGAGCCCGGGGCCAGGATCAACAAGGCTTGTCCCTGTCCCGGACATGTCCCAGCCCTGTCCGGACACGGAGTCCAGGGGAGAGGGACAGAGGCATGACGGTCGAGGGCGGAGCCCCGGATCCTCAAGATGCGCGCAGTACGGCCGAGTTCGTCGCCCTCCTGCGGGTGCTCAAGGATGCGTCGGGGCTGACGTTCCGCGAACTGAGCCAACGGGCGGACGCGGTCGGGGACGTCCTGCCGAGGTCCACGATCGCCAACATGCTCGGACGCACCTCGGTCCCGCGCGAGGAGCTCCTCGCCGCGTTCGTACGGGCCTGCGGATGCGGGCCCGCGGAGGTCGGGGACTGGCTCGCGGTGCGCAAGGAACTCGCCGTGCGCGGGCAGCGGAGCGGGACGGCGGGAGCGGCCGGGAGCGCGACCGGTGCCCGTGGGGAGACGGACGGGGCGGACGGAGCGGCCGGGGGCGCGACCGGTGACCGTGGGGAGACGGCCGCACCGGCGGCCGCCGCACCGCCCGCCGACCCGGGCCCCGTCCGCCGCCGGAGGTCCCGGCCGGTCCTGGCGGCGGTCGCCTCGGTGGTCGTGCTCGCCGCCGTCGCGACGGCCGTCGTCCTTCTCGGACGGGACGACGACCGGCCGGAATCCCGCCCGGCGACCGGGCCCGCGGCCGGGCGGACGGTGCAGATACGGTCCGTGCACTCCGGGTACTGCCTCTCCGAGAAGCGGGGCGGCACGAGCGGACGGCTGTACCAGGTGCCGTGCGAGGAGGAGACGATCCCGGGCTTCTCCCTCGAACCGCTGGGCGACGGCCTCTGGCGGATCGCGACCGACCACCCGGACTACGGCCCGGGGTGCACCGGAGTCTGGAACGGGGACCGGGAGACCGGGGCCTCGCTGCAGGACCAGGAGTGCGGCGACCGCGACGACGCGGAGAAGTTCCGGATCGAGTCCGTGGGCAGCCCCGTCGAGGGCTACCGGATCCGCCCCGTCCACACCGGCCTGTGCGTCGGGGCCGAGAAGTACGGCGAGGAGCGCGGCGCCGAAATGGTGCAGACGGACTGCGCGGGGGAGAGGAAGAGCCTGTTCTCCTTCGACCCGGTGGCCACGAGGACGGCCGGTGGCTGAGACCGGGCCCCCGTGGCGGGCCGGGCGCGGGAGCGGTGGCGGCCCGAGACCGTCATGAGCCCGGCGGCTCCTCGGTCAGCGGTTCTCGGGCACCCAGCGGTAGTGCAGCTCCGGACGCCCGATCTGGCCGTACTGGGGACTGCGCACCGCCCGCCCCACCGTCACCAGGTGCTCCAGATAGCGGCGCGCGGTGATCCGCGAGATCCCCAGCGACTCCCCGGCAGCCGCCGCCGTCACCCCGTCCGGTGCGGACCGCAGGGCGCGGGTGACGGCCTCCAGCGTCGGACCGCTCAGCCCCTTCGGCAGCCGGGCCGGCTGCGGTGCGCGCAGGACACCGAGCGCCCGGTCCACCTCGTCCTGGCCGCTCGCCTCCCCGGCCGCCGTGCGGAACTCGGCGTAGCGCACGAGCCGGTCGCGCAGGGTGGCGAAGGTGAACGGCTTCAGCACGTACTGGACGACGCCGAGCGACACCCCTTCCCGGACGACGGCCAGGTCGCGCGCCGAGGTCACCGCTATGACGTCGGCCGAGTGCCCGGCCGCGCGCAGCGAACGCAGCAGTTGCAGGCCGTGGCCGTCGGGCAGGTACAGGTCCAGGAGCAGCAGATCGACCGGGGTGCGCTCCAGCGCCCGCACCGCCGCCGCCCGCGAATGCGCGACGGCCGCCACCTCGAACCCCGGCACCCGGCCCACGTACAGCCGATGGGCGTCGGCCGCGACGGGATCGTCCTCGACCACCAGCACCTGGATCATGCGACGGCCTCCTTCCCGGTGACGGGCGTGGGCGCGGCCCCGGGCGCCGGTGCCGGTGCGGGCACGGCGGCCGGGGGCAGCCGCACCGTGAACTCCGCGCCGCCCTCCGCGCCGCGGTCCAGCGTCACCGAGCCGCCGTTGCGGTGCACCGCCTGCCGGACGAGGGCGAGCCCGATGCCCCGGCCCGCGCCGTGCGTCGACCAGCCGCGGGCGAACACCTCCCCGGCGGCGTCCGGATCGATCCCGGCCCCGGTGTCGGCGACCCGCAGCAGCACCCCGTCCTCCCCGGCGAGCGCGGTGACGGTGACCCGGGCCCGGCCGGGCGCCCGCCCAGCCACCGCTTCCCGTCGGCCGGGCACGGTTCCCGGCACACCGGCCGCCGCCTCCGACGCCGCGTCCACCGCGTTGTCGATCAGATTGCCGAGGATCGTCACCAGGTCCCGGTGGGCCAGGGTCGGGGGCAGGGAGCCGTCGTCGATCAGGCTGTCCTCCGCGAGCACCAGCTCCACGCCCCGCTCGTTGGCCTGCGCCGCCTTGCCGAGCAGGAGGGCGGCCAGCACCGGTTCGGCGACCGCCCCCACCACCCGGTCGGTGAGCGCCTGGGCCAGCTCCAGCTCGGCGGTGGCGAACCCCACCGCCTCCTCGGCCCGGCCCAGTTCGATCAGCGAGACGACGGTGTGCAGCCGGTTCGCCGCCTCGTGCGCCTGCGAGCGCAACGCCTGGGTGAAGCCCCGCTCCGAGTCCAACTCGCCCGAGAGCGCCTGGAGTTCCGTGTGGTCGCGCAGTGTCACGACGGTGCCGCGCTGCTCGCCGCCCACCACCGGGCGGGTGTTGACCACGATCACCCGGTCCGCCGTCAGATGCAGTTCGTCGACCCGTTCCTCGGAGGCGAGCAGCGCCCCGGTCAACGGGGCCGGCAGCTCCAGCTCGTCGACCCGGCGGCCGACCGCGTCCGGCTCCAGACCGAGCAGCTCCCGGCCCGCGTCGTTGATGAGCGCGATCCTGCGCCGCCCGTCGAGCATCAGCAGCCCCTCGCGCACCGCGTGCAGCGTGGCCTGGTGGTAGTCGTGCAGCCGGCTCAGCTCGGCGGCGTTCATGCCGTGCGTGTGCCGCCGCAGCCGGGCGTTGATCACATAGGTGCCGATGCCGCCGAGGGCCAGCGCCCCGCCCGCCGCCAGCCCCAGCGCCCCGAGCTGGTCCCGTACCTGCGAGGAGACCCGGTCGACGGTGATGCCCGCGCTGACCAGGCCGACGATCCGGCCGCCGTCGCGGACCGGGGTGACGACCCGGATCGAGGGGCCGAGCGTGCCGGTGTACGTCTCCGAGAACGTCTCGCCGCGCAACGCCCGCGCGGTGTGCCCGAGGAACTCCTCCCCGATCCGGTCGGTGTCCGGATGCGTCCAGCGGACCCGGTCCGGGGACATGATCGTGACGAAGGCGATCCCGGTGTCCTTGCGGACCCGCTCCGCGTACGGCTGGAGCACGGCCGACGGGTCGGGGGTGCGGATCGCCTCCCGTACGGACGGCGAACCGGCGATCGCCAGCGCGGCCGCCCGCACCTGCCGGGTCGCGGTCTCCTCCGCCTGCGCGCTGCCGGAGACGTAGGCGAAGAACGCGCACCCCGCCACCACGGCGGCCACCAGCACCACCTGCATGGCGAAGAGCTGGCCGGCCAGGCTGCGGGGGCGGGTACGGGGCAGACGCATGGCCACCAGTGTGCCTGGCCGGAAACATGTGAACGAAATGCACGCAACGGTGACCGGTGTCACAGGGAGCGAGATATTCGCCAAGGGTTTTTTCCGGCCGGACGCGCCGGGCAGGCCCTTGCGCCCCCAGGGACGGGGGAGTGACCCGGACGACCGAGGAGAACCCCCGTGGGAGTGGCAGCCGCCAGGCGGGACCGCACGCACTATCTGTATCTCGCCGTGATCGCGGCGGTCGGGCTCGGCATCCTCGTGGGCTTCGTCGCCCCGGACGTCGCCGTCGAGCTCAAGCCGATCGGCACCGGCTTCGTGAACCTGATCAAGATGATGATCTCGCCCATCATCTTCTGCACGATCGTGCTGGGCGTCGGCTCGGTGCGCAAGGCCGCCAAGGTCGGCGCGGTCGGCGGCCTCGCCCTCGGCTACTTCCTGGTGATGTCGACCGTCGCGCTCGCCATCGGCCTGCTCGTCGGCAACTTCCTGGAACCCGGCCAGGGCCTCCACATCACCGAGGCGGCGCGGGCCGCCGGGGAGAAGCAGGCGGCGGGCGCCAGCGAGTCCACCGTGGACTTCCTGCTCGGCATCATCCCCACCACCATCGTCTCCGCCTTCACCGAGGGCCAGGTGCTCCAGACTCTGCTGGTCGCCCTGCTGGCAGGCTTCGCACTCCAGGCCATGGGCGCGGCGGGCGAACCGGTCCTGCGCGGCATCGGCCACATCCAGCGCCTCGTCTTCCGGATTCTCGCCATGATCATGTGGGCGGCCCCGGTCGGCGCGTTCGGCGCGATGGCCGCGGTGGTCGGCGAGACCGGCATCGACGCGCTGAAGTCGCTCGCGATCATCATGGTCGGCTTCTACATCACCTGCGCGATCTTCGTCTTCGTGGTGCTCGGCACGATCCTGCGCCTGGTCGCCGGGGTCAACCTGATCTCCCTGCTGAAGTACCTGGGCCGAGAGTTCCTGCTGATCCTCTCCACCTCCTCCTCGGAGTCCGCCCTGCCGCGGCTCATCGCGAAGATGGAGCACCTGGGCGTCAGCCGGCCGGTCGTCGGCATCACCGTGCCGACCGGCTACTCCTTCAACCTCGACGGCACCGCGATCTACCTCACGATGTCCTCGCTCTTCATCGCCAACGCGATGGGCGACCCGCTGAGCGCCGGTGAGCAGATCTCCCTGCTGCTCTTCATGATCGTCGCCTCCAAGGGCGCGGCCGGGGTCACCGGCGCGGGCCTCGCCACCCTCGCGGGCGGCCTCCAGTCGCACCGCCCCGGCCTGGTCGACGGCGTCGGCCTGATCGTCGGCATCGACCGCTTCATGAGCGAGGCCCGTGCCCTGACGAACTTCGCGGGCAACGCCGTGGCCACCGTCCTGGTCGGCACCTGGACCAAGGAGATCGACAAGGAGCGGGTCGAGCAGGTCCTGTCCGGCGCGCTCCCCTGGAACGAGCAGATGCTCAACCAGGACGGCGAGGGCGTGGACGTCCCGGAGCCGCGCGACGGCGACGAGAAGCCCGCCCTGACGAAGGCGTAGGCGCGTACGGAACACATCGGCGAGGGGCCGCCGCGGGCACGTCCGCGGCGGCCTCTCGCGCTTGCCTTGACGTCCGCGTCAAGGTCTACGGTCGAGGACATGCGAATCGGGGAACTGGCCGAACGGGCCGGAACGACCACGCGGACCCTGCGCTACTACGAGTCCCGCGGCCTGCTGCCCGCCCGGCGGACCGACAACGGCTACCGCGCGTACGACGAGGACGACCTGCGCCTGGTCCGGCAGATCCGGACCCTCCAGGAATCCGGGTTCGAGCTGGAGGAGACCCGGCCGTTCGTCGAGTGCCTGCGCGCCGGCCACCCGGCCGGTGACGCCTGCCCCGCCTCGCTCGCCGTCTACCGGCGCAAGCTCGACCAGCTCGACGCGCTCATCGAGCAGCTCCGGACGGTCCGCGCCCAGGTGGGCGCGCAGCTCGCCAGGGCCGAACTGGAGGCCGCTGCGGAGCTGCCCGGCGGCCCGGAACCACGTTGCGAAATGGGAGGATGACAGATGATCCACACGGCAGAGGGCGTCGCCGAGGTCACCGACGCCACCTTCGACGAGGAGGTGCTCCGGGCGGGTCTCCCCGTCCTGGTCGAGTTCACCGCCGACTGGTGCGGTCCGTGCCGCCGGCTCGCCCCCGTGCTCGCCGCCGTCGCCGCGGAGGAGGCCGGGCGCCTCAAGATCGTCCAGATCGACGTCGACCGCAACCCGGGGACCACGAGCCGGTACGCGGTGCTGTCGATGCCGACCCTCATGGTCTTCCGCGCCGGTGAACCCGTGAGGTCGATGGTGGGCGCCCGCCCCAGGCGCAAGCTGCTCCAGGAGCTGGAGGACGTGCTCGAAACCGGGTGAGGACCGGGAGAGCACCGGGGCGCGCGACCGTTTCCGGGCCGCGCGCCCCGAACACCGGGCCGCTTCCCGAGGCGCCCCGTACGTACTCACACCGGCCGGAACCAGACCGTCGCCAGCGGCGGCAGCGTCAGCAACAGGCTGCCGGGCCTGCCGTGGGCGGCCACCGGTTCCGGCTCCAGCGGGCCGGGGTGGCACACGTCGCCGCCGCCGTACCGGGCGGCGTCCGTGTTGAGGACCTCCGCCCACACCACCCGGTCACCGGGCACCGCCGGGACCCCGAGGCGGTAGTCGTGCCGCACCACCGGGGAGAAGTTGCTGACGGCGAGCAGCGGCGAGCCCTGCGCGTCGAAGCGCAGGAACGCGAAGACGTTGTCCTCGGCCGCCCCGCCGTCCACCCAGTCGAAACCCTCCGGCACCGTGTCGCGCTGCCACAGCGCCGGAGTGGCGGCGTACACCGCGTTCAGATCGCCCACCAGGGTGCGCACGCCCCGGTGGTCGGCCTCCGCCGCGTACGAGGGGTCGAGCAGCCACCAGTCCGGGCCGTGCCCCTCCGACCACTCCGCGCCCTGGGCGAACTCCTGCCCCATGAAGAGGAGTTGCTTGCCCGGATGGGCCCACATGAAGCCGAGGTAGGCCCGGTGGTTGGCGCGCCGCTGCCACCAGTCGCCCGGCATCTTGGAGACCAGCGACTGCTTGCCGTGCACCACCTCGTCGTGCGAGATCGGCAGCACGTAGTTCTCGCTGTACGCGTACACCATCGAGAAGGTCATCTCGTTGTGGTGGTACTTGCGGTGCACCGGCTCCTTCGACACGTACTGCAGCGAGTCGTGCATCCAGCCCATGTTCCACTTCAGCCCGAAGCCCAGCCCCCCGAAGCCGCCCGGTCCGACGTGGTGGGTGGCGCGGGTGACGCCGTCCCAGGCGGTGGACTCCTCGGCGATGGTGACGACACCGGGGTTGCGCCGGTAGACGGTGGCGTTCATCTCCTGGAGGAAGGCCACCGCGTCCAGGTTCTCCCGGCCGCCGTGCTCGTTCGGCGCCCACTGCCCGCCCTCGCGCGAGTAGTCGAGGTAGAGCATCGAGGCGACCGCATCCACCCGCAGCCCGTCGACATGGAACTCCTCGCACCAGTAAGTCGCGTTGGAGACAAGGAAGTTGCGCACCTCCTTGCGCCCGTAGTCGAACTCCAGCGTGCCCCAGTCGGGGTGCGCCGCGCGCGCGGGGTCCGGGTGCTCGTACAGCGGGCGGCCGTCGAACTCCGCCAGCGCCCAGTCGTCGCGAGGGAAGTGCGCGGGCACCCAGTCCATGAGGACGCCGATGCCGGCCCGGTGCAGCGAGTCGACCAGGAAACGGAAGTCGTCGGGGGAGCCCAGGCGGGAGGTCGGGGCGTAGAAACCGGTGACCTGATAGCCCCAGGAACCGCCGAAGGGGTGCTCGGCGACCGGCATCAGCTCCACATGCGTGAACCCCAGCTCCTTCACGTACGAGGGCAGCTGGGCAGCGAGTTGACGATACGTCAGTCCAGGTCGCCAGGACGGCAGATGGACCTCGTACACGGAGAACGGCGCCTCGTGCACCGGCACGTCCCCGCGGTGCGCCATCCACTCCCCGTCCTGCCACACGTGGTGCCGGGCCGTCACGATCGACGCGGTGGACGGCGGTACCTCGGTGCGCCGGGCCATGGGGTCGGCGCGCACCGTGTGCGAACCGTCGGGGCGGCAGATGTCGAACTTGTAGAGCGTGCCCTCGCCGATCCCGGGCAGGAACAGCTCCCACACCCCGGAGGAACCGAGCGAACGCATCGGGAAACCGGTGCCGTCCCAGTGGTTGAAGTCCCCGGTGACCCGTACGCCGCGGGCGTCGGGCGCCCAGACGGTGAACCGGGTGCCCGCCACCCCCTGGTGCTCCATGGGCCGGGCGCCCAGGGCGGTCCACAGCTCCTCGTGCCGCCCCTCGCCGATCAGGTGCAGATCGAGTTCCCCGAGCGCGGGCAGGAAGCGGTACGGGTCGTGCGTCTCGGTCTCGGTGTCCTCGTAGGCGACCAGGAGCCGGTAGTCGGGCAGCGCGGGCATCGGCAGCAGCCCGGAGAAGAGCCCGTCGCCGTCGTCGTGCAGCCGCGCCCGCAGTCCCTTGCCGAGCACCGTCACGGAGCGCGCGTACGGACGCAGCGCCCGGAAGAGCACCCCGCCCCGGACCGGATGGGCGCCGAGCAGGTCGTGCGGGGCGTGGTGCTCACCGGCGAGCAGCCGGGCCCGGTCGCCGGGGTCGAGGGGGAGCGTCGGCCGTACGCCGTGGGTGCCGGGCTCCTGGCGGGGGTGCGGCGGCTCGGCACCGGCGTGCCCGGCGGCCGGCTTCTTCGGCCGGGGCCGGGCGGCGGCCGATTCCGACGACGCGTGGGACTTCGGGGGCTTGGGGGGTGCCGTCCCGGCCGGGGCCCTGGGGGGTGCCGTCCCGGCCGGTGGCAGCGGGGAGGGCGGGGAGGCGTCGGTGGGGGCGGGCGTCTTGTGGGACGGCTTGCGGGCGGTCACGGGGACGGCCTCCTCGGAGGGTGTTGTCGGGGCGGAACGGAAGGAAGGGGGAGGGGAGGCGGCGGACCGGAGCGGGTGCGGCGGCCGTGGCCGGGCCAGTGGTGTCCGGGCCGGCCGGCTCTCAGTCGGCGCCCGCGGCCAGCCGGTGGATCGCGGCCATCGGGACCGGCAGCCAGTCGGGCCGGTGGTGTGCCTCGTACAGCACCTCGTACACGGCCTTGTCGGTCTCGTGGGCGCGCAGCAGTTCCGGCTCGTCGCGCGGGTCGGCGCCCGAGGCGCCGGCGTACCCCTCGCAGTAGGCGGTCCGGCAGCGGGTCGCCCACTCGTCGTTCCACGGGCGGTGCGAGCGGGCCGCGTAGTCGAAGGAGCGGAGCATCCCGGCGACGTCGCGCACCGGGAGCCGCGGCCGGCGGCGCTCGGACAGCGGTCTGGCCGGTTCGCCCTCGAAGTCGATCAGCGACCAGAAGCCGTCGGCCGCGCGCAGGGTCTGGCCGAGGTGGAGGTCGCCGTGCACCCGCTGGGCCGCCCGGTCGCACCCCCGGTGCCCCAGCGCCGCCACCGCGTCGAAGGCGCCGCGCAGCCCCGGGACGTACGGCACGAGCGCCGGTACCGCCTGGGCGGCGGCCTCCAGGCGCCGCACCATCGCGGCGGCGAGGTGTTCGGTCTGGGACCGGTGCAGGGCGGGCGTCGGCAGGGCGGCGGCGAGCGCGGTGTGCACCTCGGCGGTGGCCCGGCCCAGGGCGTGGGCCTCCTCGGTGAAGTCGCGGCCCTCCGCGAGGGCCCGCAGGGCGAGCTGCCAGCCGTCCTGCGCACCGCTCAGGAACGGCTGGAGCACGCCGAGGGTGAGCGGCTCGGGGGCCGTGGCCTCGAACCAGGCGACGGGGGCGGGCACCCGTCCGCAGCCCTGGCGCGCGAGCGCGAGCGGAAGTTCCAGGTCGGGGTTGGTGCCCGGGAAGACCCGGCGGAAGATCTTGAGGATGAAGGCGTCGCCGTAGACGAGCGAGGTGTTGGACTGCTCGGTGTCCAGCACCCGTGGCGTCAGCCCGGCGGCGATGGGGGAGTCGCCCCGGTCGAAGCGCAGGGCGCCGAGGGTGCCGGGGGTGCGGAACCGCTCCAGCAGGAGTTCGGCGAGGCGCGGGTCGTGCAGCCCGTCGTACACGGTGCGGCCGGTGAGCGGGCCGGTCGTCACGTGCCCGACGAGCGCGGGTGCCAGGCGGGGCGGCAGCACGGCCCGTACCCCGAGCAGCAGTTGGTAGCAGTCGTCCGGCGACTGCGCGGGCATGGCCGGCTGATGGGCCCGGACCAGCAGATGGAGCAGCCCGGTGCCGGTACCGGCGGCGACGGGGCCGGTGTCCACCGGCAGTATCTCGGTCGCCGACACCAGCGAGAAGCCGGTGACCGGCCGCCCCTTGCCCGCGAACCAGCGCTGCCGGGGCAGCCATTCGTGCAGCAGGGGGACGAGTGACGGGAGGAGGGCCGTGCTGTCGGCCGGGGCGACCCGGGTGGATACAGCCTCCGACATGGCGTCGCGTCCTTTCCCCGGGCACACCGCAGAATGCGGAGAGTGTCCCGGATTGCGGCATTTGCTGTCCGGCTGTGCGGGACGTGTCGGGTCAGGATGGTCCGTACGGACTCGACCCGGGGGACCGGGACGACGGACGGGCCCGGCAGGGTCCGGCGCGGGTTCCGGCGCGGGGGACTGCCCTGTGCGGGGCGGCGGGAACCGCCCCGCGGTCGCGGTGGTGCGACGTGGTGCCGGGTCAGTTCGGCGATGCGTCCTTGCGCAGCCGGAACCAGTAGAAGCCGTGTCCCGCGAGCGTCAGCAGATAGGGCAGTTGTCCGACGGCGGGGAAGCGCACCCCACCGATCAGCTCCACCGGATGGCGTCCGCCGAACGACCGCAGATCGAGCTCCGTCGGCTGCGCGAACCGCGAGAAGTTGTGCACGCACAGCACCAGGTCGTCCCCGTGCTCCCGGGTGAAGGCGAGCACGGCCGGGTTCGACGACGGCAGTTCGTTGTACGAGCCGAGACCGAAGGCGGGGTTCTGCTTGCGGATCTCGATCATCCGCCGCGTCCAGTGCAGCAGCGACGACGGCGACGCCATCGACGCCTCGACGTTGGTGACCTGGTAGCCGTAGACCGGGTCCATGATCGTGGGGAGGTAGAGCCGCCCCGGATCGCTGGAGGAGAAGCCCGCGTTGCGGTCGGGCGTCCACTGCATCGGGGTGCGCACGGCGTCGCGGTCGCCGAGCCAGATGTTGTCGCCCATCCCGATCTCGTCCCCGTAGTAGAGGATCGGGGAGCCGGGCAGCGACAGCAGCAGCGCGGTGAACAGCTCGATCTGGTTGCGGTCGTTGTCCAGCAGGGGGGCGAGCCGGCGCCGGATGCCGATGTTGGCCCGCATCCGCGGGTCCTTGGCGTACTCCGCGTACATGTAGTCGCGCTCTTCGTCCGTGACCATTTCGAGGGTGAGCTCGTCGTGGTTGCGCAGGAAGATGCCCCACTGGCAGTTCTGCGGGATCTCCGGCGTCTTCGCCAGGATCTCGGAGACCGGGTGGCGGCTCTCGCGCCGCACGGCCATGAAGATCCGCGGCATCACGGGGAAGTGGAACGCCATGTGGCACTCGTCGCCGCCGGACGGGAAGTCGCCGAAGTAGTCGACGACGTCCTCCGGCCACTGGTTGGCCTCGGCCAGCAGCACGGTGTCCGGGTAGTGCGCGTCGATCTCCTTGCGGACCCGCTTGAGGAATTCGTGCGTCTCCGGCAGGTTCTCGCAGTTGGTGCCCTCCCGCTGGTACAGGTACGGCACGGCGTCCACGCGGAAGCCGTCGATGCCGAGGTCCAGCCAGAAGCGCAGCGCGGCCAGGATCTCCTCCTGCACCGCCGGGTTCTCGTAGTTGAGATCGGGCTGGTGGGAGAAGAACCGGTGCCAGTAGTACTGCTTGCGCACCGGGTCGAAGGTCCAGTTGGACGTCTCCGTGTCCACGAAGATGATCCGGGCGTCCGGGAACTGCTTGTCGTCGTCGGCCCAGACGTAGTAGTCGCCGTACGGGCCGTCCGGGTCGGTGCGGGACTGCTGGAACCACTCGTGCTGGTCGCTCGTGTGGTTCATGACGAAGTCGATGATCACGCGCATCCCGCGTTGGTGCGCGGCGTCGACGAACTCGACGAAGTCGGCCAGATCGCCGAACTCCGGCAGCACGGCCGTGTAGTCGGAGACATCGTAACCGCCGTCGCGCAGCGGAGACTTGAAGAACGGCGGCAGCCAGAGACAGTCGATGCCCAGCCACTGCAGATAGTCCAGCTTGGCGGTGATGCCCTTGAGGTCGCCGATGCCGTCGCCGTTGGAGTCCTGGAAGGACCGGACGAGGACCTCGTAGAAAACGGCGCGCTTGAACCAGTCGGGATCGCGGTCCTTGGCCGGGGTGTCCTCGAACAGGTCGTGGACGGGCTCATTGACGATCATGGTGTGGGTGACCCTCCGGTCGGCGGGGACGGTCGCAGGACGACGACGTGCGCGGGCGTGACGCCGGGCTCCAGACGCACGTAGAAGGTCCTGCCCCAGTGATAGGTGTCGCCGGTGAGCTCGTCGCGCACCGGCACGCGATCGTGCCGGTCGAGGCCGAGTCGCGGCATGTCCAACGAGACCGTGGCCTCGTGGGTGTGGTGCGGGTCGAGGTTGACGACCACCAGAACGGTGTTCGAACCCGAGCGCTTGCTGTACGCGATCAAGGCGTCGTTGTCGGTGGAGTGGAAGTGCACGTCGCGCAGCTGCTGCAGCGCCGGATTGCGGCGCCTGATGCGGTTGAGCGAGGTGATCAGCGGGGCCAGCGAACGGCCCTCGCGCTCCGCCGACTCCCAGTCCCTGATGCGGATCTGGTACTTCTCCGAGTCCAGGTACTCCTCGCTGCCGGGCCGCAACGGGGTGTTCTCGCACAGCTCGTATCCCGCGTACATCCCCCAGGAAGGGGAGAGCGTCGCCGCGAGGACGGCGCGCGCCTCGAAGGCCGGCCGGCCTCCGTCCTGGAGGTGGCCCGGCAGGATGTCCGGGGTGTTCACGAAGAAGTTGGGCCGCATGAAGGCAGCGGTTTCCCCCGACAACTCCGTGACGTACTCGGTGATTTCCTGTTTGGTGTTGCGCCAGGTGAAATAAGTGTACGACTGCTGGAATCCGACGGCGGCGAGCGTCTTCATCATCGCGGGGCGGGTGAACGCCTCGGCCAGGAAGATCACATCCGGGTCGGTCCCGTTGATCTCGGCGATCACCTTTTCCCAGAAGACAACCGGCTTGGTGTGCGGATTGTCGACCCGGAAGATCCGGACTCCGTGGTCCATCCAGAAACGGAGAATGCGCACGGTCTCGTCGACCAGTCCGCGCAGATCCCTGTCGAAGGCGATCGGATAGATGTCCTGGTATTTCTTCGGAGGGTTCTCGGCATAGGCGATCGAGCCGTCCGCGCGATGGTGGAACCACTCCGGATGTTTCTCCACCCAGGGGTGATCGGGAGAACACTGCAGCGCGAAATCGAGTGCGATCTCCATGCGCAGCCGATGGGCGGTCGCGACGAAATGGTCGAAGTCGTCGAGCGTGCCCAGGTCGGGGTGGACGGCGTCGTGGCCGCCCTCGGCCGAGCCGATGGCCCACGGCACGCCCACGTCGTGGGGGGCGGCCGAGAGCGAGTTGTTGGGGCCCTTGCGGTGGGTGGTGCCGATGGGATGCACGGGCGGTAGGTAGACCACGTCGAAGCCCATCGCGGCGACCGCGGGCAGTCGTTCGGCGGCGGTGCGGAAGGTGCCGCTGACGATCCGCTCCGGGGGCGCTTCGGCCCCGGCCGGTCCGGTCCCGCCCCGGCCGGTCCCGGCCGGTCCCGGTCCGGTCTTCCCCGACGCCGCGGCCGTTTCGGTCCTGGCGCCCTCCGAGCGGGGGAACAGCTCGTACCAGGAGCCGAACAGGGCCCGCCTGCGCTCGACCAGCAGCGGGAGCGGGGGCGAGGCGCTGACCAACTCGCGCAGCGGATGGCGGTCGAGCGCGGCCAGGGCCCCGGGGGCGAGTGCCGCGGCCAGCCGGGCGGCGGCCGGACGGGAGGTGTCGCGCAGCGCGTCGACGGCGGCCAGCACCGCCTCGCGCCCGTCCCGCTTGGGTACGCCGGAGGCGGCCCGCTCGTACAGCTCGGCGCCCTCCGCGAGGACGAGCGCGGTGTCGATCCCCGCCGGGATCTTGACCCCGGCCTGCTGCCGCCAGGTGGTGACCGGATCGCTCCAGGCCTCGACCACGTACGTCCAGCGGCCCTCGGAGGCGGGGGTGACGTCGGCGCCCCAGCGGTCCGTGCCGGGCGCCAGTTCGCGCATCGGCGTCCACGGCCCCGGGCGCCCGCTCGGGTCCAGCAGGACCGCATTGGCGGCGACGGCGTCATGGCCCTCGCGGAAGACGGTCGCGGTGACCTGGAAGGTCTCACCCGCAACGGCCTTGGCGGGCCTTCTGCCGCAATCGACGAGAGGGCGGACGTCGAGGACGGGAATGCGACCGATCATGGAATCACCTGGGGACTGGGGCTCGGATCGAACGGGGCGCGACACAGTGGCGGAGGGCGGAATACGCGCACCGCGACCGACTGGTTTCCGTCCTTTCTAGCCGCTCCACGGACGACTGATGGTGCGTGGGCAGGGCCGCTCCTGTCCGCATTCACTCGAATGGCACTCGAAAGGCGGGGGTACGGATGTGCTTCGCGGAGGTGAACCGGATGCACTCCGGTGGATGTGGACGTCTCGTTTTCCCGCCGATCTCTGCCGAGTCCTCGCTGAATTCCTGCCGTATTCCTGCTGCATTCGTGCTGTATTTGCGTCGCATTCGAGTGGTGTTCGCCTGGTGTCCGGGATTTTCTCGGAGTGCGCTCGGGGCGTGCTCGGCACATGTCCGGGAGAATCTTTCCCACGGTTCCCGATGGGCCGATCCGGTGATTTGTGAACCACTCGGGCGTATGTGTGACGACCCGAATGCGCCGAGCGCCGACCAGTGCGCCGCAAGGCCACAGGGCCGTCACCGTCGCCGAGGGTGACGGAGCGGTGCACACCGTGGTGCGTCCGCCCGTATCCGCATGTGCCCTGTAAAGGTGGGACACGTGAAGGCCATCCGTCGATTCACCGTGCGCCCCGTCCTCCCCGACCCCCTCCGACCGCTCAGCGACCTCGCCCGCAACCTGCGCTGGTCCTGGCACGCCGAGACCCGTGAGCTCTTCCAGGCCATCGACCCGGAGATCCGGCGGTCGGCGGAGTGCGACCCCGTGCGGATGCTCGGTGCCGCGTCCGCCGGCCGGCTCGCCGAGCTGGCCCGGGACGAGCAGTTCCTGCACCGGCTGACGGAGGTGTCCGAAGACCTCCGCGACTACCTGGAAGGACCCAGGTGGTACCAGGAACGGCTGGGCCGGGGAGCACAACTCCCGTCCGCCGTCGCCTACTTCTCGCCCGAGTTCGGGGTGACCGCGGCCCTGCCCCAGTACTCCGGCGGACTCGGCATCCTCGCCGGCGACCACCTCAAGGCCGCCAGCGACCTCGGCGTCCCCCTCATCGGCGTCGGCCTGCTCTACCGGCACGGCTACTTCCGCCAGAGCCTGTCGCGCGACGGCTGGCAGCAGGAGCACTATCCGGTGCTCGATCCCAACGAGCTTCCGGTCGCCCTGATGCGCGAGGCCGACGGCACCCCGAGCCGGGTGGTGCTGGCCCTGCCCGGCGGCCGGTCGCTGCACGCACACATCTGGCAGGCCCGGGTGGGACGCGTACCGCTGCTGATGCTCGACTCCGACGTGGAGGAGAACGCGCCGGGCGAACGCGAGGTGACCGACCGGCTCTACGGCGGCGGCAGCGAGCACCGGCTGCTCCAGGAGATGCTCCTCGGCATCGGCGGCGTGCGGGCGGTGCGGACGTACTGCCGTCTCACTGGACACCCGGAGCCCGAGGTGTTCCACACCAACGAGGGGCACGCCGGCTTCCTCGGACTCGAACGCATCCGTGAACTCTCCGACACCGGACTGGACTTCGACTCCGCGGTGGAGTCCGTGCGGGCGGGCACGGTCTTCACCACCCACACCCCCGTGCCCGCCGGGATCGACCGCTTCGACCGCGAACTCGTCGCCCGGCACTTCGGCGACGACGGAGAACTCCCGGGCGTGGCCGTCGAACGCGTCCTGCAACTGGGCACGGAGACCTACCCGGGCGGCGAGCCGGGACTCTTCAACATGGCGGTGATGGGGCTGCGGCTCGCCCAGCGGGCCAACGGCGTCTCCACCCTCCACGGCGCGGTCAGCCGGGAGATGTTCGCCGGACTGTGGCCGGGCTTCGACCCGGCCGAGGTGCCCATCACCTCGGTGACCAACGGCGTCCACGCGCCCACCTGGGTCGCGCCGGAGATCCTCCGGCTGCACGACCGCCACGGCGACCCCCGCGGTGGCACTTACGACGACCCCCGCGGCGGCCCTTGTGGCGATCCCCGCGACGGCACGCCCGGCCGCCGGGACCTCGCCGCCGCCGTCCCGGACCGCGAACTCTGGGACCTGCGGCGGACCCTGCGCGCCCGGCTGGTCACCGAGGTGCGCGAGCGGCTGCGCGCCTCGTGGCGGACCCGGGGCGCGGAGGCGGCCGAACTCGGCTGGATCGACAACGTGCTGGACCCGGACGTGCTGACGATCGGCTTCGCCCGCCGGGTCCCCTCGTACAAGCGGCTGACGCTGATGCTGCGCGACCGCGACCGGTTGCGGGAGCTGCTGCTCCACCCGACCCGCCCGGTCCAGATCGTCGTCGCGGGCAAGGCCCACCCCGCCGACGACGGCGGGAAGCGGCTGGTGCAGGAGCTGGTGCGGTTCTCCGACGACCCCCGGGTGCGCCACCGCATCGTGTTCCTGCCGGACTACGGGATGGCCATGGCGCAGAAGCTCTACCCGGGCTGCGACGTCTGGCTGAACAATCCGCTGCGCCCGCTGGAGGCGTGCGGCACGAGCGGCATGAAGGCCGCGCTCAACGGCTGCCTCAACCTCTCGGTCCTCGACGGCTGGTGGGACGAGTGGTTCGAGCCGGACTTCGGCTGGGCGATCCCGACGGCCGACGGAGCGGCCCTGGACGAGGACCGTCGCGACGACCTGGAGGCGGGCGCCCTCTACGCACTGATCGAGGACCGGATCGCGCCGCGCTTCTACGACCGGGACGGCTCCGGGCTCCCGGAACGCTGGATCGAGATGGTCCGTCGCACCCTGGGCACGCTGGGGCCCAAGGTGTTGGCGGGGCGGATGATGAGCGAGTACGTGGAGCGGCTGTACGCGCCGGCCGCGCGCGCCCGGCGGGCGCTGGACCCCGCCACGGCGCGGCGGCTCGCCGACTGGAAGGCCCGGGTCCGGGTGGCCTGGCCGCGGGTAGGCATCGACCACGTGGAGGCGGTGGCACCCACCGCCGCGGACGGTTCGGCCGAGCTGGGCTCGTCGCTGACGCTGCGGGTCCGGGTGGCCCTCGGCGTGCTGGAGCCGGACGACGTCGAGGTGCAGGCGGTGGCCGGCCGGGTGGACGCCGCCGACGGGATCTCGGACGCCCGGACCTTCCCGCTGAAGCCGGTCGGGGGCCAGGACCTGGAGGGCCGCTGGCTCTACGAGGGGCCGCTCGCCCTCGACCGCACCGGGCCGTACGGCTACACGGTGCGGGTGCTGCCCGCCCATCCGCTGCTGGTGAGCGGCGCGGAACTGGGCCTGGTGGCGCTGCCCGCGGAGGCGGCGGGGGACGGCGCGGGCGTGCTGATGCGCTGACATGGAACTGCCCGGCAGGGGCGTGAGCTCCTGCCGGGCAGTGGTCACCGGGGAGTACCCGGCGGGGTGGTTCGGGTGGTTCGGGTGGTTCCGGGGATCAGAAGGTCAGCTTGAAGCTGTTGATCTTGCCCGAGTCGCCCGAGTAGATGTCCTGGACCTTGAGCTTCCAGGTGCCGTTGGCCACCTCGGACGACGCGTTGACCGTGTACGTGGTCTTGACGTTGTCCGCGGAGTCGCTGATCGAGGCGCTCTTCAGACGGTACGTCGAACCGTCCGGGGCGACGAGGTCGATGACCAGGTCACCGCGCCAGGTGTGGGTGATGTCCACGTCGACCTTGAGGGTGCTGGGCGCGTTGCCGGTGACACCGGTGACGTTGACCGAGCTGGTGACGGCCGCGCCGCCGTCCGGGATGGCGACCGGGGTGGTGTTCTCGAAGACCTTGCCACCCGGGTTGGGGGTGCCGCCGTCACGGGTGCCGACGTTGATGGCCGCCCAGGCGTCGCCGACGGCCTTGTACTCGGCGCTGGTCGTGCCGTACAGCTCACCGGCCACGGCGAGGGTGCCGGTGCGGGCCGCCGCGTAGTTCGTGGTGGAGGTGAACTTGGTGCTGAGCGCCTTGAACCAGATCTGCTCGGCCTTGGCACGGCCGATGCCCGTCACCGGCAGGCCGTCCGAGGTCGGGGAGTCGTAGGAGACGCCGTTGATGACCTTGGCGCCGCTGCCCTCGGAGAGCAGGTAGAAGAAGTGGTTCGCCGGGCCCGAGGAGTAGTGGACGTCGATGTTGCCGATGCCCGAGTACCACGCGTCCTTGGACGCGCCGTCCTTGCTCGGCTTGTCCATGTAGCGCAGCGGGGTGCCGTCGCCGTTGATGTCGATCTTCTCGCCGATGAGGTAGTCGCCCTTGTCGGACGCGTTGTTGGCGTAGAACTCGACCGCGGCGGCGAAGATGTCGCTGGTCGCCTCGTTGAGGCCACCGGACTCACCGCTGTAGACGAGGTTGGCGGTGGCGGCGGTGACGCCGTGCGACATCTCGTGCGCGGCCACGTCGAGCGAGGTCAGCGGCTTGTTGTTGCCCTCGCCGTCGCCGTACGTCATGCAGAAGCAGCTGTCCTGCCAGAAGGCGTTGATGTAGGCGTTGCCGTAGTGGACGCGGGAGTACGCGCCGACACCGTCACCGCGGATGCCGCTGCGGCCGTGCACGTTCTTGTAGTAGTCCCAGGTCTCGGCCGCACCGTAGTGGGCGTCCGCACCGGCCGTCTCGGCGTTCGACGGGCTGCCGTTGCCCCACGTGTCGGTGGAGTTGGTGAACAGCGTCCCCGTGCCGGACGACCCGTGGTTCAGGTTGTACGTCTTGTGGTTGCCGCGGCCCGTGTCGGTCAGCGTGTACGACGGGGCGGTGCCGAGGGTGACCTGGCCGCTGTACTGGGTGTTGCCGGTGCCGTTCACGACACCCTGCCACTCGTACAGCTTCGCGCCGGTGGCCGCGTCCGTGATGACGTGCAGCTCGTTGGGCGTGCCGTCGTGCTGGAGGCCGCCGACGACGGTCTCGTAGGCGAGCTGCGGCTTGCCCTGGGCCATCCAGACCACCTTGCGGGGGGCCCGGTCGGCTTCGGTCTTCTTCGAACCGTCGGCCTTGGCGAGGCCGAGGGCCTGCTTCTCGGCCTTGGCGGGCGCGACGTCCGCCTTCAGGTCCACGGCCTTCAGCTGACCGCTGGTCACCTTGGAGGCCTTGGTGACGGCCTGGGTCTTGCCGGCCTTGGACTCCTTGACGATCAGGTCGCCACCGAGCACCGGGAGTCCGGCGAAGGTGCGCTCGTAACGCGTGTGCGTGGTGCCGTCGTTGTCCTGGATGACGTCCCGGACGACGAGCTTCTCCTGGGAGCCGAGACCGAGCTCCTTGGCCGTGGCCGCCTTGGTCGCATCGGCCTCGCGGATCAACTCGGCGCGCTGGGACGGGGAAAGCTGCTTGGCCAGGGAACCCTGGTCGACGCCGGCGTACGCCGGTACCGCCGAGTTGTTGCTGCCGGGGGTGGCAGTGGCCGTACCGGTCTGGACGCCGACGGCGAGGAGGGCTGCTGCGGCTATCAGAGCGCCGGTCGCGGTGGCGCGGCGGCTGGGCGTGGATCTCACGCGGACTCCTTCTGCGATGGGGGGTCACGGCGGCCGGTGAGCCGTCCGATGGAGAACGAGAAGTGCGCAGAACGGGGTGAAGATTGTCAGCCGGAGGGCGGTTCTGTCAGGAGCGCGTCAACAACTTGGCCGGAATTCGTTCGTTGCCGGATAGGTCATGTTCGTTAAGCGGACGTTTCACGAGTCACCACCGTGATGGTGTACAGCGTCTCCCACCGGCGGAATTCAAAGAGCGGGGCGAGGTCGGACCCCGGCCCCTCGTGTTCGAACGGAGGGCGGGGAGGGGGTCGTTCCCGACTGGCCGAGATGGCATAGGGATGTGGCTGATTTCTTTCCATCAAGGCCGGGTTGCGTGGCCCGGCATCGATGCCTCCGTTTCGCTGCCCCGGACCGCCCCGTTCGTGTACGGCGCCCGTACACCGCCCGGAGCGACGGGCGGCGACTTCAAGCCCGGCCGCCGGGGTGCCGGCATCCGGTGGCCTCTTGCAACCCGGCCGCCCTCGAAACCCGGCCGCTCGTAACGTCCCTGACGGAGCGACGACTCCGGCTCCCCTGACGTTGCGGCCCCTCTCAGCCGCGTGCCGCTCCCGTGTCCCGGCGGACCAGTACCAGCACGCTCAGGCCGAACATCAGGACGCCCAGAGGGACATGGACCGACGGGACGTGCGCGATGCCGAGGACGACCTGCGCCGAGGCGAGGACGAGGAAGCCGGACGCATAGCCGATGGGGCGGGGCGAACCGCCGCCCGGCCGCCAGGCCGGCACCGCGGCGAGCAGGTACAGCATCGACGCCCCGTACATCACGCGCGCCCCGATGCCGTGCAGGAGTTCACCATGTGACGAGGACAGCAGCACGCCGGCGCTGACCGCCTGGAGGAAGATGGTCAGGGTCTGCAGGGCGACCGATGCCCGCAGGAACGTGGCGGCGCGCCGTGCCGCGGCCGTCGGCTCCGCAGTCGTAGTTGCCGTGGTCGTCGTTGCCGTCGTGGTCATGATGCCGTCCCCTTGTCCGCCCGGAAGCGCCGGAAGTACCCGAAGCGCCCGAAGCAGTCGATCGATAAGGTCTCACCGGTTCGACGACGCAGGCCCGCGAAATGCAAGGCGAGAGCTGCGGGCCAGGGGGGAGCGGTGATGGGTGGGGGAACAGCCGGGTGGAGCGTGACGGAAGTCGCCGGTGAACGGCGCCAACTGATCAACATCGCCTACCGGTTGCTCGGTTCGGTGGCCGAGGCCGAGGACGCCGTGCAGGAGGCGTACGCCCGTTGGTACGCGCAGCCGCAGGGCAAACGGCAGGCCGTCGTGTCTCCCGGCGCCTGGCTGACGACGGTGACCGGGCGCATCTGCCTGGACGTGCTCGGCTCGGCACGGGCCCGGCGCGAGCGGTACGTCGGCGCATGGCTGCCCGAACCGCTGCCCGACCGCGAGGAGTGGGCCGGCGCACGCGGCACCGGCGCCGTCGACCCCGCCGACCAGATCACCCTGGACGAGTCGGTGACCATGGCCTTCCTCGTCGTGCTGGAAGCCATGACGCCCGCCGAACGGGTCGCGTTCGTGCTGCACGACGTGTTCCGCTACTCCTTTCCCGAGATCGCCGGGGTCGTCGGCCGCACCCCGGGGGCCTGCCGGGAGCTGGCGAGTTCGGCCCGGCGGCGGGTGCGGGCCGAGCGCGCCCCGGCGACCATGACGACGGCGGACCGGGCCGGGGTGGTGCGGCACGTCAAGGAGGCGTGGGAGGCCAAGGACATCACGGCCCTCGTCGGCCTCCTCGACCCCGACGCCGTGATGACCGCCGACGGCGGCGGCCTGGCCGGCACCGTACTGCGCCCGGTCGAGGGAGGCGCGCGCATCGCCCAGTACATGATCGCGATCGCCGACAAGGCGCCGGGGCTGCGGCTCCTGGAGCGTTCGGTGGCCGGTGCGCCCGGTCTGATCGCCCAGCACGGGGGTGTCACCGCGACCGTGGCCGCGTTCGACGCCTCCGGCGGCCGTGCCACCCGGATCTGGGTGGTCCGCAACCCGGAGAAGCTCCGCCTGTGGACACCGGACGGGGCCGACCGGGCTTCCGGAACCCGCACACCGCAACCCCCCGCCGACCAGGGCGTGTTTCGAAGTCCCGCCCGGCCGGCAGCCCGGCGCGTTCGCACGGTGGGTCCGTGACCACCCGGGCGAGTTCGGACGGCGGCCGTGACCGGTCCCGTCGAGACCGGGGGACGATCGCTGGTCCACTCCGGGGAAACGGCTCCGTGCGCGAGCCTCACGGAGCCGGCAACGGGGTGCGACGTGCTGCTGGGCGAGGCCGAGAGCGACCGGGCGCCGGCCGAGGGCGTACAGGTGCACCACACGCCCGAGGGCACCGGCGACACGGTCGGCACGGCCCGAGCGGGCCGGTCGATCGTCACCCACGTCGGCCCGTTCCTCACCCCGCAACAGGCGGTGGCACGCGCCTCGGCCCGGTTCGACGGCCCCGTACTGAACGCCTCTGCCGCCTCGTTCATGGCGGGCGTCAAGGCCGGAGAGTCCGGCGCCGTCTGACCGCCGGGTCCAGCGAGCGTGATCCGGGGCCTCCCCGCCGGGCGGTGCTGCGATGGATGCCACGGTGATGCCGTGATGAATGCCCGCCCAAGGGTGTCCCGCAATACCTGGCGGGCGCACGACGACAGCCACTTCCCCGAGCTCTCGGCTGCGCTCGAGCAGGGGAGACCCCATCCTCGCCGCGTTGTCGGAACGCCCGAATACATCCAGTATGCGGGCGCCCCTCCGCCTTGCGATGCACCGCATCCGACGCCGCGCGCTGATCCACCAGGCATTACGGGACACCCCTTAGCGGCGTGTCGCGTGCATCTCCTGGAACAACTCGAACTCGCCGTCGGGGGCGGCGCTGAATCCCTGCCAGTGGAAAGAAGTCGGCGTGACGTCCGTGAACGTCCACCGCGAGCGCCTGCCCTGGGAGTCGATGCCGTCCTGGATCATCCCGCCCGCGCCGTCGGACCGGCCGACCTGGGAGAAGTACGAAGGAAGCTTCGGCGAGATCCATGTGATCTGCCACAGTCCGGTCGTGACGTCGTACATGCGGACGGTGGTGCCGGGGTACCGGCCGTGGAACTCCGGGCAGAAGAGCACGTCCTGCACCACCCGCCCGCCCAGGGCCCAGCCGAAACGCCACTCGCCCGCTGCGGTACGCCACTGGCCGTCGCCGAACCGGTACCGGTTGCTGATGTTCCACGTTCCGACCAGTCGGCCGTAGAGCATCATCGCCTCCGCGTGGTCCGGATCAGGCCCGTCCGCCGACAACAGCTCCAGCATCGAGTCACGGGACGACGTAGTCATCAGGGAACGAACCTCCTGCTAACAGAACGTGGTTGACCGGCAGAGGATAGGCCCTCTCCGGCCCGGGGCGCGCTTCAGGACCCGTGCCGCACGGCTCGGCGGCGGCGCCGGGGTGATGGAGTCATAACCGTTGCCAGTAACCATTGCCGATGGTCGTTGGCAACAACCGTTGTCAATCGCCCGGATTCCCGTTCCCGGCGGGGTGGTGCGCGCGGTCGGTCGGCGGGTCCTCGGCCTGGGCGATGGCCGCGGCGAAGTCCTCCAGGTCGGTGGCGAGAGGAGCGCTGCTGTCCCAGACGGCCTCGTAGGCGATCTCGACGGGGGCCCCGGCCCGGACGAGGGGGCGGGGGCCGGGGTGCGCGTCGGTGGTCTTGGACCGGGGCAGCAGCGCGGCACCCACCCCCATCCGCGCCCACTCGTCCAGCACGCGGTAGCTGGACGCCTCGCCGGGGTAGGCGCGCAGCGCCAGGTCGTGGCTGCGGAAGAGTTCGGTGGTGAAGGCGGTCAGCCCGCAGGTGTCGGGCACGAGGATGTAGGCGGCGTCGGCTGCGGCGTCGAGCTCGACCGGATGGCCGGCCCGGGACGTGGTGGAGTCGATCACCACGACCGGCTCGCGGGCGATGACGCGGTGCCGGAAATTGGGCGTGGCCTGTACGGCGGGCACCAGCAGGATGTCCAGGCGGCCCTCCTGGAGGTCCTTGCGCAGGTGCGCGAGATCCGCCTCGCGCAGGACCAGGTCGCGAGGGCGGTCCAGGCTGCGGGCGGCGTCGAAGGCGCGGCCCACCAGATCGGCCCCGATCAGGGGAGACAGGCCCATGCGGATCGTGTCGGGGACCGGACGGGCCAGCCGCTGGGCCTCGGCGATCACCGCGTCGAGAGCCCCGAGGGCCTCGTCGATCATGGGCAGGACGCGTGCCCCGTCCGGTGTCGGCCTGACCCCGCGCGGCGAGCGCTCGAACAGCGTCACGCCCAGTTCCCGTTCCAGCCGTGCGACGCCGCTGGACAGGGCGGGCTGGGTGACGCCATAGGCTCGGGCGGCCGAGCTGAACGACTTGGTCCGGGAGACGGCCCTGGCGTAGCGCAGCCCCTCGATGTTCATGCCGTCCTCCTCCTGGTCATAGCCGTCGCTTATACCCCCATCCCTCATGATCCTCTACCGGAGGAGCGGAGGGCACCCTACGGTGGCACCTGCTTCCCTTCCGTTCTTTTCTGTTCCTTTTCGATATTTTTGGATCTTTCATTCTTCTTGGCCGACTTCTTGGCCGAGGAGAGTGTTCATGCCCCAGTGCGGTCACCGTGACAACTGCCGTTCCCGCACCCGAAGCAAAGGCGAAACCATGCACCGGATCGACACGTTGCTGCGCGAGTACGACCGCGCCCGTGCCTACACCGACGACCTGTGGAGGGACCTCACCCCGGACGAGGTCACCTGGCGTCCGCACGAGAACTCCAGCGCCATCGGCTGGCACCTGGGCCACCAGGCCCACGTCGCCCACTTCATGGTCCGCAACCTCACCGCGGCCGAGCCCAGCCCGGACCCGGCCCTCGACGCCCTGATGGATTCGGCCAACCCCGAACAGTTCCGCGGCGCCCTGCCCACCGTCGAACGGCTCACCGCGTTCCGTGACACCGTCGCCGAACGCGTGCACGCCCGCATGGGCGACATCTCCGCCGGCCGGGTCGCGGCCCCCGAGCAGCTCACGATCGTCGCCACCCACCTGCTCACCACGCTCATCAACCACGAGTACCAGCACGACCAGTGGATCGGCGAAGTCCGCGCAGAACAGCTCGGCCATGTGCTTCCGCCCGACCCCGACGGCGACCGCGTACGCCGTCTCGACGGGTACCTCGTCCTCGATATCCGGGACATCTGGGATGCCTGAGATATCCGGGACATCCGCTGATGAGGGCCGCCCCGTGACCAGCACCGGCACCGGCACCGGCCCGGCCATCGCCGCCGACCCGTCCTCCCCTACGTCCTCCCGTGCCGAGGTGCAGCGCCGCACCCTCGCCGTCCTGGTCGCCAGCCAGATCCTCAGCGGTGCCGGGCTCGCGGCCGGTGTCACCGTCGGCGCGCTCCTCGCCCAGGACATGCTCGGCTCCACCGGCCTGGCCGGGCTGCCCAGCGCCCTGTTCACCGCCGGATCCGCGCTGGCCGCCGTCGCCGTCGGCCGCATCTCCCAGGCCAGAGGCCGACGCCCCGGCCTCGCCACCGGCTACCTCACCGGCGCCATCGGCTCGGCCGGGGTCATCGCCGCCGCTGTCCTGGACAACCCGGCCCTGCTGTTCACAGCCCTGTTCGTCTACGGCGCGGGCACCGCCACCAACCTCCAGGCCCGCTACGCCGGAGCCGACCTCGCCGCACCCGGTCACCGCGCCCGCGCCGTCTCCACCGTCCTGGTCGCCACCACCCTCGGCGGCGTCGCCGGACCCAACCTCGCCGCCCCCACCGGCACCTTCGCCGAACACCTCGGCATACCCGGGCTTGCCGGACCCTTCATCCTCTCCGGCGCCGCCTACGCCCTGGCCGCACTCGTCCTCGCCCTGTGGCTGCGGCCCGACCCGCTGCTCCTGGCCCGCGCCGTCGCCCGCGCCGAGGAAGCCGACGCCGCGACCGGCCCGGCCGCCACCACCGACCCGAGCGAGGGCCGTGGCGGCGTCGTCATCGGCGCGCTCGTCATGATCCTCACCCAGCTCGTCATGGTCGCGATCATGACCATGACGCCGGTGCACATGCACGACCACGGCCACGGCACCGCCGCCTCCGGCCTCGTCATCGCCATCCACATCGGCGCCATGTACCTGCCCTCGCCGCTCACCGGCTGGCTCGTCGACCGCTACGGCCGCATGAAGATCGCCGCCGCCTCCGGCCTCACCCTCCTGAGCGCCGGCCTCCTCGCCGCCGTCGCGCCCGGCGACTCCGTCGCCCTCCTCGCGCTCGCCCTCGCCCTGCTCGGCCTCGGCTGGAACTTCGGCCTCGTGGCCGGCACCGCGATCATCACCGACACCGTCCCGCTCGCCGACCGCGCCAAGACCCAGGGCATGGTCGACGTCTCCATCGCCGTCGCAGGAGCCTCCGGCGGCATGGCCTCCGGCATCATGGTTGCCGCCACCAGTTACCCGGCCCTCGCCCTCACCGGTGGCATTCTCTCCCTCGCCCTCCTGCCCGCCGTCGCCACCACCGCTTACCGCCGATGAGCCAGCCATGAACCCCAAGAACCCCAAGATCTCCGAGAACCCCGAGATCCCCGCGCCGGACATCACCGTCGACGGCACCGGCCTGCTCTGCGTCACCCTTCTGCTGCGCCTGCGCAAGCAGATCGACGAAGCGGAGCCGGGCACCGTCGTCCACGTCGTCGCCACCGACCCGGCCGCCCCTCTCGACCTGCCCGCCTGGTGCCACATGACCGGCCACCACTACCTCGGCCCCGTCCCCGTCCCCGGCGTCGAGCAGCCCGTGTTCGCGCTCCGGCTGGCCTCCGACGCACTGCCCACCCGGGCCGACGCGCCCTGGCATCCGGCCGCCCCGTGACCTCCGGCGCCACCGGGGCACACGTGCCCCCGTCGTCCCGTTGCCCTGTTCGGGGTTGCCCCGTTCAGAGGGGAACCACCCAGTCCGGCGTCCAGGTCCCGGCGGCGTCGTGGCCGGTCGCCGCGGCGGCGAGGTGGGCGCGGAGAGTGGCCAACGCGGGGTGGGGGTTGTCGCGGTGCCAGAGGAGCGAGTGCGGGTAGACGGGCATCGGGTCGGTCACCGGGATGAGTCGCAGACCGTGACCGGCGGGCCAGACGAGGCGGGTCCGCCCGCCCATGAAGGTGGCCAGGGCCGGGGTGTCGGCGATGGTGTCGAGCAGCGCGTCGGAGCCGAAGTTGGGGCCGGTGGCCTCGATGGTGAGGCCGAACTCGGCGACGAGGTCGTCGTAGTAGGCGCCCCACTCGGTACCGGGGACGATGCCGGGCATCCAGATCCGGTGCCCGACGAGCCGGTCGACGGTCACCGACCGGGCACCCGCCAGCGCATGGGCGGGGCCGGTGAGGAGCTGGAGCGGTTCGTCGAGGACCCGGACCGACTCGATGTCCTCGGGCAGGGGCCGACCGGGCGCGGCGACGGCGCGGAAGGACGCGTCGATCGTGCCGGAGCGGATCGCGGCGACGGCCTTCTCGATGTCGAACAGCATCACCACGTCGAGGTCGATCCCGGGATGCGTGCGGTGGAAGTCGCGCATCAGGCCCGTCGCCGCGCCGCGCGAGTTGATCACGTCGACACGCAGTGGACGGCGGCCGGTGTGCACGGACGTGACCGCGCGCTCGGCGACGCGCAGCAGCTCGCGCGCGTGGGGCAGGAACGCCTGCCCGTCGATGGTGAGCCCGGCGCCGCGCGGGGTGCGGGTGAACAGCCGCACGCCGAGGTTGCGCTCCAGCGCGGCGATGCGCTTGGAGACGGCCTGCTGGGTGACCGACAGCTCGGCGGCGGCCTCCTGGAACTGCCCCGCGTCGGCGGCGGCGACGAAGGTACGGACGGCTTCGAGATCCATGGCGGCACCCTACGGTCACAACCATTGGTTGTGGCCCGGTGGTCATTCGGTTGTTTGATCCCCGGGTGCGGTGTTCGCTTTGATGCCTTCGGTCGCGGATCGGTTGTGCGGGCGGGTGACGGACAACGAGTGACGGGCGGCGGACGGCGGACGGCGGGCGGCGAGGGGCGAGGGGCGAAAGGTGTCGGGTATGAGGAGCGGGCACCGGTTGGGGCGGCGGTTCGGGTGGCTCTGGGGGGCGTACGGGACCAGCGCGCTCGGCACGTGGCTCGCCTTCGGCGCGTTTCCGCTGATCGCCGTCCAGGTGCTGCACGCCGGACCGGCCGAGGTCGCCGCGCTCTCCTCGGCGGGGGCGGCGGTGGGCGCGGCCGTGGCGGTGCCGCTCGGTCCGTGGGTGGAGTTCCGCCGCAAGCGGCAGGTGCTGATCGCGACGGACCTGGTGCGGTTCGCGGCGCTGCTGACGATCCCCGCCGCGTTCGCGCTCGGTGTGCTCAGCTTCCTCCAGCTCCTGCTGGTCTCGGTCGTCGTCGCGGCGGCCGACATCACCTTCCGTGCCGCCTCCGGCGCGTACCTGAAGACACTGCTGCCGGCCGAGGACCTGCTCGTCGCCAACGCCCGGTTCGAGTCCACCTCCTGGACGACCACGATCGTCGGACCGCCGCTCGGCGGCGCGATGATCGGGCTCCTCGGTCCGGTGGCGACGGTGGCGGCCGACGCGGTCAGCCACCTGCTCTCGGCCCTGGGCATCCGTGCTGCGGGCGGGCACGAGCCGCGGCCCGAGCACCGGAAGGCCGCACGCATGCGGGCCGGGGACCTGCTCGACGGCTGGCGGTACGTCCTCGCCGACGCGACACTGCGTCCGCTGTTCTTCAACACCACCCTGTTCAACGGTCTGGTGATGGCCACCCAGCCACTGCTGGCCGTCCTGATGCTCGGCCGGCTCGGGTTCGCCCCGTGGCAGTACGGCCTCGCCTTCGCCGCGCCCGCGATCGGCGGACTGATCGGTTCGCGACTGGCCCGACCGCTCGTCACCCGGTTCGGACAGCACCGGGTCCTGGCCGGGAGCGGGACCCTGCGCGCGATCTGGCCCATCGGCCTGGCCTTCCTGAGCCCCGGCACCGGAGGGCTGCTGCTGGTCATCGGCGTCGAACTCGGCCTCATCCTCTGCTGCGGGATCTTCAACCCCGTCTGCGCCACCTACCGGCTCGAACGCACCGCGGCCGACCGGGTCACCCGCACCCTGACCGCCTGGTCGGTGACGGCCAAGGGCTCGACCGCGCTCCTGACGGCCCTCTGGGGAGTGCTGGGCGGGCTGCTCGGCCCGCGTACGGCCATCGGGCTGGCCGGGGTGCTCCTGCTGGCGACCCCGCTGCTGCTCCCTCGCCGCACGTCGACCCGTCCCGCCGAGCCGGAGCCGGATGCGGGGGCGGAGGCGGGAACAGGGCCGACGCCGGGGGCGAAGGTGGTACCGGACCGTCTTTGACGTGACGTCAAAGTTCATCCGGACGACCAGGGTTGAGCCATACCTGCCCCCTCACGTCAGGAGGGTGCGCCAGCGGTCGGCCGACTCCAGTATGTCCAGACTGATCCGCTCCAGGAACGCCCCCGTCCTGGCCATCCGCTGCCCCACGGGGTCGTCGGGCGCGGACTCCTCCGCCGAGGCCATCGCGACCCGCGCCGTCTCCAGCGTCTGCCGCGCGCTGATCACGACGGAGCGGTACCAGGCCTGGTCGTCGATCACGTAGACGTCGCGGCGCCGCTTCGGATCGCGCTCGCGCCGGACGTAGCCGTGCCGGACGAGGTAGTTCACGGACACGGAGACGGAAGCGGGGCTGACCTTCAGCCTGCGGGTCAGCTCGGCCGCGGTGCGCCTGCCGTCCTCGGACTGCAACAGGTCGAGGTGCACGCGCGCCGTCATCCTCGGCAGCCCCGCCCGGACCGCCATCTCCAGGATCTCCTCCTTCGCCCCGCCGTCGCCCGACGGTCCGGCCGCGTGCGCAGATGCTGGGGGGCGTGGGGGCGCGGGGGTGCCGCGTCGCGCCCGCAGGGTCGTCGCCTGCTGCGCCCGCTGGGGCCGGTAGTCGCCGGGGCCGCCGTTGCGTCCGACCTCCCGGCTGATCGTCGAGGTCGGCCGGTCGAGCCGCCTCGCGATCTCGGCGTAGGAGAGCCCCTCGGCGATTCCGGCCGCGATGCGCCGGCGGTCCTGCTGGGTCAACCGTCCTCCTGGCATGCCGTCAGTATTGCTTTTGCCGTCATCCATTGCAACGCCGTATTGCATTCGAGCTCAGCGTCATTGCATCAATTTGCACACTCTGACCTGCACAAACGAAATTCCGGTAATTGACATGCTTTCAGGAGGCGGCGTAGCTTTCGAGCATCGTAAAACGCGTAATATCGCGAGACGGGGGAATGGTCATGGATGAATTGCTGCACACCGTCACGACGATGCCGGCGGCGCGTCGGCCCGGCTGCCCCTTCGACCCGCCGACGGAGCTGGTCGACGCCCGGAAGCACGGCCCGATCAGCCGCTACACCTTCCCCGGCGGCAGGCCCGGCTGGCTGGTCACCGGATACGACCTGGTCAGGACGGTCCTGGCCGACTCGCGGTTCAGCTCGCGCAAGGAGCTGATGATCCATCCGACCATCGACTACGGGGACATGAAGGCGCCCCCGGCGCCGCCCGGCGAGTTCCTCCTCATGGACGAACCCCGGCACAGCCGCTACCGGAAGCCGCTGGTGGGCAGGTTCACCGTACGGCGGATGCGGCTGCTCACCGAGCGCATCGAGCAGATCGTCACCGAGCACCTGGACGCCATGGAGGAGGCCGGGCCGCCTACGGACCTGGTGACCGCGTTCGCCAACCCCGTCCCCGCCGTCGTGATCTGCGAGCTGCTGGGGGTGCCGTACCAGGACCGGGGCTCCTTCCAGGAGCAGGTCTACTCGTTCATGAACGGGGAGGCGAGCGACGAGGAACTGGTGGCGGCCTACACCGCGACCCAGCACTACCTCGCGGAGCTGGTGGCCGCCAAACGCGCGAACCCCACCGACGACGTGCTCAGCGACCTCACCGACAGCGACCTGACCGACGAGGAACTGCAGGGGATGGCCCTGATCCTGCTGGCGGCCGGGCTCGACACCACCGCGAACATGCTGGCCCTCGGCACCTTCGCACTACTGCGCCACCCGGAACAACTGGCCGCGCTGCGCGCCGATCCCGGGCTGACGGACCGGGCCGTGGAGGAGCTGCTGCGGTACCTCGCCGTCGCCAAGACGTTCATGAGGACGGCGCTGGAGGACGTCGAGGTGGGCGGGCAGGTCATCGAGGCCGGTTCGCCGGTGATCCTGTCGTACAACACCGCCAACCGCGACCCCGAGCGCTTCGCCGATCCCCATGTGCTCGACCTCGGCAGGCAGAGCGTCGGACACCTCGCCTTCGGACACGGCATCCACCAGTGCCTGGGGCAGCAACTGGCCCGCGTCGAGCTGCGGGTCGCGTTCCCCGCACTGCTCGACCGATTCCCCACGCTGCGGCTGGCCGTACCGCCCGAGGAGGTCGCCCTGCGTCCGGAGACCGCGGACATCTACGGGGTGAAGAGCCTCCCGGTCGCCTGGGACGCGTGACGGGGGGAGGGGCGTCGTTCGCCGGACTGCCGTGCCGGGGCCGGGCCGGGCTGTCGAGACGGGGCCGGCCCGCCCCTCGCCGTCAGCTGTCCACCATCCGTCACCCGTCACCCACCACCCGCCACCCGCCGGACAGTCGAGCCGTCGAACCGTCGAGCCGTTTCCTCAGCCCTGCTTCCGGCGCACCAGCTCGGTGATCCAGACGGGCGCGTACGGTGATGTGCAGCCCGGGGGAGTCGGGTAGTCCTTGAGCACTTCCAGGCGTTCACCGATGTCGATCGCGCGGGCGCGGTACGCGGCGTGGTCGATCCCGATCTGCGCCAGGCAGTGGTTCATCGCCCACTGCAGGCGGTCCGGGGCGTCCTTCATCTCCGCCTCGACGGTGTCGAGCAGCCCGGCCAGGTCGAGGCCCTCGGGCTTCTTCGCCACGCGTTCGGCGGTCAGCTCCCAACCGGCGCTCGCGACCACCGGGTCCGGGTCGGCGGACCAGGACAGGCGCAACTCCTCGCAGTGCGGGCTCTTCTTCACCACGTAGTTCACGAGCCAGTCGTGCACCTTGGGGGTACGTGCCTCACGCAACATGGCGTCCAGCTCCTCCCGCACGAACTCCTTCGGGCGGGAGATCAGGATCGCCAGCAGCTTCGCCGCGGTGTCGTCCGTCTCCCAGAGCGGGCGGACGAGTTCCCGCTGCGTCTTCAGCCGTTTCGCGAGCGCGCGCAGCTTGCCGAGGTTCACACCGTGGTCGTCGCCGTGTTTCTCGTTCACCGCGCGGACCTTCGGGTCCTCCAGCCCGGCCAGCTCGGCCCTCACCTCGGCCAACGTCGTCCCGGCCACCGCAGCCTCCCTGTCCGTCGCGTACGGAATTCAGCCTACGGGTGCGGGGGCGCGAGGGGGTGGTGGCGGGCGCACGACTCCTCGGGCGACCACGGAACCCAGGAAAGGGCCTCGCGCCGGCCGGGCCGTCCGAAGGCCCAGTCCTGAACCACCTTGGCCACGGGCTCCGTCGAGAAATCCCCCGGTCGCGGGGCACCCCCTGCCCGAAAGTGCCGGTCCGACCCTCCCTCGCGGTACTCCACCTGATGGCTCAGGTCGTCGCTGAGGTACACCTGCATGTAGTGCCGGCCCTCGGGCTCCGCGTCGAGCCGGCTCACGACGACGAACGGCCAGGTGAGGTTCATGTCGGCCGGCAGGTCGTACAGCCTCCCCTCGGACGGGTCGTCCCGGGCCGTCCCGTCCGCCTCGACCGCTCGGATCACCGGTGCTGTCATGCGGACGACTCCAATGGCCGACGACGCCCCGCCGCCGACACGTTCGGTTCCGCCTGACGGCGGGGACGGCCCTGGAATTGCCCTGTCAGGCCGCGATCTCCGCGTGACAGTTCTTCTGCGCGGGCAACTCTGTTCGCCGTAGGGTGACTGGCGCAGAAACGGCACGACGGTCGTCCTGGATGCGGGGGCAGGGGAATGCGGGCGTTGGAGTCGCTGGACGCGGACGATCCGGCGGAGGTGGGGCCGTACCGGTTGCTGGGGGTGCTCGGGCACGGCGGTATGGGGCGGGTCTATCTGGGACGCAGCCCGGGGGGACGGCTTGCCGCGGTGAAGGTGGTGCACCGGCACCTCGCGGCCGACGAGCGGTTCCGGGCGCGGTTCGCGAGCGAGGTGGCGGCGACGCGACTGGTGAGCGGGCGATCGGACCACGACCGCATCGCCCCCGTGCTCGCCGCCGATCCGGAGGCCGAGGTGCCGTGGGTGGCGACCGGTTACATGGCGGGCAGCGACCTGGCGCGCGCCGTGCAGGAGCACGGCCCTCTGCCCGAACGGGCCGTGCGCGCGCTGGGAGTCGGGCTGGCCGAGGCCCTGGGCGCCGTGCATGTGCACGGGCTGGTGCACCGCGACGTCAAGCCGTCCAACGTACTGCTCACGCTCAATGGTCCGCACCTGATCGACTTCGGGATCGCCCGCGCCGCCGAGCCGGCCACCAGGCTCACCACGACCGGTGTGGTCGTCGGTTCGCCGGGCTTCATGGCCCCCGAGCAGGTCACCGGCGAAACGGCCGTGAGCCCCGCCACGGATGTCTTCTCGCTCGCCACCGTGCTCGCCTACGCGGCCACTGGCTGCCGGCCGTTCTCCGGCGACAACGCGGCCCAGTTGCTCTACCGGGTCGCTCATGCCGAGCCGCGGCTCGACGGGTTCGCACCGGGTGCGGTACGGGAGCTGGTCTCCGCCTGTCTCGCCAAGGATCCCGCCGCACGTCCGGCCCTGCCGGAGGTCGTACAGGCCCTGGCCGGTGAGGAGGGGGTGGGTGCGTTGCTGGGGCCCTCCTCCCGGTGGCTGCCCCCGGCAGTCACCGACGACATCGGCCGTCGGGCCGTCGAACTGCTTCAACTGGACTCCGGGCCAACGGAGTCGGGGCGACTGGAGTCCGGGCCGCCGGAGTCGGGGCTGCCGGATCAGGAGCCGTCCGTACGGGCGCCCGTGCCGACACACTCACCCACCGCTGTGGGCCCCGCACCGGCACCGGGGGCGGACGCCGCCACGGTGACAGCGATCACCCGGCCGAAACAGGAGCAGGAGCAGGAGCAGGCGGCGAAGCCGAAGTCGGAGCAGAAAGCCAAGCCGAAGCCGGAGCCGAAGCCGGGAGTGGGGCAGGAGCCGGGGCCCGCGGCGGTTCGGGCCAAGAAGAAGGGCCCATGGCTGATCGCGGGGGCCGCCGTGATGCTCGCCGCGTCGGCCTTCGGCATCCGGAGCTTCCTCCCGGACGACGAACCCGCCGCTCTTCCCGCCCCGTTCGTCGGCCGCTGGAAGGACGTGGGATACAGCGAGAACTCGACAGAAGGCTGGAACAACGAGCTCGAACTCCACGCGGGCCGGGTCGGCGAAGAGGTGGGCACGCTCGTCGGCGACATCGACGACCAGGACGGCTCCGCGACCTGCCGGTACCGGCTCAGCCTCAACCGCCTGGAGACCGACGGCTGGTACGCCTACCTCGACGCCGCTCCGATGTTCGGCAACGGTGACCGCGCCTGCGGCACCGTTCTGACCGTACGCGTGCAGCAGCAGTCGTACAGCAAGGACTCCCTCCAGATGAGCGCCGACGCCCCGGTCACCACCTCCGGCGGGCTGAAACGCGTCGGCTGACGGCCCCCGGCCCGGCCGACCTGCCTCAGCTCAGGCTTTCCCGCCAGGCCCGGTGCAGTCCCGCGAAGCGGCCGGTGCCGGCGATGAGGGCGGTTGGGGTGCCGTCCTCCACGATGCGGCCGTGTTCCATCACCAGGACCCGGTCCGCGATCTCCACGGTCGACAGGCGGTGGGCGATCACCACCGCGGTGCGGCCGTGCAGCACCGTGTTCATGGCCTGTTGCACCGCGCGTTCGCCGGGGACGTCCAGGGAGCTCGTCGCCTCGTCGAGGATCAGCACGGCCGGGTTCGCGAGCAGGGCGCGGGCGAACGCGACCAGTTGGCGCTGGCCGGCCGAGATCCGGCCGCCCCTCTTGCGCACGTCTGTGTCGTACCCCTCGGGCAGCCCCGCGATGAAGTCGTGCGCGCCGATCGCCCTGGCGGCCTGCTCGATCTCCTCGCGGGTCGCGTCCGGGCTGCCGATCGCGATGTTCTCGGCGACCGTCCCGGAGAACAGGAACGCCTCCTGCGTCACCATCACCACGCCCCGGCGCAGCTCCGGCACGGCCAGGTCCCGCAGGTCCGCCCCGTCCAGCAGCACCCGGCCGTCGGTCGGGTCGTAGAAGCGGGCCAGCAGCTTGGCGAGCGTCGACTTGCCCGCCCCCGTCGAACCGACCACGGCGACCGTCTGACCGGCCGGGATCTTCAGGTCGAAGCGGGGCAGCACCTCGCCCCCCGTGCGGTAGGCGAAGCGCACTCCGTCGAAGACGACCTCGCGGCCCGGGTGTTCGCCCGAGCGGGCGGGCAGCTCGCGCGGGTCCGACGGTTCGGGGACGGACGGGGTCTGGGCCAGCAGCCCCGCGATCTTCTCCAGCGAGGCCGCGGCCGACTGGTAGGAGTTGAGGAACATCCCGAGCCGGTCGATCGGGTCGTACAGCCGACGCAGATAGAGCACGGCCGCGGCCAGCACACCGAGCGCCAGGGTGCCCGACGCCACCCGGTACGCGCCCCACAGCACGATCCCGGCGACCGCCGTGTTCGCGACCAGCCGGGAGCCGACGACGTAACGCGCCATCTCCAGCATCGCGCTGCCGTTGGACCACTCGTGCGTGTTGTTGAGCTCGTCGAAGTGCGCGTCGTTGACGGTCTCGCGGCGGAACGCCCGGACGGGGCGGATGCCGTTCATCGTCTCCGCGAACTTCACGATGACCGCGGCGATCGCCGTCGACCGCTCCGCGTACAGCATTCCGGCCCGCCGCTGGAAGAGCCGCACCAGCAGATACAGGGGACCGAAGGACAGCACCGCGACCGCGCCGAGGCCGAAGTCCAGCCAGAGCAGCGTCAACGAGATGGAGACGAAGGACAGGACGATCATGACGAGCTCCTGGAGCCCCTCGCTGAGCAGCTCGCGCAGCGACTCCACGTCCGTCGTGGAACGGGAGATCAGTCGGCCCGAGGTGTAGCGCTCGTGGAAGTCCACGCTCAGCGCCTGCGAGTGACGGAAGATGCGCCCGCGCAGATCGAGCAGCACATCCTGGTTGATCCGGGCGGAGGCCCGGATGAACGTGTACTCCATGGCCCCGGCCGTCACCGAGCACAGCGCGTACCCGATGGCCACCGCGATCAGCGGCCCGTAGTCCTCGTCCCGGAAGGCGGGCACGCCGCGGTCGATGGCGTACGCCACGAGCAGCGGGCCCGCCTGGATCGCGACCTGCTGGACCAGCAGCAACAGCGCGGCCACCACCACCCGCGCCCGGAACGGGCGCAGCAGCGACATCAGCAGGGCCCGGGTCGCTCCCGGCGGGGTGGGCAGGTCGTCCCGGTCGAACCGGTCCCCGTCCTCGACGGGGGACAGTTCCTCGGACTCGTCGGGCGCCTCGGGCCGGCCGGTCCGCCCCGTCGTCGTCGTGGTCATCGGGTGCTGCCCTTCTCGGCGGGGGCGTCGGGCACGAGACGGCCCTCGGCGGACGGGGCGGGATCGGGTTCCGGGGACGAGGGGGCGGGTGCCTGGGCGGTCTCCGGGATCGGCGGGGTGGGGTCCGGTGTGGGTGGGGCGGGCTCCGGGCCCGACGGGGCGGCCTCCGGGGAGGTTCCCGGTCCGTTTTCGGCGCCCGACATCAGCCAGGCGTACTCCGCGCTGTCGCGCAGCAGCTCCTGATGCGTGCCGACGGCGGCGATCCGGCCCCCCGACAGCAGCGCCACCCGGTCCGCGAGCATCACCGTGGAGGGCCGGTGCGCCACCACGATCGCCGTGGTCTGAGCCAGCACCCGGCGCAGGGCGGCCTCCACCAGCGCCTCCGTGTGCACGTCCAGCGCGGAGAGCGGGTCGTCGAGCACCAGGAAGCGCGGCCGGCCGACCACGGCACGGGCCAGCGCGAGCCGCTGGCGCTGCCCGCCGGAGAGGCTGAGCCCCTGTTCGCCGACCTGGGTGTCGACGCCCTCGGGCAGGTCGTGGACGAAATCGGCCTGGGCCACCGCGAGGGCCCGGCGCAACTCGTCCTCCCCGGCACCCTCGGCGCCCATCAGGACGTTCTCCCCGACGCTCGCCGAGAAGAGCGTCGGTTCCTCGAAGGCCACCGACACCAGCTCGCGCAGCCGTTCGCGGGGCATGGTGGTGATGTCCGTACCGTCCAGCAGGACGCGTCCCGCCGTTACCTCGTGCAGCCGCGGCACCAGGGTGGTGAGGGTCGTCTTGCCCGAACCCGTGGCCCCCACCAGCGCCATCGTCTCGCCGGGCCTGACCCGCAGATCGATCCGGGACAGCACCGGCACGGAACCGGCCTCCGCGTCGGGATAACGGAACTCCACGCCCTCGAAGACCATTTCGCCCCGGTCCGGAGCATCCTGCCGCAGGTGGTCGCCGTTGTTGCCGTTGGTGTTGGTGTTGGTGTCATTGGGGTCGGCGGGCGCGGCCGTGTCGTCCTCCTCGGCCGCGTCCATCACTTCGAAGTACCGCTCGGTCGCCGTCGCCGACTCCTGGCTCATCGCCAGCAGGAAGCCGATCGACTCGATCGGCCAGCGCAGCGCGAGCGCCGTCGAGAGGAAGGCGACCAGGGTGCCCGCGGAGAGCCCGCCGTCCGCGACCTGGACCGTGCCGAGGACCAGCGCCGCGCCGATGGCCAGCTCGGGAATCATGGTCATGCTGGCCCAGATGCCCGCGAGGAGACGGGCCTTGCCCAGCTCCGTGGTGCGCAGCCGCTGCGACAGGGTGCGGAAGGCGAGCGCCTGGCTGCGGTGTCGGCCGAAGCCCTTGATGATGCGGATGCCGAGCACGCTCTCCTCGACGACCGTCGTCAGATCGCCGACCTGGTCCTGCGCCTTGCGCGCCACGTCCGAGTACTTCGTCTGGAAGACCGAGCAGAGGATCATCAGCGGTACCAACGGGGCGAGCAGCACCAGCCCCAGCATCCACTGCTGGCTCAGCAGAATGACGAAACCGACCAGGATCGTCGCCCCGTTGACCAGGAGGAAGGTCAGCGGGAACGCCAGGAACAGGCGCAGCAGCATCAGGTCCGTCGTGCCGCGCGAGAGCAACTGCCCCGACGCCCAACGGTCGTGAAAGGCGATCGGCAGCCGTTGCAGACGCCGGTACAGATCGGCCCGCATGGTCGCCTCCACCCCGGCCAGCGGACGGGCCACCAGCCACCGGCGCACCCCGAAGAGCCCGGCCTCGGCGATGCCCAGCAACAGCAGGTACAACGCGCCGAGCCAGACGCCCCCGGGGTCACGGTCCGCCACCGGGCCGTCGACGATCCACTTCAGTACGAGCGGGATCACCAGGCCGAGACAGGACGCGACGATCGCCACCGCGGCGGCGCTGAACAGACGGACCCGCACCGGCCTCACATACGGCCACAGCCGCAGCAGAGTACGGGTGGCGGACCGTTTCGCGGGCTCTACGTTTTTTTCGGGCATCAGGGGCGAGCCTACGGTTCGCCCCTGACCTCGCTCATGTGGTTTTCCGGCCGTTCGGAGGCAGCGGGGTTTCGAAACCCCTGGTCGCAGCCCTCTGGTCGTACCCCGTATCAACCGATCGGCCGATGCCGCTTCGAGCGTGATGGCCGATGGTGCGCCGGCCCCCGCGCCGCGATTCTCGTGGGCATGGCAATCATCGAAGTGGACGGGGTGCACAAGGCGTACGCCGGGCGCCGGGTGGTCGACGGGGTGAGCTTCACCGTCGAGGAGGGCGAGATCTTCGGCATCCTCGGCCCCAACGGCGCGGGCAAGACCACCACCGTCGAATGCGTCGAGGGACTGCGGGTTCCCGACGGGGGGACGGTCCGCGTGGCCGGTCTCGACCCCGTCGCCGACCACGACCGGGTCACCCGGCTGCTCGGCGCCCAGCTCCAGGAGACCGAACTGCAGCCCAAGATCACCGTGGCCGAGGCGCTGGAGCTGTACAGCTCCTTCCACCCGGACCCCGCCGACCGGCACGAACTCGCCGAGCGGCTCGGGCTGCACACCAAGTACGGCACCCGGTTCGCCGCCCTGTCCGGCGGTCAGAAGCAGCGGCTGTCCATCGCGCTCGCCCTGATCGGCAACCCGCGGGTGGTGGTCCTGGACGAACTGACCACCGGACTGGACCCGCGGGCCCGCCGGGACACCTGGAAGCTGATCGAGGACGTGCGCGACAGCGGCGTCACCGTCCTCCTGGTCACCCACTTCATGGAGGAGGCCAACCGGCTCTGCGACCGGATCGCCGTGATCGACAAGGGCCGGGTCGTCGCACTCGACACCCCGTCCGGCCTGATCGGCAGGGCGGCCGGCTCCACCGTCATCGCCTTCACCCCCTCGCAGCCGCTCGCCGACGCCGAGCTGACCCCGCTGCCCGGCGCGGTCTCCGTGACGCGGAAGGACGGACGGATCGTCATCGACGGCACCGACGAGACGGTCAACGCGGTGATCTCGCTGCTGGCCCGCCGCGGCATCACCGCCCACCAGCTCCGCGTCTCCGAGGCGACGCTGGACGACGCCTTCCTCGATCTCACAGAACAGGCGGCCTGAGATGACCACGGCGAACCCGGCCGGAACCACGCCCGCGCCGAAGTCCACACCGAAGCCCGCGCCGACGTCCGCACGGACGTCCGCCCCCGCCTCCGCGTGGAGGGCGGTCCTCAGGGCCGAGACACGGCTCTTCCTCCGCGAACCCGGCAACCTGTTCTGGATCCTCGTCTTCCCGACCGCCCTGATGACGATCCTCGGCCTCATCCCGTCCTTCCGGGACCCCGACGAAGCGCTCGGCGGACGCCGGGTCATCGACCTGTACGTACCGGTGGCGGTGCTGCTCGGCATGATCATGGCCGGGCTCCAGGCCATGCCGCCCGTCCTCACCGGCTACCGCGAACGCGGCATCCTGCGCCGGATGTCCACCACACCGGTACGCCCGTCCGCGCTGCTCGCTGCGCAGATCGCCCTGCACGGTGCCGCGGCGCTCGGCTCCGCCGCGCTGGCCATGGGCGTCGGCCGGGCTGCCTTCGGCGTACGCCTGCCCGGACAGTTCCTCGGCTACGTCCTGGCGCTGCTGCTGGCGACGGCGAGCGTCCTCGCCCTCGGCTCGCTGCTCTGCGCCCTCGCCCGGACGGCCAAGGCGTCCACCGCCATCGGCTCGATCGTCTACCTCGTGATGATGTTCACCGCCGGGGTCTGGATCCCGGTGCAGTCCATGCCCGACACCCTCCGGAACATCGTCCGGTTCACCCCGCTCGGGGCGGCCTCCCAGGCGATGGACCGGGCGATGTCCGGCGGCTGGCCCGGCTGGGTGTCCCTCGGCGTGCTGGTGCTGTGGACGGGCCTGGTGACGCTGCTCGCGACCCGGCTGTTCCGGTGGGAGTGAGACCGCCACGGGACCGACTGCCGCAGGGCCGGCCGCCGCAGGGCCGACCGTCGCGGGGCTGACCGTCGAGGGACGGCTCGGGGACACTGTCGCCATGAACACGGGGAGCGCGGAGGAGACGGGGGACGTGGTGGCCCCGAAGGGCACGGCCGGGGTCGTGACGGCAGCGGTGGTCCCGACCGCCACGACGGGTGCGACCGCCGCGGCGGGTGCGGCGGGGTCGGCCGTGGGCGGAAGTCCGGTCACGGGCGGCACGACGACCGCCGAGCAGTGGTGGGAACGGTTCTTCAGGCACGGGCCGTACGGTCTGCTCGGCCTGGCCACCGTCGTCTCCGCCATCACCGCCGAGCTCATCATGTCCCGTTCGAAGGTGTACACCGCCGCGGTGCTGATCCCGTGCGCACTCCTCCTCCAGCTCTGGTGGGGGCGGACCGGGCCGTCCCGTCCCCCCAGATCGCGGGCGGCACAGTGCTACTTCGTCGTCCGTACCCTCCTCGCCTTCGGACTGACCTGGTGCAACCCGTTCTTCTCGATGTACGCCATCCTCGGCTACTTCGACGCGGGCCGACTGCTCCCGCAACGCGCCTTCCGCGCCGGGCTGCTGGCCGTGGCCGTGATCATGGCGGCCTCGCAGAGCGGCAGCGGACTGCCGCCGGCCTCCCTCATGAACTGGGTCGCCTTCGGCGTCCTGTTCGCCCTGCACGGGACCCTCACCATGGTCTTCGCCAAGATCGGCGACCACGAGGCCGACCACGCCCGTGCCCAGACCGACACCATCGCCGAACTGGAGTCGGCCAACGCCCGCCTCGAACAGGCCCTGGCGGAGAACGCCGGACTGCACGCCCAACTCCTGCTCCAGGCACGCGAGGCGGGCGTCGCCGACGAGCGCCGCCGACTCGCCGCCGAGATCCACGACACCCTCGCCCAGGGGCTGATCGGCATCATCGCCCAGCTCCAGGTGGTGACTTCGGTCGGCGACAGCGACCCGGCACTGGCCCGGCAGCACCTCGACCGCGCCGCCGCCCTCGCCCGGCACAGCCTCGGCGAGGCCCGCCGCTCCGTCCACAACCTGGTCCCCGCCGCACTGGAACACGACGACCTGCCCGGCGCCCTGGAGAAGACCGTCACCGACTGGGCGGAACATCACGCCGTGCGGGCCGGGTTCACCGTCACCGGCACCGTCGAGCCGGTCCACGACGAGATGGCCGCCACCCTGCTCCGGATCGCGCAGGAGGCCCTCGCCAACACCGGCCGCCACGCCGGGGCGTCCCGGGTCGGCGTCACGCTGTCCTTCATGGGCGACGAACTCACCCTGGACGTACGGGACGACGGCCGCGGCTTCGACCCGGACGCCCTGCCGCCGTACCGGGGCGCGGGCGGGTTCGGCCTCGGAGGCATGCGGGCCCGCGCCGAACGCGTCGCGGGCACCGTCGAGGTGGAGACCGAACCGGGTCGCGGCACCGCGGTCAGCGTTCGGGTACCCCTCTAGGGTGTGTTCCGTCCGGGCCTAAACGAAAGGACCTGGTCCCGAACCGCCGGTGACCAGTACGGTTGGCCTGCCATGGCAGAGGAAACCGCACGCGTCATCACACTCGTCGTCGTCGACGACCACCCCGTCGTACGGGACGGCCTGCGCGGCATGTTCGATTCGGCCCCGGGATTCGAGGTGCTGGGGGAGGCGTCGAACGGGGTGGAGGGGGTCGAGCTGGTGACCCGGCTCGATCCCGACGTCGTCCTGATGGACCTGCGGATGCCGGGCGGGGGCGGGGTCGCCGCCATCACCGAACTGACCGCCCGCGCCGCCCGTTCCCGGGTGCTCGTCCTCACCACGTACGACACCGACACCGACACGCTGCCCGCGATCGAGGCCGGAGCGACCGGCTACCTCCTCAAGGACGCGCCCCGCGACGAGCTGTTCACCGCAGTCCGCGCCGCCGCCGACGGCCGCACCGTGCTCTCGCCCACCGTCGCGACCCGTCTCGTCTCACGGGTCCGCACCCCGGTGGCCCCGGGCGGCGAATCGCTCTCCGGCCGCGAGCGCGAGGTGCTCGAACTCGTCGCGAAGGGCACGTCGAACCGGGAGATCGCCGCCGAGCTGTTCATCAGCGAGGCCACCGTGAAGACCCACCTCACGCACATCTTCGCCAAGCTGGGCGCCAAGGACCGGGCCGCCGCCGTCGCGGTCGGCTACGACCGGGGCATCCTCGGCTGACCCCGCGCGGCCCGCTCCGGGACACTCGGCAACGGCAACGGCAACGGCAACGGCAACGGCAACGGCAACGGCAACGGCGGCACCGGGCCGGTCCTCGGTACGGCGTGTCCCGCCGCCCGTGCACCCGGGAGGCCGTACCCACGTTTCCCCGACCGGCCCCGGTCGTTTGGGGGGACGTGAACCACGTAGCGAAGAGAGCGATGGCAGGCCCGGCCGCAGTGCCGGCCTGGGCAGGACTGCTCGCCGTGCTGGCCGTACTGAGCGGCTGCGCCGGCGTCGGATCGATCTTCAGCGGGAAGGCCCGCCTGCCGCAGGAAGCGATCCTGATCACCCCGAAGGACGGCGCGAAGAACGTCGGCCCGGACGACCGGGTGGAGGTGAAGGTCTCGGACGGGCGGCTGCAGAGCGTCAGGGTGACCCGGATCGAGGACGCGCAGCGCCGGGAGGTGCCGGGCCGGATCGCGGACGACGGCCGGTCCTGGGCGCCCGGCGAGGGGGCGGCCCGGCTCGGGCTCGCCGCCAAGTACAGCGTCGACGCGGTGGCGGTGGACGAGTCCGGGAACCGCGCGGCCCGCCACACCACCTTCACCACGGCGGTGCCCGAACACCGCTTCATCGGCCACTTCAAGCCGGAGAACCGGTCCACGGTCGGCACCGGAATGATCGTCTCGTTCGACTTCAACCGCCCGGTCACCCACCGCGCGGCCGTGCAGAAGGCGATCCGGGTGACGGCCGACCCGCCGGTCGAGGTGGTGGGGCACTGGTTCGGCGCCGACCGCCTCGACTTCCGCCCCGAGAACTACTGGGCCGAGGGCACCAAGGTCACCGTCGTGATGGGGCTGCGGGACGTGGAGGGCGCGCCGCACGTGTACGGCACCCAGGACAAGACGATCACCTTCGTGGTGGGCCGCTCCCAGACGTCCGTGGTCGACGCGGCCGCGCACGTCATGGAGGTGCGCCGCGACGGCAGGCTCGTCTCCACCGTCCCGATCACGGCGGGTTCCCCGGGAACGGCCACGTACAACGGGAAGATGGTGGTCAGTGAGATGTACGACGTGACCCGGATGGACGGCAGCACGGTCGGTTTCGGCGGCGAGTACGACATCGAGGACGTCCCGCACGCCCTCCGGCTCACCGACTCCGGCACCTTCCTGCACGGCAACTACTGGTCGGACGAGGACGTGTTCGGCTCGGACAACGTCAGCCACGGCTGCGTGGGGCTGCTCGACGTGAAGGGCGGCAGCGGCACCACCCCGGCCGGTCAGTTCTTCGACCGGACGCTCATCGGCGACGTGGTCGAGGTCGTCAACTCCAAGGACAAGCAGGTCGCGCCGGACAACGGCCTCGGCGGCTGGAACCTGGACTGGGCCCACTGGAAGGCGGGCTCGGCCCTGCGCTGAACCGGGGCCGGGCCCCGTGCCGAACCGGGGCCCGGCCTCTCCCCGGCCCTCCCCCGGTTCCCTCCCCAGCCCTTCCCCAGACCTCTCCCCGGTCCCTCCCCGGAGCCCTCCTCGACTCCTCCCCGGCCCCCTCGGCCCGAGCCGAGGCCCGGACCCCTTGCCGGGCCCCGTCCCTCACACCACGGTGAACTTGGGACTGAACGGTGACATCCAGGGGGTCATTTCCACATGTCCGGTGTGATTATCTTTCGCTGAGCGTGCATATGCAGCGCGCGGGGGAGGGAGCCTCAGGGCTCCCAGGGCCATGGCGGGGCCAGGCCGTGTGAGGGGAGACGACCACATTGAACGGGCAGCCGATATCGGGGACATCGGCCGGGGCGAACGGCAAGCGGGGCGGGCGAGGAGCCACCGGACTGTCGGCTCTGGCACTGGGGGCGCTGCTGATGCTGGTGACGGCGTGCGGCGGGGGAGGCGGCGCGGGCGGCACGGGCGGCACGGGTGCGGGGAAGGCCGAGGACACCTCGGCCTCGCAGGCCGTGGTGACCGTCACGCCCAAGGACGGCGCAGACTCCGTCGCGACCAACGGGGCGCTCAAGGTCTCGGCCGAGCAGGGGAAGCTGACCACGGTCAAGGTCTCCGACCCCAAGGGCACCGAGGTCGAGGGCAAGATCGCGGCCGACGGCGCGAGCTGGACGCCCGACCAGCACCTGGCCGCGGCGACCAAGTACAAGGTCCACGCCGTCGCCAAGGACTCGAAGGGCCGCGAGTCGGCGAAGGACACCAGCTTCACCACGCTGGTCCCGCAGAACACCTTCATCGGGCAGTACACCCCGGAGGACGGTTCCACGGTCGGCGTCGGGATGCCCGTCTCGATCCACTTCACCCGGGGCATCACCGACCCCGAGGCCGTCGAGAAGGCCATCAAGGTGACGGCCGAGCCGTCCGTGGAGATCGCGGGCCACTGGTTCGGCAACGACCGCCTCGACTTCCGCCCCGAGAACTACTGGGCCGCGGGCACCAAGGTGACCGTGAAGCTCAACCTCGACGGCGTCGAGGGCCGGCCGGGCGTGTACGGCAAGCAGGCCAAGACCATCTCCTTCACCATCGGTCGCAAGCAGGTCAGCACGGTCGACGCGAGCACGCACCGGATGAAGGTCGTCCGCGACGACAGCGAGATCAAGGACATCCCGATCTCCGCGGGCGCCCCGGCCACCACCACGTACAACGGCCAGATGGTCATCAGCGAGAAGCTCAAGGTGACCCGGATGAACGGTGACACCGTCGGCTTCGGCGGCGAGTACGACATCAAGGACGTGCCGCACGCGATGCGCCTGTCCACCTCGGGCACCTTCATCCACGGCAACTACTGGGGCGGCTCAGGCATCTTCGGTTCGACCAACACCAGCCACGGCTGTGTCGGTCTGCAGGACGTGCGCGGCGCCTGGAGCAAGAAGACCCCGGCCGCCTGGTTCTTCGACAACTCGCTCATCGGCGACGTCGTGGTCGTGAAGAACTCGAAGGACAAGACGATCCAGCCGGACAACGGCCTCAACGGCTGGAACATGAGCTGGGCGGAGTGGACCAAGTAGTCCCCCCGTACGCGAGGCCGAGCGGGCCCGGTGCCGTGATCCATGGCACCGGGCCCGCTCGGCCGTTCCCAGCCGGTCTAACCTGCCTCCCATGACAGCGAATCTCGAAGTACTCGACGGCGTCGGCACGATCCGGCTGGACCGTCCGCCCATGAACGCCCTGGACGTCGCCACCCAGGACCGGCTGCGCGAACTCGCCGAGGAGGCGACCCGGCGCGAGGACGTGCGCGCCGTGGTCCTCTACGGGGGCGAGAAGGTGTTCGCGGCGGGCGCGGACATCAAGGAGATGCAGGCGATGGACCACACGGCGATGGTCGTACGGTCCAAGGCGCTCCAGGACTCCTTCACCGCCGTGGCCCGCATCCCCAAGCCCGTCGTGGCCGCCGTCACCGGTTACGCCCTGGGCGGCGGCTGCGAGCTGGCCCTCTGCGCCGACTTCCGGATCGCCGCCGACAACGCCAAGCTGGGCCAGCCGGAGATCCTGCTCGGTCTCATCCCCGGCGCGGGCGGCACCCAGCGCCTCGCCCGGCTGATCGGCCCCTCCAGGGCCAAGGACCTGATCTTCACCGGCCGCCACGTGAGGGCCGAGGAGGCGCTGACGATCGGTCTGGTGGACCGGGTGGTGCCCGCCGCCGAGGTGTACGAGCAGGCATACGCCTGGGCCGCCAAGCTGGCGAAGGGCCCGGCCCTCGCACTGCGCGCCGCCAAGGAATCCGTCGACGCCGGACTGGAGACGGACATCGACACCGGGCTCACGATCGAGCGGAACTGGTTCGCCGGACTGTTCGCCACCGAGGACCGGGAGCGCGGAATGCGCAGCTTCGTGGAAGAGGGTCCGGGCAAGGCCAAGTTCCTCTGACTGAGCGTCAGTTGGGTGCGGGCCGGTGCGGGTTCATCCGTGCGGGCGGATCGGCCGGGTCCCGGGCGCGTCTCGGGACCCGGCTTTCCGGGAAGCCCGGCAACCCCGCTCGGACCCGGCATCAGTGCAGGTCAGCATAGGTGTAGTCGGGTGTTTCATGCCTTTGGCATATGACTCTCGATCACTGCGGAACGTTGTAACCGGGGGTACGGATTCCTCCGGAACGGCCCCGGAGCGTCTCTCCGGAGGTCATGATGGTGTCCATGGCTGGCCTGGAGGGTGTGGAACAGCCGCGACCGCACAGCGGTTCGACGGCGGCGCGGCGGATGCCGACGATCGAGGACGAACAGGCGTTCAAGGCATTGGAGTTGTTCGGGAACCCGACAGAGGACGAGGTCAGGCTTCCTTCGCGCCCGGAGTCCGCGGCCGCCGCGCGCCGGCTCACCTCGTGCGTGATGCTGCGTCAGTGGGTGCTCTCCCCGCAGACCGCCGAGTACGCCGTGCTGCTCGTCTCGGAACTCGTCGGCAACGCCGTACGGCACACCGGCGCCCGGGTCTTCGGGCTGCGGATGCTGCGCCGTCGCGGCTGGATCAGGATCGAGGTGCGCGATCCCTCGCGCGGACTGCCCTGTCTGATGCCGGTCCGGGAGATGGACGTCAGCGGGCGGGGCCTCTTCCTCGTCGACAAGCTCTCCGACCGCTGGGGCGTGGACCTGCTGCCGCGCGGCAAGACCACCTGGTTCGAGATGCGGATCTCCGACCGCTGAGTCCCGGACGCACGGAAGCCCCCGGTCCGCCGTGGTGGGGCGCTTCGGGGGCTTCTGTGTGGGGGCCGTGAAATGGGGGGTGTGTTCACGGCCGCTTGTGACGACCTGGCTCGGGTCGGTGCGGGTCGTGTCACCGACTATGGCAGACGGGCGACCTCTCCGCCAAAGGTGCAAAAAGGGTATTTACCTACTTAACGTAACAACTTGCGGCTGAATCGCAGGTGTGATGAGTCACTTGCCTGTAAAAGCGTGAATATCTATGGGATCTGGCGAATGATTCATTCGCTGCAGCCATATGTCTTCATTGCTGGGTTTGTCACATTTTGTGCCTAGTGTGTCTGCACATGAAAGCCTCCGACCCTCCGGTGCACCGACGCGGCATCCTGCGCGCGGGAGCGGGGACCGCCCTCGGCGGTACCCTCGTCGCCGGATGCTCGGGCCGCGACGGCACCGGCGACACCCCGGCCGGAGCCGGCACCGGTGACGTCCCGGCCGGCACCGGCACCGGTGGCGGGACGAGCCCGAAGAACCCCCGTACCGCCGCCCGGTCCGTTTCCCCGGGCCCCGCGCCGACACCGCGCCGCTTCCCCGGACAGCCGGCGCAGATCGACCACGGCCCCCGCGACCGCGCCCGCGTCGCCCTCACCTTCCACGGCGAGGGCGATCCCGGCATCGCCCGGACCCTGCTCGCCCGGGCCGAACGGGCCGGTGCCAGGGTCACCGTCCTCGCCGTGGGCAGCTGGCTCGACGAACAACCCGACCTGGCCCGCCGCATCCTCGACGGCGGCCACGAACTCGGCAACCACACCCAGCACCACGCCGACATCTCCTCGATGGGCGAGGCCGAGGCGTACGCGGAGATCGACGACTGCGCCCGGCGGCTGCGCCGGCTCACCGGCTCCATCGGCACCTGGTTCCGGCCCTCGCGCGCCCGGTACGCCACCCCGCTCGTCCGGCGGCTGGCCGCACGGGCGGGCTACCCGCATGTCCTCTCGTACGACGTGGACTCCCTCGACTTCACCTCTCCCGGCGCCGCGGCCGTGACCCGCAAGGTGGCCGGGGAGATCCGCAACGGATCGGTGGTGAGCCTGCACTTCGGCTACGCGGACACGGTCGCCGCGCTGCCCCTCCTCCTCGCCGAAATCGACCGCCGCCGACTGCGCGCGGTGACGACCACGGAGCTGTTGACCTGATGCTTCCCTCCACCAAGCACACCGCGACCCTGCTCGGGGGCGTCCTGCTGGCCCTGCTCTCCGGCTGCGGCACACCGGCCGGAAAATCGAACGTCCAGGCCGTCGGCAGTGAGGCCCCCGCACCGCCCACCGCCTCAAGGAGCGTCACACCGCCCGTGTCGCCGGGACTCCCCGGCATGCCCCCGGTGCTCGACGCCAAGGACGTCTACGCGGCCGACCGGGCGGGCCGGCTCTCGCCCGTCGTCAAGAACTTCCCGTCCCGGGTGTACGTCCCCAACACCAACTCCGACACCGTGTCCGTGATCGACCCCGCCACGTACAAGGTCGTCGAGACCATCAAGGTCGGCCGTCAGCCGCAGCACGTCGTCCCGTCCTGGGACCTGAAGACCCTCTGGGTCAACAACGACCTCGGCGACAGCCTCACCGCCATCGACCCGGCCACCGGGAAGACCGGCCGCACGGTGCCCGTCTCAGACCCGTACAACCTCTACTTCACCCCGGACGGCAAATACGCCGTGGTGATGGCCTCGATGGACCGCGAACTGGTCTTCCGCGACGCCCACACCATGAAGACCGTCAGGGCCGTCCCGGTCGACTGCGCGGGCGTCAACCACGCCGACTTCTCCACCGACGGCCGGTACTTCGTCGTCTCCTGCGAGTTCTCCGGCGAACTCCTCAAGGTCGACACCGCGAAGATGAAGATCGTCGGACAGCAGAAGCTGCCGTTCCAGGGCGCGATGCCGCAGGACGTGAAGCTGTCGCCCGACGGCAAGACCTTCTACATCGCGGACATGATCGCCGACGGGATCTGGGTGCTGGACGGGAAGAAGTTCACCACCCCGAAGCTGCTGCGCACCGGCGAGGGCGCCCACGGGCTCTACGTCAGCCGCGACTCCAAGGAGATGTACATCTCCAACCGCGGCGAGGGCTCCATCTCCGTCTTCGACTTCGCGCAGGGCAAACTGGCGAAGAAATGGCGCCTGCCCGGCGGCGGCAGCCCCGACATGGGCGGGGTCTCGGCGGACGGCAAGGTCCTGTGGCTGAGCGGGCGCTACGACGCCGAGGTGTACGCGATCGACACCGCCACCGGCAAGCAGCTCGCCCGCATCCCGGTCGACAGCGGCCCGCACGGCCTCGCCGTCTACCCGCAGCCCGGCCGCTACTCGCTCGGCCACACCGGAGTCTTCCGCTGACGGCCGGGCACCGCCACCGCCGTCCCGCCCGCCCGGTGGTGTCCCCGCCCGGCCCGGACCGCCGCGTCCGGGCCGGACGGCGGGCCGCCCGCGACCGCCGGCCGTCGTGCCCGTTAATCTGACCTCCGTCAGTCAGGCAATCGGTCGGGCAATGACCAGGTATTACGAAGGGCGGAACTGTGGCGGACATCGAGTCGGCGCGCACGGCATTCCAGCGGTTCGATCTCAACGGGGACGGGCTCATCTCGGCCGCCGAGTACAAGAGCGTGATGGCTCAGCTCGGCGACCCCTACGTCACCGAGACGGTGGCCCAGGCCGTCATCAACTCGCACGACGCCAACGGCGACGGGCTGCTCACGTTCGAGGAGTTCTGGGCGGCGCAGAACAAGGGCTGACGGCCCCGGAGGACCCCCGGCCCACGGGCCACGGCTCCACGGGCCGGGGGCCGCCCGCCGCGCCGCCCGTCAGGACCTCTGCCGGTACGGCGCCCAGCCGCGCAGTTCCTCGTCGCGCGGGGCGCGCACCACGGCGGGCGCGCCGGGACCGAAGCCCATCACCGGACGGGTGGCGTCCCAGCCCGGCCAGCCGGGATCGCCGCAGGACGCGAACCGCACCCACGCCGCGTGCATCGCGTCGGCCAGCTCCTGCGGGGCGTCCGCACCGGCCAGGGCGATCGCGTCGGGCCGGTCCAGGGTGTCGAAGACGAAGCCGATCTCCAGCGCGTGACAGGCGCCGAGCCCCAGCACGGGCGACGGCCAGCCGAACTCGTAGACGTGGGTGCTTCCCGGGGCGCCGGTCCGGGCGTCGGCCAGCCGGTTCAGCGGGACCCGCAGCAGCAGATCGGTGGCCAGCGCGCCCAGCAACTCGCCCGGAGCGGCCCCGGGCCGGTTCGCGCGGTAGACGCGCTCCGTGGCAGGCGGCACCTCGAACCTCAGCAGGGCCGACCGCAGCTCGTCCGGGGACAGCCGCTCCGCCAGACCGCTCGGCACGAACCAGAGCCGGTACTCCTCGCTGTTCGAGCCCATCAGCAGATCGACGTCGTCCGCGGCGCCGTCCAGCAACGCTTCGAGCGGATCGCGGGGCAGCAGATCGCCGTCCACCACGATCTGGAACGAATTCCCGCCGGTCAGCGGGGAACCTCCGGCCGTCACCCCGGTCTGGGCGTCGAGCAGACCGGCCGGGTCCACCGCGGCCAGCGCCGCGGCCGTCGCCGGGACCCCGAGCCGCTTCGCGACCAGCTCCGTCGTGCCGCGGGCCTCGTCCGGCCGCAGCGCGGTCGGCGCACCACTCTGCAGGACCGCACGCCGGAACAGGTTCCTCGCCCGTGGGGCGGCCAGCAGGGCGGCGACGGCGACGGCCCCCGCCGATTCGCCGCACACCGTGACGAGGCCCGGATCGCCGCCGAACGCCGCGATGTTGTCCCGCACCCAGGCCAGCGCCGCGAGCTGGTCGAGCAGCCCCCGGTTGGCGGGCGCGTCCGGGAACACCCCGAACCCCTCGACGCCCAGGCGGTAGTTGACCGACACGAGGACCACCCCGTCCCGGGCGAACGCCGCCCCGTCGTACAGCGGCACGGCCGACGAACCGTGCAGCAGCGCACCGCCGTGGATCCAGACGAGGACGGGCAGCCCGGTACGGGCCGGGGAGGGGGTCCACACATTGAGGTTGAGGCAGCCGTCGCCCGGCACCTCGGGATCGGGCAGCAGCCGGTCCAGCGGCGGGGAGTACGGCCGCTTGGGCGCGGTCGGGCCGAACGCCACCGCCTCCCGCACGCCCTTCCAGGGCTCGGGCGGCTCCGGCGCCCGGAAGCGGCGGACGCCCACCGGGGCGGCGGCGTACGGGATGCCGCGGAAGACGCGGACGCCCCGCTCCAGTGTTCCACGCACGGTTCCGTGAACCGTTTCGGCCTGCGGCGACGTCCCGGATGCGGGAGGGGGTGCGGCGGTCATGGGACGGCTTCGGCCCTTCTGCGGTGCGGTGCGATGCGGCGCGGTGCGGTGTGTTGTGGTGCGGTGCGGTGCGGTGTGTTGTGGTGCGGTCGTGGGAAGTACGGTGTACCGCGCTCGACCCGCCGCGGAAGCACACCGCCGCCACCGCGGGCGTGTCACCGTCATCGGCCGCATCGCCGAACCCACCGCCCGTCCCGGCCGGTCGGGCGGGACGGGCGGCGCTCGGTCAGGCGGCGAAGAACTCCGACAGGGAGTCCCGCTCGTCGATCTCCGTCAGGTCGGGACGGGTGTAGCGCTCCGCGCGGGCGTGGTAGTCGAAGTCGCCCCGGACCAGGCCCCGGTAGTCCCGCACACACCGTTCCAGCGCGATCCGGGTGGGGCCCTCGATGCCGGCCGCCGCGATCTCCTCGGTCAGCTCCCGCTCGGCGCGCCGCACCCGTTCCGCTATGTCCGCGAGCTGCTTCCCGGCCTCGTCGACGGACTCCTGGAGCGTCAGTCCGTGCTCGCGCCGGATGAGGCACACCGCGTTGTGCTCGTAGCCGAGCACCGCCTCCTTCTCGAAGGAGCAGATGTCGTTGCACAGTCCCGAGTGATCGGTCACGGCGTTGCGCAGGGCGATGTACGCGGGAAGGCTCCGGGCCGATTCCGGGAGGTCGATCCCGGTGGCGATCTCGTGCAGGTCCAGGAAGGGCTGCATGGCCACCGAGTCCCGGCGGTGCTTCACGAACTCGGCCCTGGTCGGCACCTGTCCGGCGGCCCGCTGCACGGCCTCGGCGTAGTAGGTCCACAGCCAGGCGACCGTGTCCCGTCGGAACTGCCGGATCCAGCCCGCCGAGCGGTCCCGGTACGTCCTGGCCCTGAGCCCGACGAGGGCGTGCTCCATGGCCCCGTGCGGCGGCCCGCCGTCCAGCACGGCCACCAGGCGGTCGATCGCCGCCTCGCACATGCGCGGATCACGTCCGGCGGGCCCGTCGTCGAACTCGTCGTCGACGAGGAAGGCCCAGAAGAGCCACTGGCAGAAAAGATCGAGGTGCTGCTGCGAGACTTTGGGAAAGATGAGGGAGATCCAGAGTTCGGGTCTGGTCCGGATCATCTTCTTCCGCGCCGTGGGGGAGAGTACGAGGCCACTCGATTCGGCCCATTCCCACACGGCCTCCCTGGTCTCCTCGATACCCGGGTTGCATCCGGTGCTCTGGAACGGCATATGAAACGTCGGCAGCGCGATCTGGCTCATTGGTGCCCCTCGTGGAAACGGTACGGATGAACGGTAAGGGCGAATATCCGGCCGAATTCGGAGCCTGCGCCGGATAAGTGTCGCGGGGCCGGGCCGCCCGCCCCGGGCGACCGGGGCCAAAGGCGCACCGTGCGAGACGCAGCAGTCATCCCTGCTCACTCTCCTCTGCCGGGTTTCGGGGCATCGGGGCCGGGCCCGCGGGGCCCGTGGTGGCAATCGCCCTTGGCGCAGGACGGTGGCATCACCATGCGTGACTCCCAGTCAACCCTGTGTGGACGACGGAGGGAAGTCGTTTGTGACCGAAATTGCTTGATAGCCGGAATCCAGTGAACAGCTTTGAGCGGTTCGTGTCTTGCCGGAGCGATCATTCACCGGCCGGACCGGCGCTCGCACAATGGCGCAAAAAGGCATGTCGAAGGGCCCCCGGGACGGGTTCCGTTCCGTCCCGGGGGCCCTTCGCGCGCCGCTCAGGACCTGCCCGGCCGCGCGCCCGGCGTGCTCAGGCGCCCTTCAGATGCCGCATCAGACGCTCGAAGTCCTGCCAGCCCGACAGGTCCGCCGGGTCGCCGGGCAGCGGGTAGTACAGCGCGGGACGGGACGCCGGGCCGAGCTGGACCGGCGGCTCGGACAGCGGGGTGCGCCGGGCGCGGTCGCCGGGCATCTCGCGGACCTCCTCCGCGCCGAGCACGAACGCCACCGGGACGCCCGGTCCCTCGAACCGCGATGGAACGGCCAGGTCGCGGCGGGCCTTGCGGATCTGGACGAGCATCGACTGGAGATGATGACGGGTCGCCAGCACCTCGGCCGCCCGGGGCAGGGCCTCCAACGGCGGCTCCTCGCCGGGGCCGTAGCCGAACGCCAGCGTGACCTCCTCCTCCACCCCGCCCTTCGTACGGCTGACGCGGACCGTGGCCAGACCCGGCCGGTCCGGACCGCCGACCACCACGAACCAGGTCGGCTCGGGCGCCCGCTCGAAGGCGACATCGGTCAGTCGCCGCAGCGACCAGGGCAGGGAGGCGGGCTCCGCGGTGCCCCAGCCGGCCGGCTCCGCGCCCGTCAGCTCCCGCCACACCGACTCCAGGGCCCCGCCCAGCACCAGCCGGTCGTCCGCCGGGTGGACCGTACGGAACGTCAGGGCCAGTTGACGCTCACCGGTGTCCGTGACCTCCCCGTAGGCGGCGGCCACCGGGGTGCGCAGGTCGTGGGGGGTGGCATCGGCCGACTCGACCGGCGCGAACATGCCGTGCTGCCAGCGCAGTACGGCACCGGACAGGCCGTCGTAGTAGCCGTCCTTCTCGTCCTGCACCACCCACCGCGACGGCCAGCCGCTCAGACTGTTGCGCACTGCGGGGGAGAGCATGGCGCCCGGTGAGGTGACGATCTGGATGCCCAGCTCCGCATTGGCCGCGGCCCGGAACGCGTCCGCCAGCCAGGCCGTCATGGCGATCACCGGACGGTCCTGGATGATGACGGCCACCTTGTCGGTGAGGGCGTCGACGGCGGGCTGCGCGGCGGCGGGCGTGGGCACCGCGTGCACGCCCTCGCTCTTCACCACCCCCAGGGAGCGTGCGGCCTCCGGTGGCCAGGCGGAGCCCCCGGCCAGCGTGGCGACCCGGGCCGCGAAGGTCCCCGCGAGCAGTTCGGCCTCCTGGACACCGGTGGTGGCACGGGCCTCCGTCCACCAGTACGGAACCGGGGGCGCGGTCGTCCCGAGCAGCCGCTCCGCCTCGCCCGCGACCTGCACCAGCATCGGCGCCTCGACGGAGACGAGCGGCCGGCCCTCCTCGTCGCAGAGCTGCACGACGGCGTCCTCGCCCGTCGTCCCCACCAGCTTGTCGGGGCCGCCCGAGAGCAGACCGGCGAGCACGGTCAACGGGTCGGGCATGCGCGGGGTGAGGGCGATGACGTCCTTGGTCATGTGGTCGGCCGTTCCTTCTTCGTCCGGGGGGCGGAGGCGCGATGGGGCGGCCCGTCGGTGCGGGACCGCCCCCGGTGCGTCACTCCGCGGTGTACACGGTCTGGATGAGGCGGTTGGGCTGGCCCCTGCGGATGAACACGCCGCGTCCCGGCGGCTGCTGGCTCGCGTACACGCCGGGGAACAGCTGCCCCTCGCTGCGGTCGCCCGCCATCAGGAGCGCCGAGGCCCCCGACTCGCGCAGCCCCAGCATCAGCGGGTCGTACATGCCGCGCGAGGCGCCCGCCACGCGGCGGGTCAGGACGAAGTGCAGCCCGATGTCCACGGCGGACGGGATGTACGGCAGGAACGGGTCGAGGGGCGCCTGGCCCGCCGTGGTCAGCACGTCGTAGTCGTCGACGAGGATCACGATCCGCGGACCGCTGCCCCAGCTGCCGGGCTCCAGGTCCTCGGTGTCCGCCCGGTCGTCCGGCAGCCGCTTCTCCAGCTCGGTGGCGATCCCGGCGGCCAGCCCCGCGCACATCTTGGGGTTGTACGCGTAACCGCCGCGGAACTCCTCGGGGATCGCGCCGCGCAGCCCGCGCCTCGGGTCCATGACGGCGAAGACCAGCTCCTCCTCGCCGTAGCGCTCGATGAGGCCGCGGGCGACGGTCTTCAGCAGGTTCGTCTTGCCGCACTCGCTGTCGCCCAGGACCAGCAGGTGCTGGTCGTGGTGGAACAGGTCGAGCAGGGCGGGCGCGAGCGCCGTCTGGTCCAGGCCGATCGGCACCCGCTTGGGCTCGGCGACCGGCCCCGGCAGCAGGTGCGGCTCCAGGACGTGCGGCAGGATCCGCACCGGCTGGGCGACCTCGCCGCTCCAGGTGGCGCGGATCGTGCGGGCGGTGTGCTCCAGGACGGCGCCCAGGTCCGAGGCGTCCGCCAGACCGTCCGTACGGGGCAGCGCCACCTGCGCGAAGAGCTTGCCGTCGGTGAGGATGCGGCCCGGCTCGTCGGGGGACAGGGTCTGGGCGAGCTTGCGGTCGATGCTCGACTCGCTGGGGTCGTTCAGCCGCAGCTCGACCCGGGTGCCGAAGTTCGACTGGGTGGCGATGCGCACGTCGTTCCAGCGGAGCATGCCCGCGACCACGTGGATGCCGTAGCCGCCACCGCGCTTGAGGATGTCGACGACGGCGTCGTCCAGTTCGTCGAAGTCGTCGCGCAGCGCGCCGAAGCCGTCGATGATCAGCACGATCTCGGCCGAGGCCAACTGGGGCAGCCGGCCCGCCGCGTGCAGGGAGCGCAGCTGCTCCACGGAGTCGATGTTGTACTCGCGGAAGAGCTCCTCGCGGACCGCGAGCATGCCCCGCACCTCCTCGACGGTGCGGCCCGCGCGCTCCCGGTCCGCACGGCCGGCGACCCCGCCGACGTGCGGCAGCCCGGACACCGCCTGGAGCCCGCCGCCGACCAGGTCGAGGCCGTAGACGCCGACCTCCTGCGGGGTGTGGGTGAGCGCGAGCGAAAGGGCGAGCGTGCGCAGCAGCGTGGTCTTGCCGGACTGCGGCCCCCCGATGATCGCGACGTGCCCGCCCGCCACCGTCAGGTCCAGGTACCACTGGCCCTGCCACTGCTTCGTCGGGTCGTCGAGCAGACCGAGCGGCACCTGCAACGGGCCCTTGCGCCCGGCCAGTTGCATTCCGCGCGGGCCCACGTCCAGCGGCCCGGCGACCTTGTCCAGGGCGATGGCGCCGGGCAGTGGCGGCAGCCAGATGCGGCGCACCGGACCGGCCGCCTCCCGCAGCTGGTCGACGATGACGCCCATCTCGGTCGGCCCGGTCTCCCGGCGCCGCACCTTCGGCTCCTCGGCCGCGGTCTCCGGCTCGGCCAGGGTGTTGAACGCCTCGTACTCCAGGGCCAGCGGCCCGGCGTCCTGCTCATCGTCCCGCTGCACGGGGCCCCGGTACGCGCCCGAGACGTAGCTCGCCTTGAAGCGTTCGTAGTGGCTGGTGTCCACCTTGAGGTAGCCGAAGCCGGGCAGCGGCGGCAGGTGGAAGGCGTCCGTGGTGTCCAGGACGGTGCGGGACTCGTCGGCGGAGAAGGTGCGCAGCCCGAGCCGGTACGAGAGGTAGGTGTCCAGGCCCTTCAGCTTGCCGCCCTCGATGCGCTGGCTGGACAGCAGCAGGTGCACACCGATGGAGCGGCCGATGCGGCCGATGGAGAGGAAAAGGTCGATGAAGTCCGGCTTCGCGGTGAGCAGTTCACCGAACTCGTCGATCACCACGAACAGGTGCGGCAGCGGGTCCAGGTCGGGCCGCCGGTCCGCGCGCAGCGCCGCGTAGTCACCGATGTCGGCGACGTTGCCCGCGTCCTTGAGCACCTGCTGGCGGCGCTTGACCTCACCGGCGAGCGAGGCGTGCACCCGCTCGACGAGACCCGCCTGGTTCTCCAGGTTGGTGATGACACCGGCCACGTGCGGCAGCTCCGCGAACGGGGCGAAGGTCGCGCCGCCCTTGTAGTCGACGAGGACCAGGGCGAGGTCCTCCGGCGGGTGCGTGGCCACCAGGGCGAGGACCAGGGTGCGCAGCAGCTCCGACTTGCCGGAACCGGTGGCGCCGACGCACAGCCCGTGCGGGCCCATGCCCAGCTCGGAGGACTCCTTCAGGTCCAGGAGCACCGGTTGGTGGGAGTCGCTGATGCCGATCGGCACGCGCAGGAAGGCACGTTCGCCGCGCGGCGCCCACAGGTACGACAGGTCGAGCTGCGCCACGTCGTCGATGCCGAGCAGATCGGCGAAGTCGACGGGGCCGGACAGCGGGGCGTCCACCAGCGACTCGGCGGACAGCCGCATCGGCGCCAGCATCCGGGCCAGGCCCTCCGCGAACGGGATGCCGACCTCGTCCACGATGCCGTGGGCGCTGATCGGCTCCTGCTCGCGCAGGTCCTCGATGACCACCCCGTCGCCGTCGACGGTGATCCGGACACTGACGTGCCCCGGCTCCTGGACCCGCTGTTCGAGCAGGTGCAGCACGCTGACGCCCATCTCGCGCAGCCCGACCGCGTCGTCGGGGCGCGGCAGGTCGACGGCGTCCTCGCCGTGCCCGTCGGTGACGACGAGCAGCCGGGATGTCATGGACAGCGCGTCCTTGCCGGACAGACCGCGCCGCACCTCGGCCGCGTACGAGGCACGACGGCGCAGCTCCGGGCCGATCTGGCGGGCGAGCTGGGGCGCGGACGGGGCGATCCGGCGGGCGGCGACCGGGCCGTCGAACTGCTCGGGGTCGAGCAGGTGCGGCATCCACTTGGCCCACTCCCAGTCCGCCAGCCGGTCACCGGGCACGGCGAGCGCCATCGCCACGTCGTCGGGGGCGTGGGTGGCGGCGGTCTGGACGAGCAGGGCGCGCGCGACGCGCAGACAGTCCTCGCGGGGGCCGATGACGCTGATGTTGCCGACCCGGTCGAGCGGGACGGTGAGCGGGAGTTCGGTGCCGGTACGGAAGCGGTCCATCAGCGCCGACGCCTCGTTGAGCATGAAGGTGTCGGGCGGCGAGAGCACCGAGGAGCCCTGCTGGGCGACCTTCAGGTCACGCACCGGCATCTCGCCCGTGCCGACGCGCACCCGCAGGAAGTCGCCGTCGAGCCGGCGGCGCTCCCAGAGCCGGGCCGGGTCGCGGACTATGTCGTACAGGGCGTGCGGCGGCGGGTTGAGCACATCGGCCCGCTCCGCCCGCTCGCGCTCCTCGACGGACAACTCCTCGCGCAGGTCCTCCAGATAGGCGAGGTAGGCCTCGCGCTGGGTGCGACGGGTGCGCTGGGCCTTGCCGCGCTGCGAGAAGACGAGCGCGACGGAGCCGATGACGGTGACGACGAGGATGATCGCCCCGAGCCCGGCGAACTGGCTGTTGCGCACGACCGTCATCATCACGACGGAGGACATCACACCGGCGACGGGCAACAACGACATCGCGATGTTGCCCGACTTGCCCTCGGGCAGGTTCGGCGGCGCCTCGATGGTGCGCGCCTCGGAGGCGGCCGGCGGCCGGGTGGTCCTGGCCGGGCGGTGGATCAGTCGGGTACTCATCGTCGTCCGTCACTCGGGGTCGGGCTCGGCATCGGCATCGGGGGAACGGTGGTGCTGCCGATCGGTGAAGTGATCAGTGCTGCTGCTGGGAGAGCCGGAACACGTCCGCGGCGAGCCGGGTGGCGGCCTCCCTGGTCGCGTGCGCCAGGAGTTCGGTGCGGATCTCGCCACCGGCCGCCAGGTGCCGGTCGTACGGCAGGACCCGGACGCTCGCCCCGGTGGCCTCCAGCTTCTTCGTCGCCTCGTCGAGGTCGAGCCCGGGGTGCGGCACCAGTTCGCTGAGCACGACGACCGTGCCGGCGATCACCTGCCGGGGCAGCGACTGCATCCACTGGAGCACCGCGTACGTGCTGGTGATGCCCTCCAGCGTGGCGGGAGCGGCCAGCACCCGGGCCTGGGCGGCGGAGAGCGCGACCCGGGCGACCTCGGCGGGCAGCGTCTCGCAGTCCACGACGGTGACGCCGAAGTAACGGCGCAGCGACACCATGACCCGCTCGTACGCCCTGCTGTCCAGCATCGCGCCGATCTGGCCCTGACTGCCGGGCAGCAGCCAGGCGTTGCCGGGGAGCTGGACGAGGTAGCCGGTGATGTCGAGCAGCGACATCTGCGGCTCGATGATGCCCGCCAGGTCACCGGTGGTCCAGCGCAGCGTCTCGGCGCCGAGCCGCAGCGGCAGCGAACCGAGCGCCGGGTCGGCCTCGACGAGCAGGACCGGATCCTGGCGGTAGTGCGCGAAGGTGGTGCCGAGCAGCGCGGCGACGGTGGACTTGCCCGCGCCGCCCCGGATGGAGGTGACGGCGATCTGCCGGCCGGTGGTCACGGGCTGCTGGAGCGTCTCGGCGGTGGCGGTGGTCCTGGCCACCTCGCGCGCGGCCGACGAGGACACGCTCACCCGCAGGGCCCGCGCGGCCCGCGCCGCGAACGGCTCCCCGCGCCGGGCCTTGAGCCCGACCGCGGCCAGGCTCCGGTCCACGACGGGCCGGGAGTCGGGGGTCTGGTGGGAACGGCTGCCCGGTGTGTACGCGGCGGACTGCGCCGGGGCCTGAGGGCGGCCCTGCTGCGGCTGCCCGACGGCCTGCGCGGCCACCGCCTGCTGCTGTCCCTGATACTCGGGGTGCGCGGCGGCCTGCTGCTGTCCCTGGTATCCGGCGTGCTGCTGGGGCTGGTGCGCCTGCTGTTGTTCCTGGTATCCGGCGTACGCGGCGGCCTGCTGCTGTTCCTGGTACCCGGCCTGCTGCTGGGGCTGATGTGCCTGCTGTCCCTGGTATCCGGCGTGCTGCTGGGGCTGGTGCGCCTGCTGTTGCTCCTGGTATCCGGCGTACGCGGCGGCCTGCTGCTGTTCCTGGTACCCGGCCTGCTGCTGGGGCGTCCCGTACGCCTGCCCGGCACCGGCGGCCGGGGCGTTCTGCCCGGGAACGCCGTGACCGGACGCGGGGGCGTACGCCTGACCGCCCTGGCCGTACGCCTGGTCCTGCGCGGGGGCGTTGTACACCTGGTCCTGGGGGGCGGCGCCGTACGCCTGGCCCTGCGCGGGGGTACCGTGCGCCTGGTCCTGGGGGGCGGCGCCGTACGCAGACTGTCCCTGGACCTGGCCCTGCACGGGAGTGCCGTACGCCTGCTGCCCCTGGACCTGGCCCTGCGCGGGGGTGCCGTATCCCTGGCCGCCGGGGTCCTGCGCGCCCTCCCGGGCGGGGCCGCCGCTCCTCATGGCGCGCAGCACATCTCCCTGCCAGTTGTCTTCGTTCGGCATGTCTGCCCTTCTTTTTCGCCCTGCTGCCCCGCCGGGAGCACCTGCGAGTCGACTCAGAACTTGTTGAGCAGCTGTCCGTACACGCCGAACACACCGACGGCGAGCGGGAACAGCCCCACCACACCGATGGATTCGACCAGATCGGCCATGCGCCGCAGCCGGACCTGAACGTGCTCGGGCGGCTGCACCGCCAGGACGAGCAGCGGCAGCACCGCGGCCACGCACAGCAGGGCGAGCGGCCCGGCGCCCCCGGCGTGCTGCATCCACAGCATGACGAGACGCACGACCAGGACCGCCGCGGCGGCGAAGAGCGCCACGACCTCGGCGACCAGCGGGAAGGCCCGCGCCCGCGAGAGCAGCACGAGGGCCACCAGCGAGGGGAGCGCCACCGTCCACACGGACGGCTTGTCGGCCAGGGTGAGCAGCCAGCCGCCGGCCGCTGCGGAGACCGCCGTGACCACGGTCGCCAGAGCGAGACCGCGGTGGGTGGCCGCCAGCGCGTTGCCCACCTGGTGCCGGCTGACGGAGGTGCCGCCGGAGCGGCGGTCGTCGAGCGCGGTGAGCCCGGACGCCGCCAGCGCGAGCCGGGGGAGCAGACCGAGCAGTACGACGGAGAAGACGGCCATCACCGCGCCGAGCCGGGCCAGATCGTCCTGGACGGCGGCGACGGCCTCCCACACCACGGTGATCACGGCGGTGGCGGCGGCCCCGATGAGCCCGCCGCGGCCGAGCGGCGAGAAGTAGCCGAGGAGCACCAGCGTCAGGGCCAGCGCCCCGGCGACGGCGGCCAGCCGCGCCGTGCCCGCCCAGTCGTAGGCGTCCGCGGCGGTCCAGGCGGTGAGGATGCCGAGGCTGCCGGAGGCGAGCAGGAGCGCGGTCGCCAGCCCCCGGTTCCCCCGGCCGATCTTCGCGATGAGCGCACCGGCCGCCAGCAGTACGAGCGTGGCGACCGCGAGGACGCTGCTCAGGGCGTCCAGGGCGAACTCGCGGCGGGCGAGCAGCGCGGCGACCACCGCGAAGGTCACGGAGGCCACGCCCGCACTCGTCCGACGAGCGGAGGGGCGCCAGCGCCAGGTCTGCAGATCGAGGTCGTCGGCCACCAGATCGGTGACGTCGTGCACCACCGGGGCGGGGGGTGCGGAGTGGGCCCGGACGAGCCGGAGCACGGCACCGTCCGCGATCCCCGCCGAGGACAGCGTGCTGTCGTGCGGCAGCGCGGAACCGTCCGAAGTGATCAACTGCCGAGTCATCGGGCGTGCCGCAGCCCGGTCGTCCAGCAACTGCAGAATGTCCGGCAGCAGCTGCCCGATCGGAGTATCGGACGGCAGGACGATATCGGCCCGGCGTCGCTCACCGACCAGGGTCACCCGGCTGAGCTGCGCTCGGGAAGTCGTTGCTGTGCTCACCACTTGACGGGAACCTATCATCGCGACGTTTGAGGAGTCGGGCAGCTTGGCGTGCCCATGCTACTAGCGCCTTCTCCGTCCCCTTTTGCGGGGAACTCTTTATCTATTTTCCGGAATTAGCGATTCACTGGGGATTCTTCGTCGATTCCCCGGTTTTATCCGGTTGCGCCGTTTTCGTCGGCTGCTGGTACTGCTGTTCCTGGCGCTGCTGTTTCTGCTGCTCGGCCTTCTGTTTCTCCATCATGTTCTGGATGAAGGACCATCCCACGCACCCCGCGCACAGCACGGCGGTGATGGCGATTCCCGCGAACACCTTCCCGAGCCGCTCGTCGGCCGTGCGCCGTGCCCGCTGCGCGCCGAACAGCAGCGCGTCCCGCATCCTGCGCCGGCGGACCGCCACCGACTCCAGGAGCTGGCTGTCGTAATCCCGTGCCATTCGTCTCGTCGTCCGTTGTCTCAGTCGTACGTTGCGTCGGTCATACGTCGCGTCGGTCGTACGTCGCGTCGGTCCCGGTCGCCCGGCCGACGGCGCACCATACGGGAATCCCCCTGATTAACTCCTGAAACATAGAGCATGCGCGATCGGCCGGTACAACCCGGGTCGGAGCACGAGCGATTACCGCGAACAGGCATTCCGTACGTGTCGGGAACCATCATGCGAGCCGTCGGCCACCGCCTCGTACCAGGCGCACAACGACTCGGCCACGGCGTCGAGAAGGCCGTCCCCCGCCGCCCGTGCGATCGTCCCGTCGCAGAACCGTTCCCCGCGCACCACGGCCGTGGCCGCGCGCACCGCGTCGGCCGGACTCAGCCAGCCGTCGCCGGGCGCGACCGGCGGCGGATTGTCCTGCCACAGGTAGGCGGGCGTCACCGCGCCGACGGCGGACAGCGCGCCCACCAGCCGCCGGAGCCGCTCGCCGTACAGCGGATACCTCATCCGCCGGGTGCCGTCGGGCTGCTTCCCGCCCTCGGACCACCGCACGTCGCGGTCCTCGTCCGTGAGCGCGGCGTACGCCTCCCGCAACTCGCGCCACGCGTCGGCGTTCTCACGGTCGAGCCGCTCCAGCAGACGCCGGTCGTCGGCCCCGGTCACGACACGGGCCAGCTCCTTCAGGGCCTCCAGCGAGGAGGCCGTGGCCAGGGAGCCCGGCACGATCCGGCCGACGGGACCCGGTGCGGAACCGCCGGCCAGCTCGGCGAGAGCGGCCGTGGGCACGAGCCCGCGCGCCCTGGCCTCGTCCAGCTTCCGGGACCACCCGACCCCTTCGCCGACCGAGGCCGCGTCACCGGCCGGACGCAGACACCATCCGGCCGCGTCGTCCTCGTCGTTCGCCCACAGATAGCCCATGGCCTCGCCCCGGGCATCGGCGACGGTGAGGTGGTGGACCGGCCTGTCGGTCGTGCTGCGGTAACGGGGTGCGCCCGATTCACGCGTCATGGTCAGCTCGCGTCGGCGAGGCTCCTGACCGCATCGGCGTTCGGCGCCTCGGTCAGGGAGCCGGGCACGACGTGACTGCTCTTCGCGGGATCCGACTCCTTGATCATCTCTGCCAGGGCCGCTGTCGGAGCCAGCCCCCGGGCCTTCGCGTCGTGGAGCTTCCGGGCCCACCTGGCACCCTTGTTGAACGCCTCGTCGCCACCCGCCTTGCGGACCAGCCACCCAGCGGCGTCGTCCTCGTCGTTCGCCCACACGTAGCCGATCACCTCACCGGCCCTGTCCGCCACCGTCAGGTACTGGACAGGGCCACGGGACCCGGAGCCGTAGCGCGGCGGCCCCCCGGGCGCCGCGTTGAACATCAGATCCTCGTTCAGTCGCGGATTGGGCCGCTGCTCGCTGCTCATCAGTGCGCCACTCCCTTGTTCGGCGGCAGGACTTCGCCGTAGACCTGGACCTGGCCATTCTCCATAAAGACGCGGGTCACCTTGAACTCGGAACCGCGGGCCAGGAGCAGCTCCCGCTCCGACACGTCGAACTTGGAGACCTTCTCCAGCCACAGGGCGGGCGTTCCCTTCGGCACGCGAAGGTGCAGGATCGCCTCCTTGCCGGCGAAGCCGGACACCGGGTGGTTGCCGAGGGACGTGGAAGTGTAGCCCTTGTCCGGGTACGTCTGGCCCAGCATGTCGAGCGGGGAGTCCAGCTTGAGGTGGCCCAGACCGGTACCCCGGACGACCATGATGTCGTCGGGCACCGGACGCGTCGACATGACCCGGTCCATCTCGGCGATGTCGTGCAGCACCTCGGGCTTCGGCCCGTACCCCGGAGTGCCGCGCAGATGGCCGTTCATGTCGTGGTACGACGGGAACGTCTCGCCGGTGTAGTCCCAGAGGGCCTGCTTCGCGGACGGGTCCAGATTGTCCACGTAGTCGTTCCAGTAGTCCCGGCCGTACTCGATCGCCGCCAAGTCGTCGGCGAACGGAACCGTCCCCTCGGTGAGCTCGGCCGCGGCGACCCGGTGCTTCTCGGCCGTCGTGAGGTCGTCGAAGTCGTCGGCCGACATGTGCGGCTTGTACGTGAAGTCGCTCCCCGAACCGCCGCTGCCCGCCCCGTCCGGGTCGTGGTGGCCGGGCGGCGTGCCGTCGTCGGCGCCGTGCGCGAGGTCGTCGGCGGTGCCGTGCGGGTCGAAGTGGTTGCCCGGGTTGCCGTGGTCACCCGTGTGCGCCGCGTCGTCGGTGTGGCCGACCGCGTCGTCCGTGTGCCCGCCGTACGGGTTGTCGTGCCCACCGTTGTGCGGGCCGTCGTTGTGCGGGCCGTTGGGGCCGTCGTGGGACGGGGTGTGCGGGGTGTCCGGTGCGTGTGGGGTGCTGCCGGGCAGGTCGTGGCCGGGGGCGTGGAACCCGTTGGGCGGCAGGTTGTGCCCCGGAGCGGTGGGGAAGTGGTCGGTGGGAACGTGGCTGCTGACAGCGGGGACGTGGTTGCCGCCCGGGACGTGGTTCCCCGGCCCGTACGACACGTTGTCGAAACCGCCGCCGGGCGGGTACGACGGCATGTCGGGGATGCCGTTCCCCGTATGCACGCCCGCCGGTACCGGCTGCTGGATCTGCCAGGACTTCGGCAGGCCCGAGGTGCCGGGGACCGTGTCGTGCGGGATCGGAGTCGTGTCGACCACGCCGTTCGGGGCGACCAGGTTCCCGTTGGGATCCAGGAGGCGGCCATCGGGCAACTGCACCGAACCGTCGGGGAGTTTGGGGATGTCGATGGTGCCGATGCCCTTGAGGCCCTTGGTGATGTCGCCGATCTTGGAGAGGCCGGTGCCGGCGCCCTTGGCGATGTAGGTCATCGGGTCGATGAACTTGCCGGTCTTGCCGGCGACGGAGAGGACCTTGGCGACGGCGCCGGCCTTGCCGGCTCCGGCGGCTGCGCCGCCGGCGCCGCCGGTGAAGACGGTGGTCAGGACGTTGAAGGTGACCGCTCCGGCGGCGCGTGCGGGGTTCTTGCCCCATTCGTCCCAGGCGACCAGGGCCTTGCCGGTCTCCTTCATCGCGGTGCGTGAGTCGCGCAGCCAGGAGGGGAGCTTGTCGTCGGGCAGGGTCCAGAACAGGGCTCCGGCGCCGGGGAGGGCGGAGATGACCAGGCCGGTGGC